>NZ_CP147913.1:1874000-2186333 GCF_037414475.1 Myxococcus stipitatus | reverse complement strand
ACTGTCCCCATGCGCTGCCTGTGTTCTGGACGATGCACGTCTGCACCGAGCCCGCGCACGTGCCCCCCGAGGTCCGGCACTCCTGCGTCAGTGTCCCCGTTCCCTGGCCGGGCAGGTTGTCGACGACGCCGTCCCTGTTGTCGTCACAGCCATTGCATTTCTCCTGGGTGGTCAGGGCTGGCTGACAGGGGCCATGGGTCCCGTCGGGCTGGCACGCGGCGGTGGCGTTCTCGCAGCCATACTTCGGCTCATCACACACCCTGCGAGTCCCGGCGGGGATGGCGCACTGGAACTGGCCCCCGTTGCAGGTGAGCGTCCCCGTACATCCGTTGGAGAGCGGATCACACGCGCCTCCTGTCAGGGGACCGCCATCCAGCCCTTCGTCAATCAATGAGTCGCCGTCGTTGTCGCACGCGTCGCACTTCTCCGGCCCGTAGGCCGAGCACGTGCCCGGGATGAGTTCGCCCTCCGAGTCACACCGGACATGGCCTTGGACTCCGCAGACCGTACACGAGACCTTCGAGACTCCCGTGAACGAACCACACGTCGGGTAGTCGATGCATTCCGTCATCCCGAAACAGCCATTCGCATTGACGCACGAGGTGGGGGGAGGCGGAGGGTTGGGGCACATGGCGAGGGCGGGCGAGCCCACCAGCGCGAAGAGGCATCCCAGGGCCGCGCCCAACACCGCCAACCCGGACTTCGACTCACGACGCACGACCGACCTCGCTCTTGAATATCGAATCATGACTGCAAAGGAACCGAACGCTGGCCCTCAGGGCACCGCGTCAACGCTCTTCGCCCGTATCTGAGGCTGCAAGGCTTGTCTCGAACAGGTCGATGGCTTTCGTGACCCAATCCGCGAACTCCTCCCAGCCCTTGGGCGGCTTGTACCACCAGTCGAAACGCAAGGTCCGGCTGAAGTTCTTGAACTCAACTCCGTAGCGAACGCCGTCGGTCCCCACCCTGGACTCGCCGAAGTTGAATGCCGGAATGCGCAACGCTTCCACTTCCGCGACGAGTTGGTTCCATGGCTCACGAGGCACGTCCGCATCGGTGACCAGGAGCCGGGGCTCGGCTGCGTCGCCCTCGTGTTCATGGGCACTCTCTGGCGAGGCGGGCACAGATGACATGCGATCCCAGACGACGCGTCGGACTCTCGGGAACGTATTGTTTGGTCTCCGCCCGGCGGTCCAAAGCAGCCATGAGCGATAGTTGCCTCGCCATGGGTACTCCCAGATGCGAAGCATTGGATGCGAGACTCGTTGGGTCGGAATCGCCGTTTCCGGATGGTCAAGGACCTGAAGCGCCCGCTGCTCCCGTGCTCGTCCGTCTCCACCTGTTTCACGTGCCATATCCGTCACGAGCCTCCATTCAAGACCGCTTGCCGCCGCAGCCCGTTCTCTACTGCGTCCTGAACATTGAAACGTTTCCTGGTGCCGGAAGGTCCGCTTCGAGCAGGTATGACCTCGTTTGATTGAACAGCATCAACATGATGCGGTCCTCCGGCGACGGCCCGCGCACAGGTGTCTTGAGTGGGTGGCTATGGAGTAGCACTCGTCGAACGACGTTCGGGTCGAAGCCGATTCCATCGCGGCCACCATAGACAATCCAACGGGAGCCATCCCGGTGGGAGACCACCGCGTACTCCAGGTCCGTTGTCCGCGTGAGATCGTCCACTTCCTTGAGAATCGCCTGAAGCGTTTCTGGGTTCTTCTTGTCACGGATGATCTCCCGAAACAGGCGTGCCTCTTGGACATCCGGGCCCCCCTTGGCGCTTCGGACCGGAACCTTCGCGGCCCCGGTTTCCGCGGCAAGGGCAGGCTTGCCCGCCTGATTGAGCGTGGTCGGGGCCGGGGCTCTGGAGGGAACCGCCAGCCTGAGCCCCTGGGCGAGGGTGCCATACAGCGCCAGCGCCCGCATGGCGTCCTCGAAGTACCCGCGTACGGACCCATCCGCCGCGCCCTCGCCGAGGCGAAGCAGATTCATGGTCCCCGCGCCGGTTTCCACCGCGATGGTCAGACACGCCAGGTCCACCATGTACCCGGTCGACATGCCGGGCTGGATCTCGTTCGCGAGCCACTTGTAGTAGTCCTGGCGAGGGCCGTTGTCCCAGTCATTGGCCATCTCGGCGGCGGACTCCCATTGCCACAGGGGCGCCGAACTCTCGTTGACCTGCGTGCCCACTCCGCCACCTGCGTCCTCGGTGTGCCGCGAAGGGGACACGGTCGCGTCGTCGGTCCGCATCCGCATGGTGGAAGTGGTGCCCGACCCTAGAAGCTTCGAGAGCACCCAAGGAAGGAATCCGGTCGCCACGCTCATGCCCACGCCCACGCCGATGGCCGGGCCGTACGTTGACGACACGTAGCTGGGATAGAGCCCCGACGGGTCCGTGTACCGCATCGGGTTGTTGATGACGTAGGAGTACGCGTTGAGGGTCTGGCTCGCGCCCGAGTTTCCGACCACGGGGTCAGGGCTCAGGAAGCGACCCAGCCGCGGGTCGTACATCCGGCCACGCATGTTCACGAGCCCCATCTCGTCATCCAGCTCGTGTCCCGTGTAGCTGACCCGGCCTCCAGACAACGGCGTCGTCGCGTCCTGTGTCAGGTTGACGCTGTCGCGACGCTGTCCGAACGGGTCGTGCTTGTGGCGCTCCAGCACGTCTCCCGCCGGGCCGACCACGGTGTCGGGGCTGCCCATCCGGTCCTTCAGGAAATAGCGGACCTGCTCCGAGGAGGTGTTGTCCACTCGCTGGACCTCCGCGGCCAGTCCATCCGCGCCTGGCACCATATAGACATGCGTCGTTCCATTGCGGCGCTGATACAGCCCACCCAGGTAGATGACCTCGTAGGGAGTCCCTCCCTGCGTGGTCCGCTTGAGCGCGCGGGTCCCCGAGCCTGTGTAGGCCAGGCGCATGTCCACGGCCCCCTCGGTGATGCGAGAGGGGAGGTTCGACAGGGTATACTCAGACGTTCGGACCACCGCGCCCGTCTGGGCGTTCCGGGTGATGTTCTGGTTGCCTCTCCGGTCATAGCCGAACGTCTGCTGTGTGCCGCCCCAGGTGGCGCGCTTCACGGCGTGGGGGCCACCCGTGGCGCCGGCCTCGCTGTATGAATAGCTCGCCGAGGTTCCCAGGCCCCAGACGACGTTGCGCTCCCGGAGATTGCCGACCGCGTCGTAGGCGAAGGTCGACGTGGACGTCACGCAACGGTTGAACTGCTGATACAGCGTCCAGCTATCGAGTCTGTCCAGCGCGTCGTACGTGAACTGCTCGGTCGACCGTTGAACGTGGTCGTGCTGTGCCTGGAGGTTCCCGCCCTTCGAGTACTCGTAGATGAGCCGCTGGACGTTGGTGCTTCCCCGGTTGGCGTCGAGGTAGCGCAGCCGCCCCATCACGTCGTATCGCCGCGTGCGGGTGACCTGGTCTCCGAATCGCTCACGCGTCACCTGCCGATAGACGTCGCGCTCCAGCGCCGTCCAGTAGACCTGCCCCGAGTCCGCGTCCTTGACCGCGAGCAACTCGCTCCGGGGCGTGTACTCATACTTGAGCTTGAACTGCCGCCCATCGCTCGTGGGCGGATAGGCCAGGGTGGCCATCCGGCCCAGGGAATCGAAGGTCTGGGTGAGCGTCAGAATCGGTCCAGTGTCCACCTGCTGCGCCAGCGTCGTCTGCCGGCCCAGGGCGTCATAGGAATACACCGTCGTGACGGTCGGCGTGCCCGGCGCCTCCGTCGTCGTGCTGGCCAGTCTCCCATGGCCATGGAGCGACGTGTCCCAGACGAAGGTCGCGCGCTCCTTCAATGCGCCCGCTTTCAGTGTCTGCGATTGAGTCGCGCGGCCCAGCGCATCGAGGGTGAGCGTGGTGACGTGGCGGGCCGAGTCAGTGTCTTCCCCATCCGCCTCCCATTTGAGCTCACCGAAGGCGTTGTAGGCCCGCAGCCGGACGCCCGCATTCGGGTCCTGGGTGCGCACCGGCTGCCCCAGCTTGTCGAACGTGGTGGTGATGGTGCCGCCCATCGCGTCCGTGACACTCACCAGGCGGTTGAAGGCTCCGTACTGGTACGTCGTGGTGGCCTCGAACGAGGTGCCCACACCGTCCCGGCTCTCCAGCAGCAATCCTCGGTGATCGGCGGTGCGCTGCGTCTTTCGTCCATCCGCGTTCGTCACCGTCGTGGAGTTCCGGTAGGGGGCCACGGTGTAGGAGGCCGACGTGGAGCCCTGGTCCGGAAGCTGCCGCGAGAGGCGCCGCCGCAAGTTGTCATGCGTGGTGGTGATGAGCGCCGGCGCGAGCTCGGGAATCTCCGCCTGGAGCCTGGGCAGATAGTGCTTCGACAGGTTGCCGTAGACGTCGTACCGGAAGTCTTCATAGGTCCGGACCAGGGTCGTGTCCTGGGTCGACGTCTGCGTGGGGCGGCCCAAGGCATCCAATCGGACAACGGTCGACGTCAGAATCTCCCCGGGAAGGCTGTCGGGCCGGTCGCACGCGAGGTTGGGCGCATTGTCTCGGTTGAGCACCGTGGTGCGGACGCGGGGCAGGTTCCCGTCCCACTCATAGTCAGTCTGGGTGGCGGTCCGGTCGCAGACCTCCGCGGGAGCCTTGTAGGAGGGCGCTGACTTCCTCACCCGGCCAAAGCCGTCGTACTGGTACCGCGTCCGGACTCCATTCGGGTCCGCGCTCTGGGCCAGCACCCCCAGGCCCGGATGGAAGGCGAAGCGTGTCACGCCTCCCACCGCGTCCACCGTGTGACGCGGGTGGACCTGGTCCACCGTGTCATAGGCCGTGGACTCCACGCGCGACTGACCACCGCCCTCGCGCGTCACCGTGGTCATCTGGCCCTTCTCGCCCCAGACGAAGGTGGTCTTCAGGTAGAGGTCGCTGACGTTCGGCGCCACCGCCGCGCCCTGGCTGCCCGGTTCCCGCTCCAGGATGGCCGGGCGTCCCTGGCTGTCGAAGGTGACGCGAGTCACCTGCGCCGACGCGGGGTCGCCTCCTCCGCAACCCGTCTCAGGCGCGGTGGGGCCACACTTCGCCCAGCTCTGCGTGGTGGTCCAGGCGCCGGAGGAGACCCACTGCGCCGCGTTGAACGCGATGCCCGTCGTCTGGACGGAGATCTCCTCGGTGCTGCTCGCATCCCGCACTCGCGCGATGCTGGAGACGGTGTTCCCGTACGCATCGAGTTGGATGATGCGCTCCGACTCACCCAGCGGCGTGACGGGCTGTCCCTGCTTGACCAGCTCCAGCTTCTCGGAGACCGCGCGCACGTACCGCTGATAGCGGCCGGGGGCGAGTGTCGACACCTGGTACTTCCACTCCACCGTGCGACGCCGGTGCTCCTGAAGTCCCGTGGCCACCTCAACCGGGGTGAGCGTCACCTCCTTGATGGGCTGATGCGCCATGCCCGGCAGGCATTGCGCGAGCGGATTGGCGCACAGCGGGTAGCTCGTGTTGTCGAAGGTCGTCGTCGTGAGTTCGAACGTCCTTCCATCCAGCCGGGAGCGCTCGGCGAACCCCAGCCAGCCATGCCCGCGGACGTGGTAGCGCCCATCCTTGTAGGAATAGGTCCAGCTGCGTTCCACCTCGTCGTTGACCTTGAAGTGGAGCCGACGGACGACCCGCATCGTCTCGGGGGCCTGCCTCACCGCCGCCTCGTCCACGACGGTGCTCGAGTAGACGCGAGGCGAGACCCAGGGGTCGCAGTTCGTCACCGCCGGGTTGCACTTGTCCGAGAGGTACTTGTACTCGAATTGGTGATTGACCCCCGACAAGCCATTCCCGCTCGGAAGCTGAGTGCCCGCATGCACCCGGGTCAGGACATCCGAGGCGTGCTTGCGCACGAAGACGCGCAGCCGGTTGCCCACCCGGCGCGTGATGTCGAGCAAGCCATCTCCGTTGACGTCCACGACCTGCATCCACTTCAGGCCCTCACCGGCCGTCAGCCCGAGGTTCTTGAAGTCCGTGAACTGGCCTTGAGAGCCCGCCAGGAGGATGCGCACGTAGCCGTCCAACATCACGAGCAGGATGTCCGTCCGCCCGTCTCCGTCGAAGTCACCCGTCCGCTTCGCCATGAAGGGGTCGGCGATGGGAAAGTGCTGCAAGACGGTGGAGTCGGCGAAGCCGCGCTTGCCGTCGTTGAGCTGCACCTCCATGCGCGCGAAGTAGGTGCTTCCGTCGTTGCCCAGGGCGACCGCGTCCGCCAGCCCGTCTCCGTTGACGTCCAGGAAGTCGAAAAAGCTGTGGGCGGGAATCTCGTACTGCGCGCCGAACCAGAAAGGTCGCTTGAACCGTGTCGGCAGTTCGACGAGCGCGTTCTGCCCCGGCGGCGCGCTCACGGCCCACAGGTAGGTGGGGTCGCTATCCGTCGGGCCCACCAGGCTCATGCGCCCGGCACCCTCCAGGTCCGCGGTGCGGATGCCCAGGTCCGTCCGCGCGAAGACCCGCGTGGCGGTATGCATGCGGACGTTCCCCGCATTCAGCCGGACTCCCACGCGGTCCGAGGATGACACCGTCGGCGGGGTCCCGATGTAGGCCATGTCGTTGAGACCATCGCCGTCCATGTCCAACCAGTAGACGCTGCGAGAGCTCCCCCAGACGGAGTCATACAGGTCGTTGTGGGGATAGCCGTACTCAGACTCCAGGATGTCGACGGGGCCTTGGCTGGACTCCACCGTGTACCTGCTCGCGCGGCACGCGTGGGACGCGAGGCTGGACTTTCCATTCCCGTCCCAGTCCACCACCACGGGACGAAGCGCGGGCCGGGGGATGCACGTCAGGGTATCCCACGTGGAGTTCGTGTACGGGTGTTCGATGCTCCACTGCTCGACAGCGGGGTCCTTCTGCACGTGCAGGCGGAACACGTCGTGCCAGTACTCCCGCTTGTATGAGGGGAAGCCCGGCTGGCAAGGGAACTGCGGTGATTGTCCGCACGTCTCGGTCTGGAGCTTGACGGACTGGGACAGATACCCAAGCCCGAAGCGGCCCGCGCCCAGGCCGAACGCGTGAATCCCTCCACCCGTGAGCGTCTCCTGGATTTCGCCCGCGTCCTTCTCCTCGAACTCCCAGGAGCCCTTCTCCCAGTCGAACTGGACCGGGAGCTTGCAGGTGCCAAGGCCATCACACTCC
The DNA here is from genome assembly GCF_037414475.1 of Myxococcus stipitatus. The sequence goes on along the minus strand of NZ_CP147913.1, from coordinate 2,179,213 downwards.
TGGACTTCACGCAGGAGGCTTCGCTTGGTGATGCTCTGGTTCTCGTAGCGAAGGGTATAGGTGCGCAGCAACGCGTCAGCGCCGCTCGAGTCGGGGCCGCGCATTTCGAGGCTGGAGAGGCGGAAGTCCCGGCGCAGCTTGTCTCCCGCGGTGAATCCCACGAAGACGTCGGGGCGCGTCTCATAGCGGAACTTCACCGAGCGCCGCGCGGGGGCGTCCGTCTCTCCGCTGCCAACGGGGGCGACGAAGCGGGTGTAGAGAATCCGGTCGGGGCGGGACCACGCGCCTGCTCCCGCGAGGCTGGGCGCGCCCTCGTAGAAGACTTCCATCTGGTTGCCGGACCGGTCCTCCAGCACGGTCTGCGCCCAGACCATGGGGGCGCCCGTGGTCGACATCAGCAGGCCGTCCGTGCGGGTGCCTGTCTCGCCGAAGGTCAGGATGTGGCCTTCACGGGTATGGACGCGGAAGGTCCGCGGCCGCCCCTGCGCGTCTTGTCGGGTGATGACAACCTTGGCGTAGGACTCGCGCTCGGTGCGGAACTCGGGCAGGCCCTCGGCGTTGAAGGTCGTGAAGAGGACGAGGCGCTCTCCGTCCAGACAGTAGAGCGCATCGCCCCACGGGGCGCCGAAGTCCACGGCCTGGGCGGCGCCATCCTGCACGAGCGTCCGAGGGCAGTGCGTCACCTGGGACAAGCCCACCAGGTTGAAGCCCACTCCCACCGGGCCATCGGGGCCTCGGCTGTTGTAGGTCAATGCCAGGTGGGGCTCGATTCCCGCGCGCCCCTCTGGAGTCCAGAGCGGGATGGCCACGGTCGCCGCGCCATCGCTCGTCACATCGGCGCTGTAGGGCGTCGTCGCGGTGGAGGGGCCCGAAGGGCTCGGCACCAACGTGTCAGAGGGGACCTCCAGCGGGCTGGTGTCCTGGGCCTGGATGGAGAGTGCCAGCCTGCGCTGCGCGCGTGTCTCATCCTCTTCGAGGCGGGCGGCGCCTACGGGCCCGCAGCTCGCGAGGAGCTGCGTCCAGTACAGCAACAACACCAGGGATGCACCTGCCTGACGACCCACTCCGCCGCGATTCCGCGTTCCACCACCATGAGGCATGCGCGGCCTTCTATTTCTATTCCCGAGAGAATCAAAGAGAGGACGCTTTTTCCACGGAGGGCTCGTGTGACATGAGTCCATCTGAGCGACGAACGCGAGTCACCCGGTCCGTGTCATCCCTTGGGGAGTGGCATGCAGAACGCGAACATCGAATGGGACCGACTTCACGACGCAACGCTGGTTGTGGTGACCACTGATTGGGCATCGGGCAAGACTTACGTTCGGGTGCGGCTGAGCGAGGAGGCTGCTCGCGGCGCCGAAATCCGTGTCATGGGGTCGACGCCTGTTTCGCCTGCCCTATCCATCACGTGCCTCCGTCTGCTGTCGCACCCGGGTCCCTATTCTCGCCTGAATGCAGAGGTTCGACAGGGACTTCCCGCGAGCCACACCTGCGGATAAATGGGACAGGACATGGCGAGCGCGACCTGGCGAGAGGACTTGAAGGCCCTGTTGGATTCGATGGACACCTGGGCAAAGGAGCGGGGCTGGCGGTTGGTCCGCGAGGCTCCCCTGACGAAGGAGGAGGTGGACGCGCTTCCCGCCTTGCTGTCCACCTACCCCTGGGAACTCCCCACGCCGTTCGTCGAAGCAGCCTTCCCCGTCCCGGACAGCTACCGCGAGTTCCTGCTGCTGCACCGTGAGGTGCGCCTTGAGTACCAGCCCGACGGCGGAGCGAAGTGGGAGACCTATCGCCCATTCCATGTCTGGGCACCGACGCTCGACTCGCTCTCGGCCTCCTGGGTTCCGGCCGGGACGGACGTGGGGGACGACCAGGGGGACATCACCACCACGGACCTCATCGCCTTCGCGGATGCACACCTGGGCAGCGAGGCCGCGCGCTGGTGTTTCTACACGCGCACCTCACCGAGGAACGGTGAGCTGCCTGTCTTCATGGAGGACAACGACTTCGAGACGCTGACAGGACATTACGTGGACTCAGGCGAGTGGCTGGACCCGAACAATCCTCCCGAGCCCGCCTTCAACAGCTTCGAGGCCTGGTTCACCCGCGTCTGCGAGGTCCTCCGGCGCGAGGACCTGGACCTCGAGGACTTCCGCGCCGTGGGGAACGCCCTCCTCAAGAAAGAGGAGTAGGTCCCCACGCACGCGGGGCGCTACTCGCTTCGCAACGCCACCTGTGGGTCCACCCGGGTGGCCCGGTGCGCGGGCAGCCACGTGGCGAGCAGGGCGACTCCCGCCACCAGCAGCGCCAGGGAACCAAAGACAATCGGGTCCGTGGCGCTCACGTCGAACAGCAGGCTGGACAACACCCGCGTCAGCGCCCATGCACCGAAGAGGCCCAGCACTACCCCCGCCAACGCCAGCCGCATGCCCTGTCCCAGCACCATGCGCAGCACATCGGACGGGGCCGCGCCCAATGCCATGCGGATGCCAATCTCCCGCGTCCGCTGGCGCGCCGTATAGGCCATGACGCCCGACAGCCCCACGCCGGCCAGCAGCAGCGACAGCAGCGCGAACACCGCCACCAGCAGGGACACGAAGCGAGGACGCGCCGTGGCCGCCTCCACCCGCTGCTCCATCGTCCGCAGCGTGCTCAAGGGCAGGTCCTTGTCCAGGGACGCCACCGCCGCGCGCACCGAGGCCGCGAGCGCCGCGGGCTCCAGTTCCGTGTGCGCCGCGAAGGCCATGAAGAAGAAGGAGCGCTGGAGCACCGGCACGTACGCCTCCGGGCGCGCGCCCTTCTCCGGCCCGTCGTAGCGCGTATCGCCCACCACGCCCACCACCGTGAGCCAGGGCCTGCTCGAGTCGCCCAACCGCAAACGCTGGCCCACGGCGTCCGTCCCCGGAAAGAAGCGCCGCGCGGCCATCTCGTTGAGCACCACCACTTGCTGTGTCTCCCGCGTGTCGGCGGACGTCACCTCCCGCCCCTGACGCAGCGGGATGCCCAGGGCCTGGAAGTAGCCCGGACTCACGGCCTGGAAGCCCACGTTCGGGTTCTCCTCCGGAGTCGCCTGCGGGCGCCCCTCGACCTGCACCTCGAACCAGATGTTGGCGCCTCCCAAGGGCAGGTCGGTCACGGCGCCCGCGTGCTTCACGCCAGGCAACGCGGACACCCGCTCCACCACCTGCTGGAAGAAGGCCCCTTGCCGCGCCTCGTCCGGATACTTGTCCTGGGGCAGCGACAGGGACCACGTGAGCACGGCCTCCTTGCGGAAGCCCGGGTCCACGTCCTGGAGCCGCCACAGCGTGCGCACCAGCAGGCCCGCGCTGATGAGCAACACCAACGCGAGCGCCACCTCGCCCACCACGAGCGCGGCGCGCGAGCGCTGTCCCCCGGCGAGCTTTCCTCCACCCGACTGCCGCAGCACACCGTTGAGGTCCGGACGCGACGCCTGGAGCGCGGGCAGCAGGCCGAAGAGGAACCCCGTGCCCAACGACACGCACAGCGCGAAGGCCAGCACGCGCCCATCCATGCGGACCTCGTCGAGCCGGAGCATCTCCGCGGGCACCAGGCTCAACAGTCCGTCCAGGCCCCACCGCGCCATGAACACGCCCAGGCCCCCCGCGACTCCGGCGAGCAGCACGCTCTCCGTGAGGAGCTGACGCATCAACCGCCCCCGGCCCGCGCCCAGCGCCGCGCGCACGGCCATCTCCTGCCGCCGGGCCGCCGCGCGCACCAGGAGGAGGTTGGCCACGTTCGCGCAGGCGATGGCCATGACGAGCCCCACCGCCGCCAGCAACACCCACAACACCGGCCTCACGTCGCCCACGAACTGCTCGCGCAGGGGCACCAGGACGATGCCGGAGTGCAGGTTGCTCACCGGATACTCCTGCTCCAGCCGCTGGGCCACCGCGCTCATCGCCGCGCTCGCGCGCTCCAGCGTCACGCCCGGCTTCATCCGCCCGAGCACACGCAGGTACGAGGTGTCGCGCGACTGGCTGAGGTCCAGCCCCACATCCGAGCCCAGCTGGGGAATGTCGTGAAAGGGGGCGGGAATCCAGAACTCGGGAGGCTCGGTGGCCGTCGTCTTGCGCGGCCCGATGTCGGGCATGTTGAAGCGCTCCGGCATCACCCCGATGACCTCGTACGTCCGCTCGTCCAGCCGCAACGAGCGGCCGATGGCCCCCGGGTCCAGGCCGAAGTGCCGCTTCCACAGGCCATGGCTCAGCACCACCACCTGGCGCGGGCCGGTCTCCCCGGCGACGGGCTGGAAGACCGCCCCCAGCACCGCACGCACCCCGAGCACCTGGAAGTAGTTGGTGGACACGCTGGCGCCACGGATGCGCTCGGGCGTGCCGTCGCCGGACAGGCTCGCGCTGAGCTGCGAGAAGGCCGCGAGGCCCTCGAACATGTCGCCCTGGGTGCGCCAGTCGAGGAAGTTGGCCGGGGCCACCGACCACCGCGGCGCGTCGGGCGTTCGCGACCAGGCCATCACCAGCCGGTCCGGCTCGGGGAAGGGCAGGGGGGACAGCAGCACCGCGTTGACGACGCTGAAGATGGCGGTGTTGGCGGCGATGCCCAAGGCCAGGGTGAGCACCGCGACGACACTGAACACGGGGGACCGGGTGAGCATCCTCAGCGCGAGGCGAAGGTCCTGGGTGACGTCCGACATGGGTGCTCCGGGAAAGGGCGTGGCCGTGGGCATAGAGCAATGGCCGCGCCAGCGCTCCCCCCGCGCCACGAGGGGACATTCCCCCCCGAGTGCCCGTTCCTGGGAAGAAGCTTTCCGGTTTTGGAACGAGGGGCTCAGTGGCTGGAGATGACCCACAAGTCGGGGTGGGCCTGCTTCAAGGCCTGGATTTCCTCGACGGGCACGGAGGTCCGTGCCACGTCCAGCGTCTTGAGGTGGGGCAGCTGGGACAGCCACTCCGGCAGCGTGGTGATGGGGGTGGCCTTGAGGCTCAGGTAGCGCAGCTTCGGGAGCTGGCGGAGCACCTCGGGCACGACACGAATCCCCGTGCCCTGGAGGCTGACCTGCTCCAAATCCTGGAGCTGGGCCAGCTCGGCGGGGAGGGTGGAGAGGGCCGGGTTGTCGTCGACGTTGAGCTTCTTGAGCTTCGTCAGCCGGGCCATCACCGGAGGTAGTCGCCCGATATCCACGCGCTTCAGCTCCAGGCTCTCCAGCTCGGTGAACTCGGCCACCATGTCCGGCACCACGCCCAGCCTGCGCTGGATGAGCAGGATGCTCTTCGTGTCGCGGGCCATCGCCCCGAGTATCGCGGCGGCTCCCGCCGTGCGGGCCTTCTCTCCCAGCTCCCCGAGCGAGTCCTGCACCAGTCCGAGCGGTTCGCCCAGCTCCAGCTTCCGGGCGCCGCTCTTCAGCGGGCCGGATGAGCGGGTGAACGACGCCAGCGTCTTGGTGAGCCATGCGTCGAAGGGACCCAGCTCCTTCTCGGGGAGGCTGTCCTCCACCTGCCAGACGACCAGCGAGTCATCCTGGGCGCTCTTGCCGAAGCAGTAGCCGTTGATGTCGTTGAGGTCCTGGGACGCGAACATCACGAAGCGATAGGCATGCCGTCCCGCCTCGCGCTCCTCGCGGACCTGGGTCCACTGCCGGCCCGGCTCGCCCATTCCCTGGGAGACTCGCGCACGCCAGCGGGGCGGCAAGAGCCCCAGGCCCTTCTTCCCCGTGTTGAGCCAGCGGTACCCCACCGCCGCGATGAACCGCTGGTAGTCCTCTGGCAGAAGTCCCGTGGCGTCGAGGGTCTGCTCGAAGGTCCAGCTCATCGGCTCCAGGTCCGCGGGGTACTCGCCCGCGGCGTCCTCTCCCCGGTTCTCCCGAAGCAGCGTCTCCAGTTGAAGCCACGCTGCTTCGGGAGTGAGTCCCCCGGACTTCGAGGCGGAGGACGCGCGCGGGGAGGAGGGCTTCTTCTGGGCCATGCGGAGTCCCTACCGCTCCTCTGGAAGTGCGGCAAGGACCCCGAGCCCTCGGTACCCGGTCCTCCTACTTCAAGAAGCGGGAGAGGATGGCGAAGTCGTCCTGGCCGTGGCCCGCCTTCACCGCCTCGTTGATGACGCTGTACATGGCGTCCGGCACGCCGCGGTGGATGCCTCGCTCCTTGCACAGGGCCAGCATGTGCTGGAACGCGACGTTGTGCGCATCGAGTCCCGCGAGCGTCGTCTCGTCGGCGACCAGCCGGTTCTGCTGGAGGCGGGTGATGAGGTCGGCCACGGCTCCATCGGTGACGGGCTGTGTCTGCTTGAGGTACTCCACCGTCTTCTCCAGGGAGATGCCCTCTGCCCGGGTGATGGCCACCGCCTGGAGCGTGCCGAACAGCGTGCTCCACATCTGCATGAGCAGGGCGCTGTCGAGCGCCGAGGCATGCCCCACGTCTTCGCCCACGTGAGTGGTGCCGCCGCCCAGCACGCTCAACACGGCGCGGTGCTTCTCGAACAGCGCGGCCGGCCCCGAGTACAGCAGCGCGCAGCCGGGCTGCCCGATGAAGTCCGGCGTCGCCATGATGGCGCCATCCAGGTAGTCGATGCCGTGCTGGCGCGCCCACGTCGCCTGCTCACGCGCAATGGCGGGCGAGCCCGACGTCAACTGCACCAACAGCTTTCCTCTCAGCTCCCGCGTCACCTCGTCCGGGCGCAGCAGGAGGTCACTGGTGTCGTAGTCGAGGACGTTCACCACGATGATGTCCGAGCGCTTCACCGCGTCGCGCACGCTGTCCGCGACGTGCGCTCCCAGTTTCGCCAGGGGCTCGCTCCGGGACTTCGTGCGGTTCCAGACCGTCGTCGTGTAACCGCTCTGAAGAAAGGCCTTGATGAGCGCGGACCCCATGCGTCCCGCGCCAATGACTGAAAGGGTGGGCTTCATATGTGTCTCTCCGTTGTGTGTGATTGATGAAATGGACCGGGCCCAGGAGCGGGCCCGGGATGACTCAGAGCTGTGAGATGCCACCGTCGACGGGAAGCTCCGCGCCGGTGGTGAACGTCGCCTCGAAGCCGAGGAACAGCGCCGCTCGGGCCACCTCGTCGGCCTCGCCGATGCGCTTCATGGGCGTGTAGCCCGCGTTGATGACGACCAGGTCGACCTGGCCAAGCTTCTCTTGGACGGTGGCGGCCAGCGCGTCGATGTCACGCAGGCTCGCCGTGTCGGAGCGCACCCCGTGGGCGCGCGGACCCAGCTCCTTGCGCGCCGCCTCCAGCGCCTTCTCTCCGCGCCCGGTGAGGAGCACCTCCGCGCCCTCCGCGAGCAACATCTTCACCGTCGCCAGCCCGATGCCCGCCGTGCCTCCCGTGACGACGGCCTTCTTCCCTGAATACCTGCCCATGTGTACGACTCCCGTGTGTTCGTTCGTTGCCTGGGAGACAGGGCCGTGGAGGGCCGGGTCCCGTCTCTCGAAGCGGGCGAAGGAATACCGGCGGCCCCTTTTCGAATCGCGCACGCGCGGATGATTCGGGAGCACAAATGGATGGCGGTTCCTATAGTCGGGCGATGAGCGAGAACACGTCCCGCCGGCCTCGAATCACCCTGGGGGTGGAAGTGCGCGAGACGCCCGTGGGGGACGTGCACTACGCGGCGGGCTCCGACCACATCCTGAGCGTCCACTCGAGCGGGCCCGTCCGAGTCGCCTGCCCGGCCTCTCTCTCCCGTGATGTGCGCACGCGAGGGCAGCTCAACCTGCTGCCCGCCGGCGTGGCCGAGACCTGGGTGGACGACGACGCGGGCTCGACGGTGGACCTGCGGCTGCCTCACTCCCTGTTGCGCATGGCGGCCGAGGACATGGGCCTGGACCCCGACCGGGTGGGGCTGGAGCCCAAGCACCACTTCCGCGACGAGCACATCGAGCACATCGGCTGGGCGATGGAGGCGGAGTACCGCGCGGACTTCCCCAACGGGGCGCTCTATCGGGAGAGCCTGGGCCTGGCCCTCGCCGCGCGCCTGCTGGCCCGCTACCGCACCCAGGTCGAGTCACGCGGAGGGCTCGCCGCTCCGCAGCTCCAGCGGGTCACCGACTACGTGGAGGCCCACCTGGACCAGGACCTCTCCCTCGAACGCCTGGCGCGGGTGGCGGGCGTCAGCGCCTCGCACTTCAAGATGCTCTTCAAGCGCTCCGTGGGCGTGCCCGTCCACGAGTACGTGATTCAGCGCCGGGTGGAGCGCGCCCGCTCCCTGCTCCTGCGTGGCGGCGTTCCCACCGGACAGGTCGCGCTGGAGGCGGGGTTCTCGCACCAGAGCCACATGGCCCGGCACATGCGCCGCATCCTCGGGGTGACACCGGGCGCCATCGTCCGTTCGCGCGCCTGAGGGCGGGTTGCCCGGAGGCCGGCCGGAGGCGTAGAGCCCTCCTCCATGTCCGAGTCCGACTCCGTTCCCCCCACCGCGCAGATGCTCGACATCTTCCAGGCCAACCACATCCACTTCGGCTCGGCCGAAGAGGCCTGGGCCCGCGCCGAGCACCTCTTCCCCCTGCTCGGTTGGGTGGTGGCCCACTTCCCCAACCCCCAGGCCTTCCAGGTCTGCGCGGAGTGGCTGCGCCTGTGCGCCGCCCGCATCGAGGACGCCCGGCCCGCCGCGGAGCTGTTCGCGCAGGCCCGCTCCTCCGTGCATCCCCGGCAGGCCCACATCGTCGCGGGGCAGCTGGGGGACCTGCGCAACCAGTGGATTCTCGAGAAGAAGCCCGCGGCGGCGGCCTTCGCGGACTCCGCCAGTGACCTCGCGGAGACCTGGGCCGCCATCACCACGGGGGAATCCGATGGTGAAACCGGGGCCTGGGCACGCGCCAAGGCGGCGACGCGGGCCATGGTGACCGCCTGGGTGGAGCACCAGGGACTCGACTCCGAGGACTCCTCCCTGCGTCGCCCGGCCCAGGTGGCGCTGGTGGGCCTGCTGCGTCAGAGCCGGGACGGCGTGGGGCTGAAGGAAACCTGACATACACCTGTCACGGCCCGGGGCGATAACACGCTCACTTCAGTCACTTCACCCCGGAGACACCCAAATGAGCGACCTGGCACCGAAGACCTCCTCCTCCCTCAAGAAGTACGTTGGCGGCTGCCACTGCGGCGCGGTGCGGTTCGAGGCGGAGGTGGACCTCAAGGAGGCGGTGAACCGCTGCAACTGCACCATCTGCACGAAGATGGGCGGGACGACGACGCAGGTGCCGCCCCCCACTTTCCGCATCCTCAAGGGCGAGGGCGCGCTGGGGGAGTACCGGGTCGGCGACAGCCGCAACTACCGCAACTTCTGCAAGCACTGCGGCGTCCAGGTCTGCGGCGGGGGCTTCGTGGAGGAGCTCGGCGGCGACTTCCGCTCCATCAACGTTGGCTGCCTGGACGACGTGGACATCTCCCAGCTCACCATCCAGCACTGGGATGGGCGCAACAACAATTGGGAGGCGGGTTCTCGCCCCCAGCCGTGGCCCGTGCGCGCGGCGTGAACCACGCAGCCCGCCGCCATCCGAGGCTCTCTTCCGGAGAGCCCCGGCCCGGCGTACTCAGTGAATCCAGGGGGTTGGCATCCAGAGGATGACGCAGGGCCGCTTTTCTGTCGCCGAGACACAACCGTGACTCGTGTGAACCGAAAATAAGAAAGCAGCTTTCTCCTCTGGGCCCCCCTCCATGAAGATTCGCGTCGAAACCCCGAAGCTTCCCGTCACGCGCACCACTGACTCGCGGCCCACCGCCGAGGTGAAGAACAAGGCCGTGGGGTACTCGCCGGGGTCCTCGTTCGACGCCCAGGCGAAGCCCGCGCAGGCGAAGCCCGCCACGACGCTGACCCCGCCGGTGAAGTCAGGCCCGGTGGCCCTGGAGAGCACGGCCAGCAAGGAAGCCATCCAGACGACGGTGGACTTCCTCCAGAAGCAGAACACCCCCACCGTGTCGCAGCTCATGGCGGGCCGCTCCAGCGTGGTGAACCGGGCGGACTTCGCGCCGCGCGCGGTGGAGAAGGACGACCTGGGCATGACGCACGTGCGCATGGACCGCATGAGCGAGGGCGTCCGTGTCTTTGGCGAGCAGGTGGTGAGCCACCTGGGCAAGGACGGCAAGGTGGACAGCGTCACGGGTGACGTGGCGACCGTCCCCACGGGCCTGGGCAAGAGCCCCACGAAGCTGTCCGCGCAGGACGCGCTCGCCGTGGCCCAGAAGGACTTCGCGGGCAAGACGGACCGCGAGCCCACCACCGAGCGCGTCATCTTCAAGGGCGCTGACGGCCAGTACCGCGCCGCGTTCCACGTGCAGCTCGCCAACACGACGGACGTGGGGCAGGGCAAGGACCCGCGCCGCATGAACTACCTGGTCGACGCGCAGACCGGGCAGATGCTGGAGAAGTACAACCAGATGGGCGGCGTGGCGCACGACGCTCACGGACATGGCGCCTCCGCGAAGAAGCCCTCGCTCGCGATGGCGGAGCCGTCCAAGAAGCCCGTGGACCCGTCGACGGAGCCCGCGACGGACAAGGCCAACGACACCACCCAGTACAGCGGCAAGGTGGAGATTGGCAGCACGAAGAACAAGGACGGGACGTACGCGCTGGAGGACAAGAGCCGGGGCGGCGGCGTGCAGACGCGCGATGCGCTCAACCGCGACCCGGACACGGACTCGGTGACGAACAAGGCCATCACCGACGACAACGACATCTGGGGCGAGGCGACGGACCCGGCGCGCCACAAGGACGCGGTGGACGCGCAGTACGGCGCGCAGACCACGTACGACTTCTACAAGGACGTGCTCGGCCGCAACTCCATCGACGGCAAGGGCGAGAAGCTCGTCTCCGACGTCCACGTGGGCAAGGACTTCGCCAACGCGTTCTGGGACGGCGACAAGATGAACTACGGCGACGGTGACGGCGACCAGTTCGGCTCGCTCACCACGCTGGACATCGCGGGCCACGAAATCACCCACGGCCTCACCGAGCGCACCGCGGGCCTCCAGTACCGCAACGAGTCCGGCGCCCTCAACGAGGCGTTCAGCGACATCATGGGCGTGGGCGTGGAGTGGTACGCCAGCCAGAAGAACGGCGCGGTGAAGTTCGACTGGACGGTGGGCGAGGACACGTACACGCCCAACAACGGCGACCCCACCGACGGCCTGCGCGACCTGAGCAACCCGTCCAGCGACGGCATGTCGCCGGACCACTACTCCAAGCGCTACAAGGGCACGCAGGACCACGGCGGCGTGCACATCAACTCGGGCATCCCCAACAACGCCTTCTACCTGTTGTCCGAGGGCGGAAAGAATCGCACCTCCAACGACGAGGTGAAGCAGGGCATCGGCATCGAGAAGGGCCTGAAAATCTACTCGCGCGCCCTGAACTTCTACATGACGCCGACCACCAACTTCGCCCAGGCCCGCGAGGCCACGCACAAGGCGGCGCAGGACCTGTACGGCAAGGACTCCGTCGAGGCGAAGACGGTGCTGGAGAGCTGGTCCGCGGTGGGCGTGAAGTAGCCTTCGCGCGTGGGAAGTCCCTGGAGGGTGCGCGGCGCCAACCCGCGCCCTCCAGGTGAAGCGGCGGCTTGCCCGCCCGCCCGTCCCTCTCCGGGGAACGAGGCCCGTTTCGACAGGGGAAAGCATCTCTCGTCCGAGTGACCCCATCGCGGGTCCGCGACGCGAGGAGAGCCCCATGCCCCTGCACGGCAAAGACGAAATCCGGGACCGCATCAACGACGACGTCTACGCTTCACCGGACCTGTCCGTCCCGATGCCGAAGTACCGCATCCCCGACGGTGAGCACAGCGCCGACCATGCGTATGCCGTCGTCCATGACGAGCTGCTGCTCGACGGCAACTCACGGCAGAACCTGGCCACCTTCTGTCAGACCTGGTCCGAGCCTCAGGTGCACAAGCTCATGGACGAGTGTCTCGACAAGAACATGATCGACAAGGACGAGTATCCGCAGACCGCGGAGATTGAAACGCGGTGTGTGAACATGCTCGCCGACTTGTGGCACTCGCCGCACGCGGCCAACACCATGGGCTGCTCCACCACGGGCTCCAGCGAGGCGGCCATGTTGGGGGGCCTGGCGCTCAAGTGGCGCTGGCGCGCGAAGCGCAAGGCCGCGGGCAAGCCCACCGACAAGCCGAACCTCGTCTGCGGCCCGGTGCAGATCTGCTGGCACAAGTTCGCGCGCTACTTCGACGTGGAGCTGCGCCAGGTGCCGCTGGCGCCCGGGCGCCTGGTGATGACGCCGGCCGAGATGCTCAAGCACTGCGACGAGAACACCATCGGCGTCGTGCCCACGCTGGGCATCACCTACAGCCTCATCTACGAGCCGGTGCAGGACATCGCCGCCGCGCTGGATGACCTCCAGAAGCGCACCGGGCTGGACATCCCCATCCACGTGGACGCGGCCAGCGGCGGCTTCCTGGCGCCCTTCATCCACCAGAACGTCGTCTGGGACTTCAAGCTGCCGCGCGTGAAGTCCATCAACGCCTCCGGCCACAAGTTCGGCCTCACCCCGCTGGGCTGCGGCTGGGTGGTGTGGCGCGACAAGGAGGACCTGCCCGAGGACCTCATCTTCCGCGTGGACTACCTGGGCGGCGACATGCCGACCTTCGCGCTGAACTTCTCGCGGCCAGGGGGACAGGTGGTCATCCAGTATTACAACTTCCTGCGGCTGGGGAAGGAAGGCTACCGGCGCCTGCAGCAGGCGTGCTCGGACACCGCGAACGTCATCGCGAAGGCCATCGAGCAGATTGGCCTCTTCGACGTCGTCTATGACGGCCGGGGCGGTGTGCCCGGGGTGACGTGGAAGATGAAGGACGGGGTGAAGCCCGGCTTCACCCTCTACGACCTGGCCGACCGCATGCGCGAGCGCGGCTGGCTGGTGCCCGCCTACCCCATGCCGGCGGACCTCCAGGACATGGTGGTGCAGCGGGTGCTCGTGCGCCACGGCGTCAGCCGCGACCTGGCCACGCTGCTGGTGACGGACCTCATCACGTGCATCGAGCACTTCAAGCGTCACCCGGTGAGCACGCCCATGTCGCGTGAAGAGGCGTCCGGCTACCACCACTGAGCACACGGCCCGTCGCTCTCCACGGAAGCGCGTCCACCGAGGGGCGCGCTTCCGTGGCCTTTCTCGGCGGCCAGGCGCCTGGCTCAGTGCGGCGCGGCGGCGCTGCTCGTGGAGACGGGGGCTCCGGCGACTCGCTGGACGCGGGGGAAGAACAGGCCGGAGATGAAGGCGGCCATCGTGAAGGCGCAGATGAGCCAGAAGTTGATGGTCAGCCCCGTGGTCAGCGCGCCGCTGAGCGTCTCCAGCACCTCCGCGGGAATCGCGGCGTGGCCGCGCTCCGGGCTCAACAGCGCGTTGGTGGCCGACTCGGGGATGGACGGGTCCTTCATGAGCTGGGACACCATGACGCCGCCCATCAACCCCACGCCCAGCACACCGCCGATGGTGCGGAAGAACATGTTGCTCGCCGTGGCCACGCCGCGCAGCTCCCACCCCACGCTCGTCTGCACCGCGATGAGCAGCGACGTGGACGCGAAGCCCAGGCCCACGCCGAACACGCCCAGCGCCACCTGAAGCGCCAGCAGCGACGCGCCCTGCTTGAGCAGCACCGCCATCGCGGTGGCCCCCAGCACCGTCAACCCCAGCCCTCCGACGATGAGTGGCCGGAAGCCCGTGCGCAGCATCACCTTGCCGGCGAGCAGCGCCGCCAGCGGCCAGGCGACAATCATGGGCGTAATCATCCCGCCCGCCACCGTGGGTGAGCTGCCCAGCACGGCCTGGACGTAGAGCGGCACATAGGTGGTCGCGCCGAACATCGCCGCGGAGAACAACGCTCCGGCAATCGATGAGACGGCGATGGCGGGGTACTTGAAAATCGTCATCGGGATGACGGGTTCCGGCGCCCGGCGTTCCACCGCGACGAAGGCCCCGAGCAGCACCACCGCCACCGGCAGTGCCCACAGGTTCATCCCAATCCCTTGCACCCCCACGAGCAGCGCCACCACCCCCGCGCACAAGAGCGCGGCGCCCGCGTAGTCCAATTGCTGTGGCTTGTGCTGAACCTGTTCGTGGAAGAACGCGACGAGCAGCCCGAAGGTCAGCACCGCCACCGGCACGTTGATGAAGAAAATCCAGTGCCAGCTCAGATACTTCACGATGAGTCCACCGGTGACGGGGCCCACCAGACCCGCCACGCCCCACACCGCGCTGAAGGCCCCCTGTACGCGGCCTCGCTCTTCCATGGTGTAGAGGTCTCCAATGATGGTGAGCGCCACCGGCTGGATGGCGCCTGCTCCCACACCCTGGAGAATCCGGAACGCGATGAGTGCGTTCATCGACATCGCCAGGCCACTGGCGATGGACCCCACGCAGAACAGCCCGATGCCGAACAAGAGCACCGGCTTGCGCCCGTACAAGTCGGACAGCTTGCCGTAGATGGGCACGGTGATGGTGGACGCCAGCAAGTAGGCGGTGAAGACCCACGCGTAGCTGTGGATTCCCCCCAGCTCTCCCACCACGGTGGGCATCGCGGTGGATACGACGGTGACCTCCAGTGCGGCCGTGAAGAGGCTCAGGGCCAACGCCAAGGTGGTCAGGGGACGGTGGGTCTTTCTCATGCGCTCCGCTGCGGTTGAAGACCCATTCACTTGTAACGGGAGCCCTCTCGGGTCGCCAGCATCAATCTTTCCGCGCACTTGGAAAGACGGGGGAAATTCGGGAAACACGTGTCGATCGGAGCCTGGCTCGTTCGTCGCCGCTGCTGAGCGGCGAATTCGCGCTCGGTCCAAGGCCCGGGGGGGCCGGAGTCGCGGTCGGACCGACGTGCGCCGTCCATTCGAGGACGCTTCAAAAACGTCCCCGTCCGCGCGGGAGCATGCATGAAGAAGACGCCAGGAATCATCGTGGTGGCCATCGTCGTCCTGCTGGTCGTCATCGGTCGCAGGCCCGACACGTTTCGCGTCGAACGGAGCGCCACCATCCAGGCGCCCGCGGAAGTCGTCTTCTCAATGGTGAACGACTTCCGCAGGTGGGAGCAGTGGTCGCCGTGGTGGAAGCTGGAGCCCACGCAAGAGGTGGTGCTCGCCGGCGCCGCCACGGGAGTGGGCGCTGTCTATGAATGGCGCGGCGAGCGCACGGGCTCCGGGCGGATGGAAATCGTGGAGAGCCAGCCCAACGCCTACGTGAGAATCCGGCTCGACTTCACCGAGCCGATGCGCGCCACCAACACCACGGAGTACGTGCTGACGCCCGTGCCCGGTGGCGTGGCGCTGACATGGGTGATGTCCGGGGAGAACACCTTCGCCGGCAAGGTGCTCCAGCTCTTCGCCAGCATGGATGAGATGATGGGCCGCGACTTCGAGCGGGGACTGGCCGACATCAAGAGCCTCGCTGAGTCTCCTCAAGGCGCCTCCGCGCGTCCCCCTGTCGGAGAAGCGGGGCTGCACATTCATGGAGACTCCCTCGAGCGCGACGGCGACCGGGATGTCGTCGTCTCCCGGGGCCTGGAGTCGCCCCTGCTCCACTCGCGGATGTCCCGCGTCCGCCGCGAGTGAGCCTTGAAATGGGAAGGTGTGTAACCGTCATTTTCCTCCTCACGTAGTGGGAGACGAACCTCACTTGTAAGGAGATGGCCCATGTCGACGAAGATTTCCGGAAGCGCGAGCACCCACAAGACGACGTCCACGCGGGACAACGAGGCGGCCGCGAAGCCTCGGCCCAAGCTGGTGTTGCCGCTCGACAAGCCGCTGCCCAAGAGCAACGCGAGCTTCAGCCAGAAGGATGGACCGGAAGGGATGCCGGACGGCAAGGGCGGCTTCCGCCATGGCGGGCTCGACTGGTTCGCCAAGCCGGGCACGAAGGTGCGCGCGCCCGTCGACGGCAAGGTCATCGAGGTGAAGAAGTCGAAGGGGAATTCGGGGCAGGTCTTCGGTGGCACGGTGAAGGTGCAGGGCAAGGACGGCAAGGTCTGGGTCTTCCGTCACGTGGACCCCGCGAAGGTGAAGGTGGGGCAGAAGGTGCAGGCCGGTGACACCGTCGCCAAGGTCGCGGACTGGAAGGGCTCCTCGGGAGACCACGTCCATGTCGAGGTCTGGAAGAGCCTCAAGGGTGGCTACCACTTCAACAACGCCATCGACCCGGTGAAGGCCCTCAAGGGCGGCGTCCGGGATGTCGACAACAAGAAGTCCCTGGCCATGGACTCCGTGTCGAGCACGCAGTCCGCCAGTGCTCCGCCCAAGGCTCCGGCCACCCCCGTGAACGCCGCCTTCGCCAAGGCCTACGCCACCGACCTGTTCGAGCCGTTCCCCGGTTTCAGGATGACAACTGCCATGGCGTAGCGGTTGGTTCCAGGGGAGCGTGAGCCCCTGTGTCGCGGGTGCGACAAGCAAGGGGAACCCTTGGACGATGTTGTGCTCGGCGCGCATCAGGCACAACGGGTGGCATGGCGGAGAACACGCTGGTGGTGGTGGCGCGTCCGGAGTGGGTTCCTGGCGGGAGTCCGTGGTGGTCGACTTGTAGAGTCACCCTGCTGAACCTGACGGACGAGGTGGTCGTCAATCCCTACATCTCGTTCAAGGTGGGGCCGAAGCAGGTCCTGTTGAACAACCACGGGCTGGACTGGACGCGGAAGGGAGACACGGTGTCGGGCTATCTCGTGCCCGAGCGCCAGGTCATTCCGCCGCGCTCCTCGAGGGAGTTCCGGCTGTCGGTGCAGGGCAGCGGACAGAGTCAGGGGCCGCTGCCCTCGCGATTCACCGTCAACGGGCGGCCCGCGGACCCGCCCGTGGACCATGAGCCCCCGTCGATGCCCAGACGGGTGCGCGCGAGCCTGGTGGGCTCCCGGCTCATCACCCTGAACTGGGATGCGTCCCGCGACAACATCGCCGTCGCGGGCTATCAGGTGTCGTGTTCCCGGGAGGACGGTGAGGAGGCCCAGACGCTCACCACCTCACGGCCAGGGGTGACGCTCTCGGGGTTGTCCGCGGCGACCGAGTATCGAATCTCGGTGGCGGCGTTCGATGTGTCGGACAACATGTCGAAGCCATCCGACGTGGTGAAGGTGCGCACGGGTGCCCCGCTGCCGGAGTCGGGGGACTGGGATGTGCCGAGGGCGCCGTTCGTGGACTTCACGGCCTGGCCCACGCCCAAGGTGTCCCGGTTCGGGCAGGAGACCGGGCTGGAGGGCTTCATCCTGGGCTTCCTCTCCGCGCGGCGAGGCGGCGACAAGACGTTGTGCTGGGGAGGCAACGACCTGGTCGTGGACTCGGAGGACGGGCGGTCCTTCAGCGGCAACGCGGCGGTCTCCGACTACGGCAAGAAGGACCTTCAGGAGTTCCGCGGGCGGGGCGGCAAGGTGGTGCTGTCCGTGGGCGGCGCGTCCTCGGGTGTGCCCCTGGAGGCCGAGGAGCCGGACATGGCGAGGCTCGTCGCCTGCTACGCGTCGGTGCTCCGAAACTACGAGGTGCGGCACCTCGACTTCTCCTTCGAGAGCGCGTTCCTCCACGACGACGAAGGGCTGGAGCGTCATGTCGCGGCCATGTCTCAGTTGCTCGCCGTGTATCCGACGCTGAGGCTCTCCTACTCGCTGCCGGTGGATGGCGCGCCGGGCTCGCTGGTGGGCTTCAACGACGAAGGCGTGCGGCTCTTGCGGCGCCTGGCCTCGGCGGGAATCGAGCCATCCCTCATCAACGGGATGTTGATGGAGTTCGGGCTGGCGGCGCCGAGGGACGCGTTCGACTGCTGCGTCCACGCGCTGGAGGGCATGCACGCGCACATCGCCGCGGCCTTTCCGCAGTGGGGCACGGCCAAGGTCTGGCGGCGCATGGGGGCCTGTCCCATGTTCGGCCGCCACATCAACGGCCGGGAGTTCACCCTGGAACATCAGCGCAAGTTGATGGACTTCGCTCGGGAGCGTCGCCTCGGGTGCCTCTCCGGTTGGGAGGTCACCCTGGATGGGCGGCAGGGCCGGTTCGACTACTGCAAGCGCATCGCGGCCCAGGGACCCCACGGCACGGACGAGGAGCTCGCCGCGGGGTAGGGCGCGCCGTTCAGTCCGGACGGCGCAGGGCGTGGAGCCAGAGGGGCATCAGCTGGTCGTGGGCGTTTCCCATCGGGTCCTCGCCCAGCGCGCGCAGCGCGGTGCCCAGGTTCTGCTCCAGCCTGGTGAGCGCCTCGCGCGCCTTCGCCGAGATGTCCTCGGGCAGGGAGGCCTCGCTGTGTCGGCCCTCCTTGCGCAGCGCGAGCAGCGTGCCCAGTCCCTCCGGGTCCTTCATCACGGCCTCCAGTGCGCGGGCCTCGGGCGCGCGGGGAGAGGGCTGGGCCTTGTGCAGGGCCTTGAGCGCGCGGTCCAGGTACTTGGAGGCGTCGATGGCGCTGGAGGGCTCGCGCTCGCCCAGGTGCTCGAGGGCGTTCCAGGTGTTCTCCCGCGCGGACACCCGGTACTGCGAGGATGACAGCGGCGTGTTGTTGCCGCGTTGCCCGTTATCGACGACGTCGATGAACGCGGAGAGGGAGGTGTAGGCCTCGGACGCGTAGAGCCACGCGCGCATCTGGGCGTCGTGCACCTGGAGGTTCACCCGATGGAGGGCCGCCGGGTCCTCCCGGCCGGTGTCTTTCTGTTGTTGGGTGAGCTGCCGGCGCGCATCCATCGCGGCGTCCACGTGGCGCAGGGCCTCGATGTAGAGTTCGGTGCCCGCGAGCTTCATCCGCGTCGCCTCGTCGAGCTTCGGGTTCTCGTGTCCCAATCACTCCGGGGTCTGCCTCAGGGCCGCGCGGGCCTGCTGGGCCAGCTCGAGGGCCTCCGGGTTCAGGGCGACTCCGGCGTGCTCCGCTCGCTCGAGCAGCTCCTGGATGTACTCGGTGGAGAGCAGCGTGGCGGCCTGGGTGTAGACCTGCTCGCGGGTGTTGAGCGTGTCCGCGATGGTGGGGACTGGTCCACTCGGACCTTCGTTGGGTGGAGGTCTCCCGGTGGAGCACGCCGCGAAGGAAGTCGTCGGTGAAGCGGGCCTTGGGGAAGGAGCGCTCGGCCTTGTGGACCGCGTCGTTGATGACGTCGGAGACCAGCTCGTCGCGATAGGCGTTGATCAACTCGAGTGGACTCTGGAGGTGGGTCACGAGTCCTGGGGCCCGCTGCTGCAATCGCTCCTGGAAGCGCGCGCGTGAGTCTGGTGAGTCCTCCGCGAGGAGTCGTCACCGGGCCACCTCGGCCGCGTTGATTCCCGACGCGCCGTGGCCTCCGATGGAAGGTGGGGTGGGCATGGTTCACCTCTGCTCGAGCGACAGGGCGTAACGAAGGACTCCCCACGCGCGCACTCCATTGCGTCGGGCCCTGAGACGAACCGCCGCCGCCTCGAAGTACGATTCGAATCGTTGACAAACTACGATTCGAATCGTAGTTTCGGGCCATGACATCGGATGCCATTCCGTCGGAAGTGGAGCTCGCGATTCTGGGGGTGCTTTGGAAGCGCGGACCGAGCACGGTGCGCGACGTTCACGAGGCGTTGGGGCGTGAGGACGGGAAGGGCGCGGGCTACACCACGACGTTGAAGCAGCTCCAGGTCATGGCGGCCAAGGGGCTGGTGAGCCGGGATGAGAGCGCCCGCAGCCACGTGTACGCGGCGAGTGTCGCGGAGGCGCGCACCAAGCGGCAGTTGGTGAAGGACCTGTTGGACCGTGTCTTCGGGGGCTCGTCGGGGGCGCTCGCGGTGCAGGCGCTGTCGCTCAAGCCCGCGTCGAAGGAGGAGATGGAGGACCTGCGCCGTCTGCTGGACGAGGGCAAGGGGGGCAAGTCATGAGCCCGGCGGCGCTGGTGGACGTGTGGGGCCCGCTGCTGGCGCGCTGGCTGGCTCACGGCGTGTGGCAGACGAGTGTCGTCGTGGTGGCCGTGGCGGGGGTGTGGTGGTTGTTGCGGAATCGCTCGGCGCGGGTTCGCTATGTCGTGGGATGTCTGGGTTTGACCCTGGTGGTGCTCGCGCCGCTGTCCACCCTGTGGATGACGGCCTCCAAGCCCGCGCCCGTGCAATGGGTGTCGACGATGGTGGGACAGGGCATGGAGCAGGCGCGCCCCGAGATGTCTCGGGTGGACGGCCCGGGGGCGTGGACGAGCGCCGTGGCCGCCGAGGCGGCGCGGGCGGACTCCTGGACCACGAAGCTTCCATGGATGTTGGGGGGACTCTGGCTTCTGGGCGCATGTGTGGGATTGGTGCGGCTGGCCCATGGCTGGCGGCGGACGGCGCGGCGTCTGGTCCATCCGGCGACGCGTGTGTCCTCCGAGGTGAGCGGGCTGGTGGCGCGAGTCGCGGAGCGTCTGGGATTGCGGCGCCCGGTGCGGGTGCTGGAGTCCGCGCTCGCGCCGTCGCCCATGGTGTTGGGGGTGGTGCGTCCGTTGTTGTTGCTCCCGAGAGGGGTGGGGGCGCGGCTGTCGGAGGCGCAGCTGGAGGCGGTGCTGGCGCATGAGCTGGCTCACGTGCGCCGCCATGATGCCTTCGTCAACTTCGTGCAGTGCCTGGTGGACGTGGTGTTCTTCTTCCATCCGGCCGCGCGCTGGTTGTCCAACCGGGTGCGGATGGAGCGCGAGTTCTGCTGTGACGACGCGGCGGTGAGCCTGTGTGGCAGCGCGCGGGTGTACTCCGGGGCGTTGCTGGGCTTGGAGGAGCTTCGTCAGGAGGGAGCCCTGCTGGCGCTGGGCGTGGGTGGACATCCCCTGGCGTCGCGGGTGCGGCGGCTGCTGGGGCATGCGCCCGCGGTGGAGATGCCGAGGGGGGCGCGCCAGGTCTGGCGTGTGGGGGGCCTGGCCGGAGTGCTGGTGGCCTCGGGGCTGGCCTGGGCTTGGGAGGCTCCCGCGCAGAGCGTCCCCAGGACGTCGGTGCTCGCGGCCGCGACGTGCTCTCGGCCTGTGTATCCGAAGGACTTCACCGCCATCGCCTCGTACGAGAATCAGGGGCGCACGGTCCGCAGCCGAGTCTCTGTCTCACGCTGTGGGCGAATCCGCCTGGAGCCAGCCGACGGCTCGCCCGCGGTGGCGCTCCTGTACGACGTGAGCACGCTGGAGCGCGTGGCTCTGGATGGAGCCGAGCGCACCTATGAGCTGATTCCGGAGCGCGGAGACCTGGGCCTTCCCCTGCATCTGCCCGGGGGCTGTGGCGAGAAGAAGACGCACTGCGCGCTCCAGGGCGAGGAGATTGTGGCGGGCCGTCGCACCGCGCGCTGGCACCGGGTCCATGCGCCGCATGACACCGTGACGCAGTGGATGGACCTGGAGCTCGGGTACCCCATCCGAGAGGTGTCCGACCTCTTCGGCACCGTCACGCTCATGGATATCCAGGTGGGTGACCTGGGCGCCGCGCGCTTCGTCATCCCGAGCGACTACCACGCTCAAGTCTCACCGTAGCGTCACGCTGGCCTCCGCCCCGTCCTCGCGACGAGTGGCTTCCTCGCGAGGCCAGCGCTTTCCCTTCCTGTCTCCAAGCCGTTGAGCGGCGGAGCTGCCGGGCCTCCAGGTCTGGCGCATCCGAGCCGGACACCCGATGTGTATCCCGAGGTCCTCGTGAAACTCCTCCGCATCCTCTGGCTCCTGTTTCCCTTGGCGTGTGCCGGCACCGGCGCGCCCCACGTCGTTCCTCCGGCCGAGACTCCCGCAGAACGGCCTGCTCCGTCGGTCACCACGGCTGTCATGGAAGGAAGAGTCGAGAGCGATGCGAAGGCGCCGGTGGAGGGCGCGGTGGTCGCGCTCATTCCCGCGAGTCAGGACTGGGACCCGGACCGCGCACCTCCGTCGGGCCGGATGCTCACCAGACCTGATGGACGCTTCCGCTTCGAAGGACTCGCCGCGGGGGAGTACGGCCTGACGGTCAGCTCACCTCGGCACGAGGCGGCCTTCATCATGGACGTGAAGCTCGCGGCGGGGGCGGCACCGCATCGGATGGACGTGGTGCTCCAGCCCGCGAAGCACATCGTCCGAGGGCGCGTGAAGACGGACTCGGGCGAGCCCGTTCCGGAGGTCTGGTTGAACGTGGGGCGCCACAGCGACTTCCTGGGGGACATGCTGTACGCCCGGACGGACGCCGAAGGCCGCTTCGAGTTGCCGCTGCCTGTCGCGGGCTATGGCGTCTCGGTCCACGCGGAGGGCTTCACGCCCGCGGGGCGCACGTTCAACGTCACGGCGGAGGAGTCCACGACGGAGCTGGACCTGACGGTCCAAGCGCTCCCGGAGACCACGCCCCCGGCGCCGGAGGTGGTGTCGTGGATGAAGCAGGCGCTGGTGCCACTGTCCACCGTGGAGGCGGGGCATGGGTTCGAGGACCTGCGGCCCATGAAGCCGTGGCTCTCGAACGCCCGCGTCGTGGCGCTGGGCGAGGCGACCCATGGCAGCCGGGAGTTCTTCCAGTTGAAGCATCGGATGCTGGAGTACCTCGCCACGGAGATGGGGTTCACCGTCTTCGCCATCGAGGCCAGCTTCGGCGAGTCGCTCGTGGTGAATGACTACGTCCTCCACGGGAAGGGAGACCCTGCCAAGGCGTTGGCGGGGCTCTACTTCTGGACCTGGGACACGGAGGAGGTGCTGGCCCTCATCCGTTGGATGCGCGCCTACAACGCGGACCCTCGCCATCCGCGCAAGCTCAAGTTCTACGGCGTGGACATGCAGGCCACATCCGCCTCGGCGCGAGCGCTCCTGGACTTCTTCGCCCGGGTGGACCCGGCGTTCCATCAGCGGCTCGCGGGGCCGATGACTCCGTTCCTCGACGAGGCGAATCCGCGGGTGCGCCAGGTGGAGTCGGGCAAGGTGCTGGCGGGGCTCGTCGCGGACATCGAGGCGCGCCTGCGCCAGTTGCCGAAGCGCAAGGGCTCCGAGAAGACACACGCGCTGGTGGCGCGCCATGCCCGCCTCCTGGGGCAGTTCGCGACCACGGTGGAGGCTCAGTTCACGGACACCCATTTCAGGGACCGGGCGATGGCGGAGAACGCCCGCTGGATTCTCGAGCACGAGGGCGCCAACGCCCGAATGGTCCTCTGGGCGCACAACGGACATGTCGCCGCTTCGCGGGCGCGCGACATGGAGCCCATGGGCAAGCACCTGCGCGAGGCGCTGGGTGACCAACTCTATGTCTTCGGGTTCGCCTTCAACCAAGGGGAGTTCCAGGCCATCCACAGCCCGAGCGAGCCGAACGAGGCGCGCCGAGGTCTCAGTGTCCATGCCGTCCCGGCGGCGGAGGTGGGCTGGCTGGATGGGACGCTCGCGCTGGCGCAAGTGCCCCGGTTCGCCCTGGACCTGCGAGGGCTTCCGGCCGAAGGCGTGGTGAGGGATTACTTCACGCGGGCTCGCTATACGCGGAACTACGGCGCTGTGTTCAGCAAGCTCATCACGCCTCGAGTCTCCAAGGTGGCGAAGGAGTACGACGGTCTGCTCTTCGTGGAGCGAACGTCCGCTGCCATCGCCACGCCCACGGGCCGGCGCCCGCCCCCGACGCCCAAGGCCGCCAGCACTCCTTGAGCGCGAAGACCGCCAGCCGTCCGTCTGATGGTACGCCAAAGCGCCATCTCCCTTCGGCACGTGTCCGCTGTCTGGTGACACAGACAGGCGCGATGCGTGCTGAAGAAGCTGTGTATGCCATGGATGCGGGTGGCGAGCGGCGTGGTGCCGCTTGTCGCGTGTGAGGGCGGGCCGTGGAGACGGCGTCCGGAGAGGTGGCGGAGGGGGATATCTCCTTGCCTCACCGCTCGACCTCAAGCAGGACGTCAGCGACCTGGCCCATGGTGCGAGCAGTCCCATCGTCGCCAATCGCCATGGCACGGCGCACGTCTGCTACTTGCGCGACGGCAAGGTGAACCTCCAATCGGTGAGGTCCGCTACCGGGTGCCCGCTCATCCGAGGTGGGCGGGTACCTCCGGCCCCATGGCCTCAGCCCCGATGCACCGCGGTGGGGCCACACGTCGCCACGAGCCCCTCCCGGGGAATCCGGAGCGTGAAGACCGAGCCTTTTCCCAGCTCGCTGTCGACGTGGATGCTCCCGCCGTGGGCTTCGACAATCTGATGGGTGATGAAGAGGCCCAGCCCCATGCCGCCATAGTGAGGGTCGGAGACGGCCCTCACGAAGCGCTCGAAGATGCGTCGCTGGTGCGCCGGGGCGATGCCGATGCCTTCGTCCCGCAAGGTGAGCACCGCCACGCTGTCGCTCACGCTCGCGTTCAAGTGGATGGGCTTGCCCGCGCCGTACTTGATGGCGTTCGTGAGCAGGTTCGTCACGGCCTGCTCCATCCGCCGCCGGTCCCACGTCCCCTCGAGCGTGGGTGGGGTCGTCACCTCCAGCCGGCACCCCGCGGCCGCCGCCTGGGGGCCGTAGCGCCCGGCCACGTCCCGCAGGAGCGCCACCAGGTCCATCCGCTCCGGTTGCAGCGGCAGCCGCCCCACGTTGATGCGTGAGACATCCAGCAGGTCGTCGATGAGGTCGGCCAGCTTGCGCACCTGGCTGCTCGCGGCCGCCAGCTCCCGGGCCAGTTTTCCATCGGCCACGAGCGACTCGGGTTGTTTCTCAGCGGCGCGCCGCAGCGAGGACAGCTTCAGTTGCAACGGCGTGAGCGGCGTCTTCAGCTCGTGCGAGGCGACGGACAGGAACTCGTCCCGGGCATGCAGCGCCTCACGCAGCCTCTCCAACTCACGGGTCTCCTCGGCGTGCTTGCGCTGGGTGAAGTCCCGCGTCACCTTGCCGAAGCCCCGCAGCTCCCCGCTCTCGTCGAACAGCGCGGTGATGACGACATTGGCCCAGAACCGCGTCCCGTCCTTGCGCAGCCGCCAGCCCTCGTCCTCGAAGCGGCCCAGCCGGATGGCGGACTCCAGCTCCCAGTCGGGCTTGCCCCAGGCCACATCCTCCGGGGGATAGAAGCGGCTGAAGTGCTGGCCCAGGATTTCACTGGCCCGATACCCCTTGATGCGCTCGGCCCCCAGGTTCCAGCTGGCGATGTGGCCTCTCACGTCCAACGTCAGGATGGCGTAATCCGTGACGCTCGCGATGAGCAGCCGGAGCTGATCCGCCGTGTCTCGATTGGAGCGCTCACCTCGGGAATAGGTGATGACTCCATCGCTCGTATTCAGTGAGAGTTGATGATTATCGCCCAAGTCGTGCCTCATCCGGCCACTTAAGAAAACACGCCGGTGTCGACGCGCAAGCGGGTGTCTCGTCCTTTCGTCCAATAGACGAAGTCGTCAACCCGCTCTCCGTGTCGACAAGCGGGGCGAATGTCTCCCCGCCTGGTGCGACATCTGGGCGATACAATGTTGAATTCACCGTGAAGCGTGAATTCCTTGCTTCAAGTCAGCTCGCGGCGCCTTCTCCGAACGCACGCTCGATGAGGGCCTTCATGGGCGCATGTGCGGGCAGGGTGCCGAAGCAGTTGCCGTGGGCTCCGCCCAGCCGCGTCTCGCAGAAAGTGTCGGCGACCTGACGGTTGCCCGCGCGCAGGAGGAGCGAGGCCTGGAGCGCCAGGGCCAGCCGCTCGACGACGAAGCGCGAGCGGGTCTCCAGGGTGGCGGTGTCGGAGAAGTCCTTGGAGATGCGCGCCATCTCCGCGTCGAGCGCGGGGTGTGCACCCTGGGCCGCCATCAGCTCCTGGAACAGGGCCTCGCGGCTCTCCGGCTCACGGGTGGCGGCGCGCAGCACGTCCAGGCACTGGATGTTGCCGCTGCCCTCCCAGATGGAGTTGAGCGGAGCCTGGCGGTAGAGCCGCGGCAGGTTGGCCTCCTCCACGTAGCCGGCGCCGCCCAGGCACTCCTGCGCCTCGTTGACGAAGGCCGGGGCGCGCTTGCAGACCCAGTACTTGCCCACGGCGGTGGCCATGCGGGCGAAGGCGGCCTCGCGCGGGTCTCGGTGGCTTGCGTCCACGGCGCGTGACACGCGCGCGGTCAGCACGGTGTGGGCCTCGGACTCGAGCGCCAGGTCCGCCAGCACGTTCATCATCAACGGCTGTTCGATGAGCCGCCGGCCAAAGGCCTTGCGGTGTCGCGCGTGGTGGATGGCCTGCACCAGCGCCTGGCGCATGAGGCTGCTGGAGCCAATCATGCAGTCCTGGCGCGTGAGGGCGACCATCTCCAGGATGGTGGACACGCCGCGGCCTTCCTCGCCGACCATGAAGGCCACCGCGCCCTGGAACTCCACCTCCGAGCTGGCGTTGCTCCAGTCGCCCAGCTTGTCCTTGAGCCGCTGGATGCGGATGGCGTTGCGCTCTCCGGTGGGCGTGAAGCGCGGCAGGAGGAAGCACGACAGGCCACCCTCGGACTGCGCGAGCACGAAGAACGCGTCGCTCATGGGCGCGGAGAAGAAGAACTTGTGGCCCACGAGCGCGTACGCGTTGCCCGGTCCGCGCGCGCCCAACGGCTGCGCGCGCGTGGTGTTGCTGCGCACGTCGGAGCCGCCCTGCTTCTCCGTCATGCCCATGCCGATGGTGATGCCCGTCTTCTGGCTGGCGGGGATGAAGCGCGAGTCATACGACGCCGAGGTGATGCGCGGCAGCCACTCGGCGGCGAGCCCCGCGTGGTGACGGAACGTGGGCACACACGCGTACGTCATCGTCAGCGGACAGCTGGTGCCCTGGTCCGCCTGGTTGTGGAGATACGAGAGCGCCATGCGCGCGACGTGCGCCCCGGGCGTCTGCTCGTGCCGCCACGCGTAGTTGGGGATGCCGTGGGTGATGGCCGCTTCCATGATGCGGTGGTAGGCCGGATGGAACTCCACCTCGTCCAGCCGGTTGCCATAGCGGTCGAACGGCTTGAACTTGGGCTTGTTCTCGTTGGCGACGAAGCCCAGCTGCATCAGCTCGCCGCCCGCCAGCGGGCCGTACTTCGCGATGTCCGCCTCCGCCCAGCTCGCGCCCTCGCGCGCCACGGCCTCGCGCAGCGGCAGGTCCGTCTTCCAGGCGTCGTACACCAGGGGGGGCGCCTGATTGGTGACTTCGTGGGTGATGAACGTGGTCGCGATGGGGGCGGATGGACTCATGAGGTCCAAGGATAGGCGAGCCACCCGGCTGGAGCGAGTTCAACTTCCCCGCCCGCCCTCGGCACGAGCAGGGTGCGAGGCGGGGCTCAGAAGGTCATCGTGATGACCAGCGTGTCGGAATACGAGCCCGCGGCCGCCGCCTGCCCCGCGGGGATTCGTCCGTAGATGGTGAGGGTGACGTCGGCCCCGTTCACGCACAACACCGGGCCATAGCGCGTGGTGCCCAGGGTGCCATTGCCCCAGATGCGCAGCCGCGCGGCATCCTGATAGAGATTGTAGTTGAGAGTGTGGCCCGAAGGGCCCTGGAGCGTCCGCGGGGAGTAGCTCCCACCACTGCCCGTGCTCAGGTCCAGCGCGATGGTGGCCAACGCGGGCTGGGAGTCGCAGCGATAGGTGATGCTTCCCGTGGTGTCGAGCGGAAGGGTGGCGGCGCTCGTGTAGGCGCCGAAGCTTGGCCCCACGGTCGACTTGAAGGAGCAGACGGCTCGCGCGGTGGGGATGACGCACAGGCTCGCTCCCAGCAGCACGACGGCCCGGATGTGTTTCAAGACACCGCTACTCATCTACGCACCTCACCGTCCCCAGGTCGATGACCTGGCCCGTCTGCGCGGGGACCTCCAGCACCGCGGTGCAGTGGCCTCCCGTGTATCGAATGGCCGCCGGGTGACGCCCGGGAGGCAGTCCCACCAGTTCGAACTCACCCTGCCAACCGATGGGCGAACTCCACCGCTGTCCGTTCACGACGACCTGGACCTCGCCGTGCGCGGGCACTCGCGGAGGAGTCCCTTCGGAGAGCACCAGCCGGCCCCGGAACGCGCGCACGGTGTCTACCTGGAATTCGAGCACCACGCCGCCCCGCCGCCACGGCGCCACCTGTCGCTCCGTCGCCGGGATGTACATCTCCAGGGGCAGGTCCTCGTCCGTGAGGGACAGCCGGTTGAGGCCATAGGCTTGCAGCCGCGTCACCACCAACTCGCCCTGGGCGTCAGTCTTCCCGATGAGGTGGTTGTTGAGCCGCACCCCAATCCCTTTCACGCCGTCCACGCGCACCAGGGCATAACCCTGGTCCACCGCGCGAGTGGCATGGATGCGTCCTCCCAGGGCCACCACGCCTCCGGAGACCTCGGCCGCGGCCACCATCACCCCTTCGCGCCACTCCGCGCCGGCGGCGCAGTGGCCCACCTCCGCGTCGTAGTCGACGCGCGCGAGTGCCATGTCATGGCGGCCCACCTGTCCTTGGACCTGGAAGCCCAGGCCCCCTTCCAGGGGAATGCCGCGCGACATGTCCGCCGCCGTGAGCCCGCCGCCGCGCGCCTGGGTGTGGCTCACGCTGCCGCTCGTCAACGTGTCGAGGATGGCGGTGAGGGACACCATGCCCTCCAGCGAAGAGGGATGCTGGGGCTCCTGGTTGCGGCGGGCGGAGAAGGAGAGCAACGTCCGCCCCGTCACCTGGACGGTGGTCGTCGCGCCCAGCCATGTCGTCCAGCCGAGCGACTTCCACCGCCTCAGCTGCGCCTGCCCTGTCAGGCTGAAGCGGCCGCCCAGCGCGACGAAGAGCGAGCCGCCGGTCTCCAGTCTTGCGTGAGGCGCGTCGAGGGGGAGGCTGGTGTTGGCGTACGCGGGGCTCATGACCCGCGCGAAGACGCTGCCTCCCACCTGGTGTCCCTGGACGGTGTAGGCCGTGCCCGCCGCCGCGCCCGCGCGCCGCTGGGAGATGCTCACCGCCTGGGAGAACTCCACCTCTCCCAGCGGGAGCTGGAGCCACTGGACGGCGCCCGTGCTGAGCAGGTCGGGTGACAGCTCCAGCCGCAGGCCCGGCGTCAGCCACGGCGTGGCGCCCATCCGGAAGTGGCCGAGCAGCAGCGGCTGGCCGTAGTCGAAGCTCCGTGTGCTCAACGACTTGCGCTCCACGCCCACGGACAGCTGATAGTCCGCGACGCCGGGCGCCAGGAGCTGGGCTCCCAGCGAGTACGCGGAGCTCACCTCGCGGGTGCGTCCGAAGGCATCCCTCACGACATAGCGGGTGATGCCTTCGCCCCGAGGGAGCGTGAGGTTCTCCAGTCGGTAGGGCCCTGGAGGCAGCTCGGTGCGGCGCACCAGTCGGTTGTTGACGTAGACCTCCAACGTCGAGGGCGTGGTGACATCGCCCGCCAGGTCCTGCACGGGGTTGCGGATGAAGTAGGGATTGAGCTCGAACGAGCGCAGGACATGAAGGCCGGCCACCACCGCGCCTCCGCCCAGCACCCCGCCATATCCGGTGGCCTCGCCAGCGATGGCTCGCACCATCACCTCCGGAAAGTCCACCGTGAGCTGGCTCAGCCCCCGCAAGGGCGCACCTCCGGGCGTCCACCGGGCCTGCGTGGTCGCGAGGGCCCGGTCCAGCGACAGACCCACCTCGCCGAACAACGACAGCGACGTGTTACGCGCATGGGCCGCGTAGTTGAGGAACGCGCTGGGGCTGCCCGTCAATTGATAGCCGGCGGGCGGGCCGGGAGCCAGATTCACGCGCGTCACGGCGAAGGCCTCGGGCGGCAGCTCACAGGTCAGTTGAGTGGTGTCCGGGTCCAGCTGGCACCGCGCCGGGGGTGCCAGGGATGGGAGTGATACATAGGCCTTGCCGTCGATGACCTCCACGCGCTTGGGCAGCCAGCGCGGGTCGACTCCGGCCGCCACCAGCACCGAGACAGGCAGGAGTACGTCCTCGCCACGCAGCAGCGGGAAGACATCACCCTGATGGGCGCCGTTCACGGTCAGCTCGGCCACGATGGGTGTCGTCGGGGGAGAGGACGGGGCGGGCTCGGACTCCCGTGCATGCGCGGAAGTGACGGCCAGCACCAGCCCCAACGTGGCGCGAGACGCGGCCTGGGTGAACCGGCTCATGGCACGCCGGGCACCCCACAGGATTCGCTGGAGCCGACGGGGGCGCTCTGCCGGTAAACGCCCTGGTCTGTCTCCACCTCGACCTCCAGCGAGCGAATCTTCGGGCAGTGCTCGGCGGAGGCCTCCAGCGCGAACGCCCGTGAGTCCCCCGGCAGCACGTACCAGCCGGGCTCCTCGTGCTCCACCACGCGCTGGCCGTGCGCGTCCAAGGCGCGCACGCGTGCCTGGCGGATGAAGAAGTTCACCGTGCCCGGATTCCTCACGCGGAATGTGAAGCGGGACTGGCGCAGGTCCACCTCCTCGACGCGGGCCTGCACGTCCTTGCGCAGGGGGGCGACGAACACGGGGATGGAGACCCGGGTGAGAATCTTCAAGCCCATGGACGGAGGCAGCGGCCCCACCGGGGGCAACTCCTCCACGATGAGCCGGAACGAGCGCTCCCTGTCCCGGGCCGCCGAGGAGATTCCCACCCGGATGGGACGGGACTCTCCCGGCTCCAGCGTCAACATCGCTGGGAAGAAGAAGACCTCCTGCGTGGGCTGAAGCGACATGCGCCCGCCTTCGTCCTGGGTCCACGTGTGGATGGAGGCCTGGAACCGTGCCGTCTCGGCCCCCTGGTTCCTCACCGTCACCACCACGCCCTTGGCTCCGCCCTCCAACTCCAGGCGGATGGGATTGACTTCAACGGTCGCGGCGAGCCCGGCCCCGGGAAGGGCCTGACTCAAGAAGGCCGCCAATCCCATACAGCGGGCCCAGGAAGAAAGACGCAGGCGCATGGAGCTTCGTCCAGGTCAGAAGGTGATGGTCGCGACGATCGTGTCGTTGTAGGTGCCGGACGGGACGTTCTGTCCGCGGGCCACCGTGCCGTAGACGAGCACGGGCGTGGACAGGCCCGTGCCGACGTAGGCCAGGCCCGTGCCGGACGTGTTGCCCCAGACCACCAGCCGGGCGACATCCTGATAGAGCATGTAGGAGAGGTAGTCGGCCGATGTGGTGTTGAGCATCCGGCGCAGCGGCGCCGCGTCCGTCGAGCCCGTGTCGGGATTCGAGCCCTGGCCCAGCGTGACGACGGCGGTGCTCAAGAGGGTGCATTGCACCGTCAGCGAGCCCGACGCCAGCAGGTCGACGCCCGCGCTCGAGTTGACGACCACCGGGTCGTAGCTGCCGAAGTTGAGTGTCCCCGAGTTGATGGTGCAAGCCGAGGACACCGTGGCCGTCACCGTCAGGTCGGCGGTGGCCGTGGCGGCATCGGCTTGCGTCGACGCGAAGGCAGAGGCCGCGACCACCGCGGCGGTGAAGGCACGTTGGGCTGTTTTCATGTGTGCTGCTCCAGCGGAAGGACCGGGAGATACCGGCCGTGGCGACTGGCCATTGCAGATTGGGCGCCAACCTCGCGGACGCCAAGGCGCTTCGTGACGGGCCCCCTGACTTCATGCGCGGGGCGTCTGATTCCCGGCGGAGCAGGGGACCTGGCTTTGACTGGTGGGCGCCGCCCTGTCCTGGGGGGCGCGCTCCGGGCCCGTGGGGCAGGCCCGGAGGTGCGGGACGGAGAGGGCTGGCGGATTCCCCGATGGAGGCGTCTGCTTCCCGCTGGAGGAAGCGCGGGGGCTTCAGGGCCGGAAGGCGCTCTTCACCGCGTCCAGCGGCGGATTGGCTCCGGAGACAGGATCTGTACAACCTTGATTGAGCGACCAGATGATGGTGCCCCCGAAGCCGTTGGCGCGGGCATAGGCGCCCTTGGCGGCAATCGCTTGCGGCGAGTCATACGAAATCCACCGCACGGTGCCGTCCACCACGGGCGTGGCGAAGGTGACGTAGCTCGACTGCGCCGTGGCATCCCAGTGATAGACGCCGGTGGCCGACAGGCTCATGATGCGGGCGTAGGTGAAATCATTGTCGCTGCCCACATAGTCAGACCAGTCTGTGTAGGGTTGGTAGGGGCCGGTGATGTGCCGCCAGGCCATGCCATAGAATGGCAACCCCATGCCCAGTTTTGATTTGGGGATGCCCACGTTGGCCCAGGCGTTGAGACTGGAGGCCACGGAGGTGGGGCGGTTGCCCGCCTCTCCCGTGAGGGCGGAGGAATACCAGGACACCCAGCCGCCCCAGGGCCCCGTCATCTCGTAGGACATGACGTTCATCTGGTCCAGGAGGGGCGCCAGTTGCGCGAACCACGGGTCGGCATCCGTCGGGAAGTTGGTGTTGATCCACGCGATGGGCATGGTGAGGAGCATGTTGGGGCGCGCCTGGCGCAGCTGCCGCACCAGGGCGAGCAGGTTGGGCTTGTCGGCCTCCTCGACAGGCTCCCAGTCGATGTCCAGCCCGTCGTAGCCGAAGCTGTCCAGGGCACCCACGAGGCTCTGGACGAAGCGGGTCCGGTTGGCATTGGACGCGGCGCCCACCCAGCCGTCGTGTTCTCCGGCGCCGCCCACCATGATGATGGCCTTGCGTCCCGCGGCGTGGGCCCGCGTCGCCAAGAGCCGGGCGATGGCGGGCCCGTTGTCATTGTCGAACTGGGTGCTCAGCGTGCCGTCGGGCCTGGGGGTGGCCCGGCCCACGATGATGTGCGTCAAGGCGCTGAAGTCCACCTTGTCGGGCGGGTAGAGGTCCGAGTTCCAACCCGTGTAATAGCCAGACACCCACAATCCCTTGCCCGGCGCGCTGGTGACGGTGACGGTGGCGGTGGCGGACTGGGTGGGGTCCGCGTAGCTGACCGCCACCACCTGATACGTCCCGGGTGTCCCGGGCGCGGTGTAGAGGCCCGTCGAGGTGATGACGCCGCCGGTGTTGCCTTGCCGCACCGCCCAGCTCACCGCCGTGTTGGGACTGCCCGTCACCGTGGCGGTGAACGACTGCGTACCTCCTGGGGGAAGGGTGACGGAGGCGGGAGTGATGCTCACCTTCACGGGAGGAGGGACACTCAGGCCATCGGTGCGAAGCTCGTCGAAATAGAGCGTGGGCAGGGGAACGCCGCGCGTCTCTTGGAGCAGCAGACCCTTGATGCGCGCGCCCGCGGGAGCAATCACGGAGATGGGCACCGTGCACGTCACCCAGGTGTTGGCGCGGATGCGCCCGCCCGCGCACGTGGGCCCCAGGGGCACACCCGCCGTCAGCACGTCGTCCGCGAACGCGCGCACCTGGACCACCGCGCCGTCTCCGGCCACGCCTCCGTGGACGCGCAGGCTGAAGGTGGCGCCGGGGTCCGCCACGCGCGGGTCCGTGCGGAAGTAGAGGGCCGAGTACGCGGTGAGCGTCGCCGCGATGGAGTACGTTCCCGCAGCCACCGGCGACGTGTTGACCAGCGTGTGGGGGGCCCAGGACGTGTCCTTCCAGGGGGCCACCATCGCGTCGCGGTAGATCCAACTCGTGACCAGGGGACTGGGAGCAGGCGAGGAGGGGAGCGCTGGCTCCGCCGAGCGGGCTGCGGGGGCTGATAGCAAGGTCATCCCCAAGGCCAACCAGACCATCCACCGAATCATGTGTGCTCCTCTCGAGGACCCGGCCGCCGCGCGAGAAAGGGGTATCGCGGAGGTCCAGGTCCTCGGGGCCTGTCCGGAATGGACGGGCCATGAGGGCAACCTGGGGTGAGCAGTGCCCGTCAGCAAAGCCCGACCCCGGTCCCGGATGGGAACCGCGAGTCGACACTTGCTCGCGACGGGGGGAGGAGGTTTCCGCCTCCTCTCCGACCTTCGCCGCGCCACGGGAGACCGGGGTTGGATGTCTGTGATTGAGCTGTGATTGGGATTGCGCCGTCCGGGCTGGACGGGGCTCGCTCAGGGCACGTAGGCCACGCAGTCAATCTCCACCATCAGGCCCGCCTCGGGGAGCGCGGCCACCTGCACGGTGGTGCGCGCGGGGCGGTGCCCGCCGAAGACGCGCTCATAGACGGCGTTCATGCGGGGGAAGTCCCGCATGTCGGTCAGGAAGACGCCGCAGCGCAGGACGTGCTGGAGGCTGGAGCCTCCGGCCACGAGGATGCGCTCCAGGTTGCGGAGCACCTGCTCCGTCTGCGCCTCGATTCCCTCCGCCTGTTTGCCGGTGGCGGGGTCCGTGGCCGCCTGTCCGGAGACGAAGAGCAACGACTCCAGCTTCATGCCCGGTGAGTAGGGTCCCACGGGCTTGGGCAGGCCGGGGGCGGTGATGGATTGATGGCGGGTGGAGGTCATGGGAGCCCGACGATGGCGCGGTTCTCCTCGGACGGCACCTTTCGCGCCTGGGAACACCTCCCGAATGTGGGCCTCTGCGGGTTCGTCCGCTACTTCTCCATACGAGACACGCGACAACCTCGGGAGTGGGTTTCTCTTGAGCGCGTCAAGAGGGACCCGGAGTCGGGGTGCGTGATACACGCGACCGGGTCTCGTGGGGGTACCGGGGGAGGCACGACGCAGGTGCGGGTCCACCGGTGGCCACGAGCCTTGGGAGGGTGACAGATGGCGTCGATTCGCGTCTCGCGAAGCCTGGTGGTGTTGCTGTGCTGTGCCTGGGCTGTCGCGTGCGAGCAGAAGCAGGCGTTGCCGGCCTCGTCGGAAGCGGTGGCCCTGGCTCGGGATTACTTTCCGGAGCTGGCCGCGCGGCGAGGGGCCTCGAAGGTCTTCTCGGCGTCGGAGGTGCCCCTCTCCGTGGAGGATGCGCGCGCGCTCACCTCGCGGCTGTCGGGTGACGGCGCGCTGGAGCTGACGACGCGCGGGATGACCTTCCGCATCGAGCAGTCGCTGGGGGCCGATGACTCCGCGGCGCCGCGCCGGGAGGACTCGGTGGTCTTCTCCGGTGAGCGGCACTTCTGGTTCCCGGTGGGCGACTTCGTCGACCTGCGCCAGGGCTGGCGCGGCTCGCGCATCGAGGAGGCCTGGGTGGTGGATGGCTCCGAGCCCGTCCACCGCGCGGAGTATCAGGTCACGTTGCCGCCGTGGGTGTCCCAGCTGCATGACGCCGGCGAGTACGTGGAGTTCCTCGACGCCGACGGCATGCCGGTCCTCCGGTTCCATCCGTCCGAGGTGCGCGACGCGCGAGGCCAGGCGCGGCGTGGACGCGTGGTCCTGTCTGGGGTGAGCAGGTCCTCGCGAGCGAACGTGTTCCAGGCCGAGGGCCTGCGGGTGGGCCTCGCCACCGAGGTCTCCCTCGAGGGGCTTGAGGCGCCGATGGTGGTGGACCCGGGCTGGTCGTCGACGGCGCGCATGGCGACCGCGAGGTCCCAGCACGCCGCGCTGCTTCAGGCGGATGGCTCCGTCCTGGTGGCGGGGGGCGTCAATCGCTTGGGGTTTGTCGGCACCGCCGAGCGCTTCGACGTCGAGCGAGGCACCTGGTCCTCGGCGGGCGCGATGGGCTTTCAGGGCAACACCACGTTGGGGGTGATGTTGCCCACGGGCAGGTCGCTCTTCATCGGAGATGGCAGCGCGACGGGCGCGCTCCATGACGCCGCGACGAACACCTGGTCCGCCACGGGCCCGATGTCCGCCGCGCGCACGGTGGCGAGCGCCACGGTGCTCCGCTCCGGAGAGGTCCTCGTCGCGGGAGGCGCGAACCTCGCGACCGCGGAGCTCTACGACGCCACGAGCAACACCTTCACGCCCACCGGCTCCCTGTCGGTGGTTCATCGCGGCCACGTCGCGGTGCTGCTGCGCGACGGGCGGGTGTTGGTGGTGAGCGGGTCGGCCCAAGGAGGAGGTGATACCCCTCAGGTGGAGGCCTATGACCCCACGTCGCGGACCTGGACCCAGATGGCTGCGCTGCTGGTTCCCCGTCACTACGCGACGGGGACGCTGCTGCCGGATGGCCGCGTGCTGTTGGCGGGAGGCTTCACGAGCGCGGGTGCCATCACCCACTCGGAGCTCTATGACCCGGTGGCCAACACCTGGACCGCGACGGGGGCGCTGAACCATCCGCGCAATGGCCACACGGCCACGCTGCTTCCCAGTGGCAAGGTGCTGGTGACGGGCGGTTCGGACACCGCGCGCACCCCGCAACCGGCCTCCGAGCTGTACGACCCCGCGACGGGCACGTGGAGCCTGGCGGGGGCGCTGTCGGTGGGGCGCGAGAACGCGACGGCGACGTTGCTGACCACGGGCCAGGTCCTGGTCGCGGGTGGCCACAATGTCTCGGGGGCGTCTGCCTTCTACTCAGACGTGGATGTCTACGAAGCGTCCAGCGACCGTTGGTCTCCCGCGGGGAACCTGACGCGGGCGCGGGGGGACGCGGCCTCCGTGGTGTTGCCGTCGGGTGAGGTGCTGGTCGTGGGAGGCGGGGATGCGGCGGGCGCGGTCGCGGACGCGGAGCGGTACTCGCGTGCGAGCAATACCTGGGCGCCCACGGCCTCGCTGGTGACGGCTCGCTCGAGGCCCACCGTGACCTTGCTGCCGTCGGGTCGGGTGCTGGTCGCGGGTGGAGTCGGCAGCGGTGGGCCGCTGGCCTCGGCGGAGCAGTACATCGCCTCGGCCAATGGCTGGACGCTGGTGGGGTCGATGACCACCGCGAGGGATGGGCACACCGCGACGTTGATTGGACCGGGCCAGGTGTTCGTGGTGGGCGGCACGACCACGGGCGCGGCGGAGGTCTATGACTCGGTGGGGCAGATCTGGAGCGCTGTTGCGTCGTCCCCCACGTCGCGTTCGGCGCATGCCGCCGTGCGGTTGAATGACGGGCGTGTCCTGGTGGTGGGCGGGCGGGACGGAGGCACCGTGTTGGCGTCGGCGGAGCTGTATGACCCGGCCTCCAACACCTGGGCCTCCGCTGCTTCGCTCTCGCAGGGGCGGGCCTCGTTCACCCTGACGCTGATGCCGTCGGGGCGCGTGTTGGCGGTGGCGGGCAGGACCCTCGGAGGGGAGCTGGCCTCGGCGGAGCTGTATGACCCGGTCACCAACACCTGGACTCCGGCGGGGACCCTTGCCACCGCGCGGGCGTTCCATTCCGCGGTGCTGTTGCCCTCGGGACGCGTGCTCGTGGCGGGTGGCGAAGGGCCGGCGGGGACGTCGCTCGCGACGGCGGAGGTGTATGACTCCACGACGAACACGTGGAAGGACGTGACGGCGCTCGCGGCGCCGCGGGCCCGGTTCACCCTCGACGTCCTTCCCACGGGCGAGGTGCTCGCGGCGAGCGGAGATGGCTCGGCGGGCGCGCGGCTGGCGAGCGCGGAGTTGTTCGATGCCACGGGCGCGCAGCCGAGCATCCGTCCGGTGGTGACGGGGCCCGACACGATGATGCAGGGCTGCCCGGTCCGAGTGACGGGGACGCAGTTCCGGGGTGTCTCGGGGGCCGGTTCGGGAGACTACCGGGATTCGGCCACGGACTTTCCGGTGGTGAGGATGAAGGCGGTGGAGGGTGGCCGGCTCTGGGTGTTGCCGGGGACGGAGATGTCCGCCACGGGAGTGACGGTGACGATTCCGGCGAGCATGTCGCTGGGGGCGCATGTGCTCTCCGTCTTCGCCAACGCGGTCGATGGTGGCCGGATGGTGACGGTGCAGTCGAACACCGCGCCGGTGGCGAGGGACCAGTCGGTCTCCACCGCGTTCGGTGCTCCGTTGGACATCACGCTGGCGGCGACGGACGTGGATGTGGGGCCGCCGCTGAGCTACGTCATCGTCACGCCTCCGACGCATGGGACCTTGAGCGGCACGCCGCCCGCCGTCACGTACACGCCGAACGCGGGCTACTCGGGGCCGGACAGCTTCACGTATCGCGCGCGGGACTGTGGGCTGGACAGCAACGTCGCCACGGTGAGCATCAACGTGGCCGTGAGCAGCCCTCCGGTCATCACGTGCCCGGCGGATGTGCAGGTGGAGGCGACGGGGGCCTCGGGAGCGACGGTGACGTATCCGCCGGCCACGGCCACGGACGACACCACGCCGAACCCCACGGTGACGTACTCGCATTCGTCGGGAATCACGCTGCCGTTGGGGGAGACGGTTGTCACGGCGACGGCGGAGGACGCGGATGGGGCGCAGGCGTCCTGCACGTTCCGGGTGACGGTGCGGGACACGACCCCGCCTCCGCTGACCTGTCCGGCGAGCGTGCGTGTGCCCGAGGACGAAGGGGGTGGAGCGGTCGTCACGTATACGTTGCCGGAGTCGGTGGACTCGGTCTCCGGGCCCGCGACGGTGATGGTGACCCCGGCGTCGGGGACGCGTTTCCCGTCGGGACAGACGCGCGTCGTCGTCACCGCGACGGATACGGCGGGGAACTCCGCGCGGTGCGAGTTCGACGTGGTGGTGCAGGCGCGAGTGGTGTCGATTGCTGGAGGTGGGTGCCAGTCCTCGGGTGGGGGAGGAGAGCTTGCTTGGGTTGGGGGGCTGGTGCTCGCGGTGTTGTGGGCGGGACGTCGGCGCGGAAAGGAGCGCCCCTTCCGGAATGGCGTGCGGATGGGAGGGCTCGTGGGGGTGCTGGTGGCGACGAGCGCCGCGGGGCAGACGCTGTCCAGTCCGCTGGTCGCGTTTGACGCGGAGCGCTTGCGCCTGAGTGCCGCGGCGACGGACTCGTTGATGGTGGATACGGGGCGAGTGCTCTCGGAGGGTGGCTATCGGCTCAGCCTTCTGGCGGGTTACGAGCGCGGCATCCTGATTCTGGAGGGCACGGATGGGAGCAGCCGTTCCATCCTGCACTACCGGACCTCGACGTGGCTCCAAGGGGCCTGGTCTCCGGTGGACAGGTTGGAGTTGTCCGCGCGGTTGCCGGTCATCCTGTCGCAGGGTGGGCATGGCGCGGGGATGTACGTGGGAGTCTCTGAGCCCGCGTCGTCGGGGCTTGGGACGCCGGAGGTGGGGGCTCGCTATGCGTTGATGAGGCGGGAGGACGGGGCGCCGCTGTCGTTGGCGGTGGGGTTGGACGTGGGGTTGCCGGGAGGAAGGGCGAGTGCGTTTGGTCGGCAGGAGGGTTGGGCGGGGCTCCAGTTCGCGCCGCGAGTCTCCTTGGGGCGCGAGGTGGGGATGTTCGCGCTGGGGGCGAGCGTGGGGGCGCGGGTGAGGTCGAAGGAAGTGGAGCCGGGCCGGGACGTGGGGACGGAGTTGGAGCAGTCGGTGGTGGTGGCGACGCGGGGGAAGGGGTTGCGAGGTGAGTTGGCGTTGCAGGTGGCGGAGTCGTTGGTGCATCCGGATGTGGCGGTGGAGTTGTTGGGAGGCGTGAGGCTGCCCATCGGGAGTGGCTTCGAGCTGAACGCGTTGGCGGGGCATGGCTTCACGGACATCCCGGGGACGCCGTCGTGGCGCGTGGGCGCGGGAATCGCGTGGGCGCATGAGCCCGAGCAGCGTCCCAACGAGGACCGCGATGGGGACTCGGTGCCGGACAAGAAGGACCGTTGCCCGAGCGAGGCGGGGGTGCCGGAGAACGACGGGTGTCCGGACCAGGACTCGGATGGGGATGGCGTCGTGGACCGCCTGGACCGTTGCCCGAATGAAGCGGGGAGCGCCGAGTCGCAGGGGTGCCCGGAGCCGGACGAGGACGGCGATGGTGTGCCAGACGCGAAGGACCAGTGCCCGAAGGAGAAGGGCACGGCGGAGAACCAAGGTTGCCCTGCCGTGAAGGATTCGGACAGCGACGGCGTGCCGGACTCCGAGGACCAGTGCCCGAAGGAGAAGGGCACGGCGGAGAACCAGGGTTGCCCTGCCGTGAAGGATTCGGACGGCGACGGAGTGCCGGACTCCGAGGACAAGTGCCCGAAGGAGAAGGGCACGGCGGAGAATCAGGGCTGCCCCGAGCCGGTGAAGTCCGCGGTGCCGGAGGAGAAGCTCTCGTTGTCGGGCCGTCGCGTCACGTTCCCGGTGGGCCTCTCGGTCATCGAGGGTGAAGGCTCGCGAGTGTTGGATGAGGTCGTGGAGATGTTGAAGGCGCGCCCGGAGGTCGCCATTCGCATCGAGGGCCACACGGACAACACGGGGCCCGAGACGCTCAACCGCGAGCTGAGTCAGTCCCGCGCGGAGGCCGTGCGGTCCTATCTCATCCAGCGAGGCATCGACGGTTCGCGACTGGAGGCCCGAGGCTACGGACCTTCGCGTCCCGTGGCGTCGAA
The DNA here is from genome assembly GCF_037414475.1 of Myxococcus stipitatus. Next base: position 2,139,396 of record NZ_CP147913.1, on the reverse strand, counting down.
CGACACTCCGGAAGGCCGAAGCGAGAACCGGCGCGTGGACTTCGTCATCAAGCGTTGATGCCGTGAGCACGGAGCCGCGGAGCCATGGTGCTCCGCGGCTCGGGTGTTCTGGACGCAGTGCCGTGAAGGACCCGGCCGTCTATGCGAGGGCCACATAGGCGGCGACGCCGACCATGCACACCCCGAACGTCCAGCCCTGGATGCGCAGGGCCTTCTCGGAGCGGAAGCGCCCCAGGATGACCTTCCCCCCGTAGAGCCAGGGGAAGTGGCACACCACGCAGACGCCCAGGAACGCCGCCGTGAGCTGTGCGGCCTGTGAGAGTGTTCCATTCACTGGGTTGAGGAACTGGGAGAACATCACCAGGATCATCGAGTGGATCTTGGGATTGAAGCCCACGGCGAGCAGCCCCTCGACGAACCCCAGCTGCTCCTGCGTTTCGTCCTGTCCTCCCGACGAAGCACGAGCGGAGCGGAAGAACCCCCACGCGAGATAGAGCAGGTACGCGACGCTGCACACGCGCAGCACGTGGTGCAGCGAGGGAATCTGCTGGAGCACGCTCCCCAGCCCGAATCCATAGACGACACAGAGCGCGACGTTGGCCACCTCGAAGCCCAGCCAGAATGGCAGCGAGCCTCGGATGCCGAACCGGCCGCCCGCGGTGGCGAGCACGGTGTTGCCTGGCCCCGGGCTGAACACCATCGGGACCGTGTACCCCAGGAACATCACCCAGACTTCAGCGGGAATCATGGCGAAGGCCTCATGCGCCGGCGTTCATCGCGGTGGGGCGCGACCTGTCAGAAACTCCATTTCGAGCCTGGGGCCCAGCGAGCTATCCTCGGCCGCTCGATAAAGGGAGCTCATCGAGCATGCGTCGCATTCCACCGCTGGGCGCTCTGCGTGCGTTCGAGGCGGGCGCGCGCCACCTGAGCTTCACCCGCGCCGCCACCGAACTTCGTGTGACTCAGGCGGCCATCAGCCATCAGGTCCGCCAGCTCGAGGATTGGCTCGGCGTCTCCTTGTTCGAGCGCCGGGGGCACGCGCTGACCCTGACCCGCAAGGGGCAGGAATACCTGCGGGAGCTCACCCCCGCGTTCGAGCGTCTCTCCGAGGCGACCGCCCGCCTGTCCAAGGCCGAGCAAGGCCCCTTGCGCCTCACGGTGTTGCCCTCGTTCGCCTCCTGCTGGCTCCTGCCTCGACTGGGGGGCTTCCGCGGGCGCCATCCGGAGATAGAGCTCCACCTGACCAGCGCGACCGAGCTGTGGGACTTCCTCGACGACCGCTTCGACATCGGCATCCGTTCGGGCCTGGGCCGTTGGACGGGCCTGCGGGCGGAGCAACTCGCCACGGAGGGACTGAGCCCCGTGTGCAGTCCGGAGCTCGCCAGGAAGCTGCGCTCCCCCGCGGACCTCGCGAAGGTCCAGCTCATCCACGACACGCCGAAGGATGGGTGGCGCCGTTGGCTGGACGCGGCGGGAGTGAAGGGCGTGGAGACCGACAAGGGCCTCACGCTCAATGACGCCGGTCTGGTGCTCCAGGCGGCGCGTCAGGGGGATGGTGTGGCGTTGGGGCGGATGTTGCTCGCCGCCGATGACGTGAAGGCCGGACGGTTGGTCCAGCCCTTCGCGAAGGTGCTCCCCAACGACTTCGGCTATTGGCTGGTCCACCCCCGGCCCCTGTCGGGCCGAGAGGACGTGGCCCTGTTCAAGGAGTGGCTGCTCACCGAGGCCAGGGCCACGTCCCGGGCGGCCGGATTGCCAGCCCGGGAGTAGCGCCCTCAGGGCTTCGCGCGCTTCCGAGGCGCCTGGGCTCCAGTCGCTGATTGCCGTGCAGCGCTGGCTCCACGTGGGGGAAGCCTTCGGCAACATCGGTGAGCACCTGCGGCGGCTGACCATCCTCTCCTTCACCAGCCGCCCCGAGGTGAGCCACATCGAGACATCGCTGGTGTTCTCCTTCACGAGCCATGGGCTACCGGTCGACCCGGGCGCGTGAAATAGAGTGAAGCCTCCGACGCACCGGGAAGGAGCCTCATCTGAAGATCTCGAACATCCCCTTCTGCACCACGGATTGGAGCAGCATCCCGCCCACCGAGCACCCGGGAGATTCGGGCAAGGCGCTCTGGCGCACGCTCCAGTTGGGAGACATCCGGGTCCGGCTCGTCGAGTACACCCCTGGCTACGTCGCGGACCACTGGTGCGCCCGAGGACACATCCTGCTCGTGCTGGAGGGGACGCTGCTCACCGAGCTGCAAGACGGCCGACGCTTCGAGCTGGGGCCGATGATGAGCTATCAGGTCGCGGATGACGACGGGAAGCACCGCTCGTCGACCCAGACAGGCGCCCGGCTGTTCATCGTGGACTGAGGTGTCCTGGGTTCAGGCAGCGGCCGGGAGCGCCACCTGAACCCATCAACGCCCGCCGTGCGCCGCTAGTCGTTGTTGGAATAGACGACGGAGGCAATCTTCCAGCCGGTGTCTGAATTCACCAGGAGCCAGTGTTCCTGGCCTCGGTTGATGACGCGGTCTCCCAGGTGGAAGGTGAAGTCGAAGGAGACGGCGGCGACGTTCCCATCCGTGGTGATGTGGATGTTGGTGAACTTCTCCTCGCTGGGTTCCTTGTCGGCGGCGACATCCGCGATGAAGGACGAGGGGGTGATTTTCTTCTGGGTGGGAACCTTGCTCGCCTTGGGGTTCTTCGCGCGGAGCTTCTTGAGGAGCTCCTCCCCCTGGACGGGCTGCAGGATGACGTCGTCATTCAGGAACAGGCCGAGGAACTTCTTCTTGTCCCTCTTGATGATGGACTGACGGAAGTCCTCGATGACGCCCTGGACCTGCTGCTGGGCGGCGGTGGTGTCCTGGGCGGGCGCTTGCGCGAAGGAGGGCAATGCGACGAGTGCGATGACCAGTGGAACGGACAGCTTCATGAGGGGCTCCGGTGCCGGACGAGGTGGCGGACACGGCCGGCTCCAGAACGCGAACGTGAGGCGAAAATTTCGAGGGATTCGCGAGAGAGTCACTCTTCTGTGGGTCGGCGGTGGCTTCAGGGGCGCTGGCGCCGGGGCGTCTGCGCGGCCCCGGAGAGGGCCGAGGGAATCGACTGCCGCATCATCGCCACGAACGTACGCAGCCTCGCGGGGTGGAAGCGGGCGGACGGATAGATGATGGACACGGGCAGGGACGCGGCCCTCCAGTGGGGGGCCAGATGCCGCAGGCGGCCTCTCTCGATTTCCTCCTGGAAGACCCAGGCCGAGCCCACGCAGACGCCGAGCCCCTTCACCGCGGCGCTGCGGATGGCATAGAGGCTGTCCGTGCTCAGCCGGGGTCGGAAGGTGATGCGCTGGACCTCTCCGGTGTCCACGTGGGTGAGCGACAGCTCGCTCCGGTAGAACGTGCGAAGCGACAGCCAGGGCAGTCGCGCCAGTTCATCGGGATGGGTGGGCAGGGGACGGCCCGAGAGCAGCGACGGCGCGGCGGTGACGATGCGGGGCACCTCGGCCACGCGGACGGCGACCACGCTGGGGTCGCGGACCTCGCCCACTTGAATGGCGCAGTCGATGCCCTCGGCGATGAAGTCCACGGCCCGGTCATGTAGCAGCCATTCGACCGAGACCCGCGCATGGCGATTCAGGTACTCCGTCAGCGGCTCCACCAGCAATTGCTGGCCGAACGCATGAGGGACCACGACGCGCAGTGTCCCCTCGGGCTCGTCGCTCGCGCCCCTCAAGTCGGCCTCGAGCCGCTCCCAGTTCGCCACCAGCTCCTTCGCGCGCTCATAGCAGCGCGTGCCATCCTCGGTGAGCTTCATCGCGTGGGTGGAGCGTTGCAGCAGTCGCAGGCCCAGTGAGCGCTCGAGCGCCTGGAGTCGCCGGCTCACGGTCGGCTGCGTGGTGCCCAGCTGCGCGGCGGCAGAGGACAGGCTCCCAGCATCCACGATGCGCAGGAAGGTGTGCATCAACTCGAGCCGGTCGACGCTGGAGGCGGGAGGCCGAGGCGCACGCGGCCGGGCGGGCTTGGTCATGCGCGGAGCGTATAACCGCTGTGCGGCGTGTGCCACTACAGGCGGGGCGCGCCCGGGCGCACAGTCACCTCGAGCCGCAACCTCGAGGTGACGACCATGGCCTTCATTCGTGCCGTACATGGAACAATTGGAACCGGTGCCACGCGCAAGACGGAGCCGGGCTCCACGGAGAAGCAATCCCGGCTGATAGCCACCCACCCTGGCGGTGACGTGGGAATGGCGCGTGGCCTGCGGCTCCTATTGGCCGCGAGCGCGGGCTTCTCGGTGGCGGCCCTCTACTACAGCCAGCCGATGCTGGGGGTGATGGGGCCCACCCTGGGGGCCTCGGAGGCCACGGTGGGGTTGCTGCCCACGCTCACCTTGCTGGGTTATGCCCTGGGCATCCTGTTGCTCGCGCCGCTGGGAGACCGGTTCGACCGGCGCCGCATCATCCTCGTGAAGGCCGGCCTGCTGAGCGCGGCATTGATGCTCGGGGGACTGGCGCCTGGTATCGGCCTGTTGCTGGTGGCGAGCTTCGCCATGGGGCTGACCGCGACGCTGGCGCAGGACATCGTTCCGGCCGCCGCGACGTTGGCCCCCGAGCGTGAGCGGGGAAGTGTGGTCGGCACGGTGATGACCGGCCTGCTGCTCGGCATCCTGTTGTCCCGCGTCGTCAGCGGAGTGGTGTCGGAGCACCTCGGTTGGCGCGCCATGTACCTGATGGCCTCGGGCAGCGTGGCCCTGGTGGGTGTGGCGGCCTGGCGCGGGCTGCCCCGCTTCCAGCCGACCAGCACGCTCTCCTACTCCGCCTTGCTCGGTTCGCTGGCCGGCCTGTGGCGCAAGCACGCGACGTTGCGCCGCGCGGCGGTGGCGCAGGGGCTGCTCTCGATTGGATTCAGCGCGTTCTGGTCCACGCTCGCGGTGATGTTGCATGGCGCGCCGTTCCACCTGGGCAGCGCGGTGGCGGGCGCGTTTGGCCTGGCGGGCGCGGCGGGGGCGTTGGGCGCACCGGTGGCCGGCCGTGTGGCGGACCGCTTCGGACCCGAGGTCGTGACCCGCATCGGGGTGGGCCTCACCGCTGTCTCGTTCGCGCTGATGTTCGCCTCGCCCTGGTTGGAGCCCCGGTCGCAGCTGTGGCTGCTGGGCATCAGCGCGGTGGGATTCGACCTGGGAGTCCAGGTCACGTTGGTGGCGCATCAGACCCTGGTCTTCGGCATCGACCCGGCGGCGCGCAGCCGGCTCAACGCGGTGTTGTTCGTCTCCATGTTCATGGGCATGGCGGTCGGCGCGGCCAGTGGAAGCCTCGTGCTGGCCACATGGGGCTGGCTGGCGGTGACGGCGCTGGCCACTGTCTCGGCCATGGCGGCCCTGCTGGTGCGTCTTGGGGCGGGAGCTCGCGGCGCTCGCTGAATGAAACGAAGCGCCGGCTCCCCCAGCGAGCATCAAGAACGTGTGGACGCGGCCGGCTCCGGGACTCGAAGCGGGAGCGAGAGGGTCACTCCTCGGCGGGCCCGGGGGGACACGGAGGGGGAGTGGGCGCGCTCCACAGTTGCGTCTCCCCGGTGTCGTCGGAGGCGAAGAAGAAGACATGGTCTCCGCGCTGGGCGAAGCCATCCGGTGTGGAGCCGTAGGTGCCAGGGATGATGTCCGCGAGCTGGCCCGTGGTGGAGGGGGTGCCTCGGGTGAACCAGGGCTCGGGATACAGGCCATCCGTCGAGCCGCTGAAGAAAACGGTGCCGTCCGTCGTGGCGAACAACGGCGAGAAGTACTCATCGCCGAGCGACAGGGGACGGTACAGCTGCTGGGTTCCAGCGGCGGTTCCATCCGTGACCCAGAGCGAGACATCCCGGGGCGCGGGGCCGGTGCTGCTGATGGCCATGGAGAAGTAGAGCTTCCCTCCCGCGCGAGCCGTTCGTTGGATGTAGGGGCTCGAGTCCGGCTCGTCCGCGTAGGGATTGGGGAGCGTGACGATGCGAGTCCGCGCGCCGCCGTTCAGCGAGATGCGATTGATGTGGAGGTAGCGATAGTCCAGGGACGGGGTGCTCAAATAGACATGAGTGCCGAGCGTCCCGAGCAACCGGGGGGGCCTGCCGAACGACTCCAGCCGGAGCGTGCCCCCGGGCGTTCCATCGGTCTTCCACACTTCGAAGTTGGGGCCGTCCTCCAGGACGAAGAGGCCCAGGTTCCCCGCGTGGCCCACGTCGTTGACGTAGGTGCTCGCGGCGTCCAGCTTCTTGACGGCGAAGGTTCCAGCGGAGGTTCCGTCCGTGCGCCAGAGCACGGTGCCCTGTGTTCCCGAGGACAGGAACAGGTGGAGTGCGTGGTCCACGGTCAGCGAGACGTAGCGGACCTGGAAGGCCGAGGGGAGCACGGCCACGCGGACGGTGCCGGCGGTGGTGCCATCCGAGCGCCAGACCTCGTACCGCGGAAAGTGTGGCGCGGGACCTGGAACGGTGCGCACGAAGACGAGCCGCCCGTCGAGTGAGGCGATGTGGTCGAACCAGGAGCTCTCGGCGCCTGGGGTGAGGTCCTTGACGAGCCGGGTCCCCGCTTCGGTTCCGTCGCTGACCCACAGCTCGTTGCCCGTGGCGGGGTCGAAGAACTCGAAGAAGACCTGGGACCCCGCGGCGACGAGCCCATCCATGCGAGGGGGACCGACGGGGACGGGCGCGAAGTGCTTCACCGGAATGGTGCCATCGGGCGTGCCATCCGTGCTCCAGAGGACGGCGCTGCCGTCGACGAAGTTGGTCCCGAAGAAGAGCAGCCCCTGCGCGCTGACGAGCTGGTCGGTGCCCAGGAGCCGGCCGCTGATGATGACGGGCCCGCTACCCGGGGGCGTGATGACCTGGACGCGAGAGGCCTCGCCCGGTGGGCAGGCCAGCGTCGCGACTTCGCGGTGGGAGGAGTCCGTCCACGTCGTGAGGTCTTCGCTGCCCGAGGTGACCCCGCACGCGGCCAATCCCATTCCCAACAAGGCACATCCGAGTGTTCCCCGCATGTCATCTCCTCCACCGTTCGTGAGCGTCGCCGACGGTGGGGAGGATGGGGCGTGCCGCCAAGATGTGCATGGGGGAGGGGGCGGTGTTCATGCGTGCGCAAGATTCTGATAGCGCCATCCCCGCGGCCCTCTTCATGGTGAGGGCATGCGAATCCATCTCGTGTGTCTCCTTCTGCTGCTCTCGGCGGGCTGCGCCCACACGTCCGCGCCTTCCGATGCGGGCACGGCCTCCGCTGCGCGCCCCGAGGACGTCACCACCATCGACGGGGTGATGCGGGCCTTCTACGAAGTGGTGAACATCGCCCCGGAAGCACCTCGCCAGTGGGCGCGGGACAGGTCGCTGTACAGTCCGTGGATTCACTTCGTGGCCATCGGCAAGACGGTGGAGGTGTTCGACCACGCCCGCTTCGCGGAGTCCACGGAGCCGCTGATTGCGGGGGGCTTCCGGGAGTGGGAGGTCCACCGGACGGTGAAGCGCTACGGCCACATCGCGCACGTGGCGTCCACCTACGAATCGCGCACGGGACAGGGAGACGGCATGCCCGGCCGGGGCGTCAACTACCTCCAGCTCTACTTCGACGGCACGCGCTGGTGGGTCACCAGCGTGGTCTGGCAGTCCGAGGACGCGGCGAACCCGATTCCTCCCGAGCTGTTGCCGGCTTCCCATCCCTGAGTCGTTCCGCCATCCTCGTCCGATGACCCACGATTGGGAGCCGCCGTGCTCGCTGCGTCCGCTCGTCACGACTCCCGAGCTGCTGGTGGGCGAGTGGACGTGTGAGGGTGGGCCGCGCGCCCGGTGGCGTGAGCAGGCCCGCTACCACGAGCTGGACCTGCTCCAGACGGGCACCCACCTGCGCACGCATGGCCGCGAGCGCAGCGTGGTGGACCCGGCCACGGCGGCTCTGAATACACCCGGCAACGAGTACTGGATGGAGACGCCATCGCAGCGGCCCCAGCGCGGCACGTTGTTGCTGCTCAGGGGCACGCTGGCGGAGGCGTGGACGTCGCGGGAGGATTCCCACACCTGTCACGTGTCCGCGCGCGCCGCGCGTCTGCACGTCCAGTTGCTTCGCGACCCGGACCCCTTCGCGCGGGAGGAGATGGCGCTGGCCTTGGTCCACCAACTCCACGCGGAGGACCGCGCTCCATCACGGCGGCCGCGAGCCATCTCCCCGGCCTGGCGTCAGCTCGCCGAGGAGCTCCAGCACCTCATGGCCACCTGCTTCACGGAGCGGCTGACGGTGGGCGCGCTGGCGGAGGCGGCGAACACCTCCCCCTTTCACGCCAGCCGTGTCTTCCGCGCGGTGACTGGAGAGACACTGCACACGCACCTCACCCGTCTGAGATTGCGCGCCGCCCTCTTCGAGCTGGAGCACGCCGCGGGCCGCATCACCGATGTCGCGCTCGCGCTGGGCTTCTCCTCCCACAGCCATTTCACTCACGCCTTCCGGCGCGAGTTCGGCTGTCCACCCTCGGCGCTCGCGCGGCCCTCCGCCTACCAACGGGCGTGAGGGTTGGCGACCTGCCGCGTCGCCGCGTTGAGCCGGTTCCAGAGGTTGACCAGTCCAATGGACATGACCAGCGCGCCCATCGCCTGCTCGTCGAAGTGCCGCGCGGCCTCGTTCCAGACCTCGTCGGGGACCGCGTCGGACTTGTCGCTGAGCCGCGTGACGCACTCGGTGAGCGCCAGCGCCGCACGCTCGGCGTCGGTGAAGTAGGGCACGTCCCTCCACGCGGCCACCGCGAAGAGGCGGTCCTCGGTCTCACCGCTCTTGCGCGCCATCCTCGCGTGCATGTCCACGCACACGCCGCATCCGTTGATTTGACTGGCGCGCAGGTGCACCAATTCGAGCGTCTTCTTCGGGACACCCCCCTTGTGCGCGGCGGCGCCCAGGGCCTGCAAGGCGGCCATGGCATCGGGGACGACCATCGCGGGGTTCTTCATTCGGGAGTTCATGGACGTGTTCCTTCAAGGGCCACCGTGGGCCCTCGTTGAAAGGGGGTTGCATGCCCCTTGGGTGCGTGACAATCCGGCGTTGTTTCGTTCGGCGCCGCGATGACGGAGCCCTCGAAAAGAATGTGACCGATGGACGAAAGAAATCTCAGCGCCGAGGACTTCCAGACTCACCGGGCCCATCTGCGGGGCGTGGCCTACCGGATGCTCGGCTCCCTGAGCGAGGCGGAGGACGCGGTCCAGGAGGCCTGGCTCCATCTGAGCCGCGCGGACACGCGTGAAGTGACGAACCCCCGGGGATGGTTGACCACCGTCGTCGCGCGCGTGTGCCTGGACTTCCTTCGCACCCGCAAGTCCCGGCGTGAGGAAGCCCAGGACGAGCAGGGCGCGGAGCCTGTCCGCACGGACGCGAGCACCCCCGAGCAGGAGGCGCTCATGGCGGACTCCGTGGGGCTCGCGCTGCTCGTGGTGCTCGAGGCGCTCAATCCCCCCGAGAGAATCGCCTTCGTCCTGCACGACATGTTCTCCATGTCCTTCGACGAGATTGCCCCCATCGTCGGGCGCAACTCGACGGCGACGCGGCAGTTGGCCAGCCGCGCGCGCCGCAGGGTTCACGGCGCGGCCCTCTCGGCGGATGCGGACCTCTCCCGTCAGCGCGAGGTCGTCAGCGCGTTCCTCGCCGCCTCTCGAGGCGGGGACCTCGACGCGCTGCTCGCGGTGCTGGACCCGGACGTCGTGGTCCGCACGGACGCGAGGCTGCCTCCAGGTGTCCCCTCCGAGGTCCGCGGCGCGAGGGACGTGGCGGCTCAGGCCCGTCTCCACGCGCACCGGGCCCGGATGGCCCAGGTGGCGCTCATCGACGGAAAGATTGGCCTCGTGGTGGCCCCGAGGGGCCGGCTGCACTCGGTGCTCGTCTTCACCGTCCACGAAGGAAAGGTCCGCTCCTTCGAGACGCTGACCGACCCCGAGCGGCTGCGTCAGGTGGAGCTGTCGGTGTTCCCCACCTGAGCGTCGCGCGCGTTCACCACGCCGCGCCGCTCAGGGCGCTCTCGCGCACGGCGCCCTCGGGCAGCACCGTCAGGAAGCGCCGCGCCGAGGGATGCCAGGCCGTTGGCTTCAGGGCGGCATCCTGGTGGAGCCGCTCACCCGTCTCCAGGTCCCAGACACAGGTGCCCTGGTCCTGCGAGGTCGCGAGCAGCAGGTTCCCGTCCCCGTGGAACTGTCCACGGGGACCCGGGAACCAGCGCAGCAGGTTGCCGGACTCGACGTCGAAGAGCATCGCGGCATCCATGAGGGAGTCGACGTCCCCGCCGAAGCCCCAGGTGACCAGCGTGCGCGGGCCGGCGAAGTACGAGGGCGCATCCCAGTAGTAGGAGCATTCGCGGAGCAGCTTCCGGGAGGGGCCGTCCTCCGACTCCCAGACGTTCTCATGCAGCCATCGGCGCAGCGAGATGCTCGCCAGCATCCCCACCGGATGCCACACCCAGCCGTCGTCCACGAGCCAGGCTCCATCCGGCGACACCGTCAGCCCGCAGTGGAAGTAGTCCAGCTCGTGTGTGTCGCGTGTGTTCGCACCCTCCTTCGCGGGGGCGAACTCGCGCCGGGTCAACAGCTCCCCCGTGGCCGGGTCCGTCACGTCGAGCCGGTTCCACGCGGTCGCATGCACCACGAGGGTCCTGTCGCCATCGCGGAAGAAGGCGACGGAGAACTCACAGTGTTCGACATGGTAGTCGCCCCGGTCGAGCGCGAGCTTCACCGCGCCAGACGTCAGCTCCAGCACCACGCCGCGAGACCCCCGGCTGTTCACCACCGCCGCGAAGCGCCCACACGGAGACGCATGGAGCGTGAGCTCGGCGGAGAGGTCGAGCGCCTGCGCGCTCACCGAGCCCAGGCGGGTGAGCGTGTCCTCCTCCAGGTCCAGGCGGAGCAACTCGCCGCGCTCGTCCACCGCGAGCCACACGGAGCGATTCGCTGTCCCCAGGGCGGTGACGGCCTTGAGGGTGCGGCCCGTGAGCGCGGGGAGGCTCAGCTCCCGGTGCTCGAAGCGCAACGCGGTCTCCCGGGTGCGAATCTCCGGACGCCCGCGGATGCCGGCCTGGTCGAAGATCCTCCCCATCCGCACATGGTGGCAGGCCGAGCAGATGGACACGTACCGGGGAGGGGCCTTCTCACACGCGTCACAGAGCAGCTCGTGGTCCATGCCCTGGCCCGTGAAGCGGACGAGGTAGGCGGTGTCCTCATCGTCCAGCAGATGGCTGCACCAGCGCCCGGTGGCGGGCGCGGCATGTCCACAGTCGAGGTTCTTCATGAGGTCCTTCCGGCTCCGGCATGTCGGGCGCCGCTCGGGGACGAGCGGTCCGGGCCCGCATGTCTCGCTCAGGTGCGCGGGGGATGGGAGTGGGGCGTTTGCCGTGTGTCGACAATCTCGACGTTGCGGAAGTCCTGGCAGGGCTTCTCGATGCCGAGCACGTACTTCAGCGTGCGCAGCTCCAGCGACAGCTTGTTCCACAGCCTGCGAGACAGCTTCGGGGCGAGCGCCGCGGGGAGCTCCTCTCCGCTCTGGTGGAGGTCGAGGTAGTGCGTGGCGGTGCGGCCCAGTCCCTCGAACTCGTGCTCGAGCCCTTGGGTCAGCTGGCGCAGCTCCGGCTGGAGCCGCTCGTGCACGGCGTCGGTCATCAAGAGGTACTCGGACACCGGGACGTCGTTCTTCAACATCCGGTGCACCAGGATGACGTCGACGCCCGCCAGCTCCGTGAGGTGCTTCACGCGCTGGAAGGCGACCTCGCCCAGGTGGGCGACGAACTTGAGCGTCAACATGCCCACCTGCATGCAGCCGTCACACTGGCACATGCGGTCGACGACCAGCCGCTCGCGCCGCGCGACGAAGGCCCGGCGGATGTCCGCGACCTGCCGGGCGAAAGCCCCACAGTCGTCGCCGACGGAGTAGAAGAAGGCCGCGTCTCCCTCCAGCTTGGCCAGCTTGAGCCGGCCCGAAGCGTCGATGACGGCTTCGAGCAGCTGCGCCACCGCGTCCTGCGCATGCGCGAGGCTGAAGCGGTGATGTTTCATGAAGCGGGTGTAGCCGCCGATATCCGCGATGAGGAGCAGTGCCTTCTCTGTCGCCATGCGCCATCCAGGCTAGCGCAGGGCGCGGGCGAGTCCTAGCCGCTCACGGCTGCTTCCGGGACTCCAGCCAGGGGCGGTAGTGGCGCGCCAGGAAGTCCTCCTGGAAGTCTCGATACGAGCGGACGGCGCCCACCTTCCAGCCGAACCGGATGACGTGCCACGCCGGGTCGAACTGGTACGGCAGGAACCCCGCCCGTGCGCCATGTGGATACAGGTGGTGGTTGTTGTGCCACTCGCCGGTGATGAGCCCTGGCCAGCACTGGTTGATGGACAGGTCCTTCCGGTTGAAATCAATCCCGTCGCGCCGCCGGTCCTTTCCGCCCCCGTGCCCGTCGTAGTTGAACGTCCGCACGCCCACCACCCACACGCCCGCCCAACCGAAGAGCGCCAGCGCCAACGCGTGTCCGCCGATGAGGAAGAAGAGTCCGTACCAGACGGCCCAGTTCACCAGGAAGTGCAGCACCGTCCACGCGGGATGGCACAGCGAGCCCCACTTCAGGTACTGGGCATGGCTGTTCAATCGCACCCCCGTGTGGTCCATCAGCTTGCACAGCTGCGCGTAGTCCTTGGGGCTCAAGTCCCGGTGGATGCCCTGGTGGTTGACGTCCGCTAGGAAGCAATACAGCCAGCCCGCCTGCACGTTGTAGGGGTCGCCCGGCTGCTCGGCCTTGGCGTGGTGGACGTGGTGAGAAATGACATACACCTCCTCGGAGATGGTTTTCACGACGAGGTTGCGACACAGCTCGCGCCAGAAGGCGTTCTTGAACTGGAAGGCGCGGTGCGTCGCATATCGGTGGAACCAGATGGTGCCGTGTGTGCCCAGCACCACCATCCCGTAGACGAAGCCCGCGAGGCAGAACCACCCATTGAAGAAGTGGGTGAAGGAGAGCGCCAGCGGGACTCCCAGGCTCAGCGTCGTGGTCCATCCCACCAGGGCAAGCCAGTTCTTGCGGGTGCTGAGGATGTTGAGGCGAGAGAAGAACTCCCGGGCAATGGCCTGTGCCGTCGGCACATGGACCAGCCCATTCTTCTCGTAGCCGTAGCTAGGCGGCTCGAGGACGCGATCAAGGAATGACATGAAGTGCCTTCGCGGGGCGGGGGGGGCGTGAAAACGTCGTGGCGCTGGTTCTGAAACTCCGGGCGCCGCACGAAGTGCTACCGAGAACATTACTCCGCGGAACGGTGGGGGTCCAGGTCAGCCCCCCTTGATTCCACCCCTGGGGGCCAAGCACCTGTATGTACGACTGGACCTCTAAGGTCCTGAGGCGAAATCGATAATGAGTGTCGTTGTCGGCAGCGGTCTGGTGCTGGAGGTCGGACACGGCTGTTCCTGGAGAAGGGCCGAATCCGTCACCCCCGGGGTTGACAGGGTTGCTGCGACTGTTGGAGCGACAGGGGGCGCTGGTGGAGATGTCGGTGCTCAGCGCGTCGGTGGCCGTGGGGGCGCTGCTGCTCCGGTACGTGTTCTCCGCGAGCTCGACGGTGCCCGCTTCCTCGAAGGAAATCAGGGGTCTCGATTTGTGAGAAACAATCGGGGGCCCTGGGGCGATAACTCAGCATAGGTCGTTGCCGCCAATTCCAGAGAGGTTTCCCCCATGGGTTTCGGTATCCCTAGCTTCAGCGATGTGAAGCGGAAGGTGACGTCGACTGTCAACGAGGTGAAGGACACCGTCGTCGACAAGGCGAAGGACGTGAAGAAGGCGGTCGTGGACACCTCGAAGGACGTCTTCGAGGACGTGAAGCACAACCCCGTCACGGACACGCTCAAGAAGGCCGTGACGGACCCCGGGGACCTGGCCCGCGACGCCCTCCAGGGCGGCCTGCGCGTGGCCTACCACGGCGCCACCTCGCTGCTGCCGGACGGCGCGACGGACAAGCTGTTGAAGGCGGGCGAGTTCGGCGTGGACGCGCTGGCCAAGACGTCCGAGGTGATTACCGGCAAGGACTCCTCGCTCACGCAGAGCCTGAAGACGCTGGGCCGCGTGGACCTGGAGGGCATCAACCGCACCACGGACCCTCAGACGGGGCAGAAGCTCAAGGGCGACTGGCCGAAGCTGTGGGGCACGTGGCTGCTCGAGGAGAAGCCCAAGGACCTGGGCACGTGGGACAAGACGGCCGACGGCACCGACCGCGTCAACGTCAGCAACAACGCCTACACGGATGACCTGGCGGGACGTCCTCACCAGCAGAAGGTGACCGAAGAGTTCTTCAAGATGTACCCGAACCCGAAGCCGGGTGACACGTTCCCTCCCGAGGGTGCCAGCAAGGAAGTGAAGGACAAGGCGCTCTATGTCTTCGCCGGCGAGGACACCGCGGAGAACAGCAAGAACAAGCACACCTCGCTGGAGTGGTTCATCGGCTCGTACCGCACCCAGGTGACGTGCACGGGCATCGACGAGAAGACGGGCAAGCCCAACCTCAGCTACGAGGTCGTCAACAACTCGCACTTCGAGTCGGGCACGCGCGTCCCCGCCAGCTTCCAGGACAAGGGCCTGCCGCCGTCGCTCGTGGGTGACCGCAAGCGCGAGCAGGGGCCGGGCATCGGCGGTGACTGGATTCAGCGCTACACCTGGACGAACAACGGCGTGGACAACCCCAACAAGTAGTCTTCGCTCGATCCGTTGAAACAAGGCCCGGCGGTCGCATCGCGCGACCCCGGGCCTTCATCTTTTCCCAGACCTCAGGAAACATTTTCTCACCGGCGCCGATGATTCAGCATCCCCCTACTCCATGAGGCGATGTCATGGCCGGAATCGCACCCACCCAGCGCAACGCAGCCGAGGCTGCCCGTCGACGTGCCGAGGCCGCGCGAGTCGCCACGGAGAAGGCCGTCGAGAAACCGAAGGGCGCCGCGGAGAAGCCCCTTCAGACGCTGTCGGCCTTCGAGGGGCCGAAGAAGGTGGGCGCGGAGAAGCTCACGGGGGAGAAGACCCAGGCCGTTTCCGGCGCGTTGGACGGAGCGCCGGCGGACCCCAAGGCGCGCGCGGGTTGGTGGAAGGGGCTGTCCCCGACGGAGCAGATGCAGGCCATCAGCGCGGACCCCAAGAAGGTGGGCTCCATGGATGGGCTGCCGGCCTCGGTGCGCGACAGCGCGAACCGCGTGCAGTTGAAGAATGAAATCGCGCAGCTCAACGCCGAGGCGAAGCAGGCCAAGGCCGACCACCTGAAGCACATGTCCCTGGGCGACAAGCTCCGGGACCTGCTGCGCCCCGGCAGCGCGAAGACCGAGCCGCCCGAGAAGTTCCTCTCCAACGAGAAGCAGCGCCAGCTGGAGAACGCGAACGCGGTCCAGAAGCAGTTGGACCGCACGGCGAAGGAGGCGGGCTCGGCGCAGTTGCTCGTCTATGACTCCGCCTTCGTCAAGGGCGAGGGGCGCGCGGCCATCGTCGCGGGCAACCTGGACACGGCGAAGCATGTGTCCGTCAGCGTGCCGGGGTTGAACTCGGACGTGCGCGGCTACATGGACAACATCACCAGCGACGCGCTGCGGCTGCACAAGGCCGCGGGAACGGAGCGGGGTGAGGTCGCCACCGTCGCCTGGATGGGCTACGACGCGCCGGGCTTCCAGAACGTGGCCTCCGACAACGCCGCGGAGAACGGGGCGAAGCTGTTGGCCGCGGACGTGGCCGGCATCCGCGCCAGCCGCGATGGCAACCAGCCCCACGTGACGGTCATCGGTCACAGCTATGGCAGCACCACGGCCTCCATCGCGGCCGACAAGAACAACCTCCAGGCGGATGACCTGGTCCTCATCGGCAGCCCGGGCGCGGGCAGCGCGAAGTCCGTGAAGGACTACGAGCCCCAGCTCGCCAACGGCCATGTCTGGTCGGGTTCGGCGAGCAAGGACTTCGTCTCGTGGTTGAACGGGAGCAACCTGCCGGGAGATCCGCTGGGCCAGGACCCCACCGAGAACAAGTTCGGCGCGAAGCGCTTCACCGCCGAGGCCAAGGACCGGGGCGACAAGAGCAACATGGGAGACCACTCGAAGTATTACAACGAGGGCTCCGAGTCCCTGGCGAACCTGGCCGACATCGTCACCGGGAACTACGGCGGCGTGGACCGCGCCGCGCACCGCTACGGGGAGCACGACTGGTTCAAGGGCAACCGTGTCATCGACCCCGAGGGGAAGCGCCCCGTGTCGTGAGCTGGAGCGCTCGGTGACGGGATGGACCATCTTCTGCTCACTGCCATCCATGTGTCGGGCTTTGCGATGTTCATCCTGCTCATGGTGGCCATGTGGCCCGCCATGAGGCACTGACGCGAAGCGCGCGGGGGCAGACTCCGTGGCGGCGCCTGGAGTCCTTCGGAAGATGCCTGCCGCCAGCGCAATGGCGGGCTTGCCGTGCGCAGGTCAGCCGAACCGCTCGCGTAGCGCCGCCGCGTGGCTTCGGCTGAGGGGCAGCGGCTCCTCGAGGCCACGCACGAAGACCTCACCACCTCCGCTCAGGCTCTTGTCCACGCGCTCGACGAAGGACAGGTTGACCAGCGCGGAGCGGTGCAGCCGCGCGAAGGTCCGCTCCGGAAGCCGCTGCTCCCAGTCCTTCAGGGGGCGCGGTGAAAGGCTGCGCCTGCCATCCGAGGTGACCAGCTCCACGTAGTCGCCCGCGCCTCGCAGGCACACGAGGTGGTCCACCCGCACGAAGCGGGACTTCGCGCCGTCCTCCAGGAACAGCAAGTCACCCTCCGCCAGCTTGTGGCGGCTCACCGCCTGCGCGGGAGCGGACTTGCCGGACTCCTTCTCCGAGAGCCGCGCCAACGTCCTCGCGAGCCGGTCGGGATGCACTGGCTTGAGCAGGTAGTCCAGCGCGTTGACCTCGAACGCGCGCAGGGCGTGCGCGTCGTAGGCCGTCACGAAAATCACCTCGAACGGATGCGCGGGCAGCCGCGCGAGCAAATCGAAGCCCCCTTCGCCCGGCATCTGCACGTCGAGGAAGAGCAGCTCGGGCTTGAGCTCCTCGATGCGCGCGAGGGCGGACGCCACGCTGTCCGCCTCGCCCACCACCTTCACGTGCGGGAAGGGCGACAGCAGCTCGCGCAGCTCGCTCCGAGCCAGGCGCTCGTCATCCACCACCAGGGCTCTCAGTGGCGTGCTCACGCGGCCTCCGTGGCGAGAACGGGCGTCCACTCCATCGCGGGCAATTCGGCCACGGTGTGCACCCAGCCGTCGGACTCCGAGGACTCCAGCTTCGCGCGCTCCGCGAAGAGCTGGGCCAGCCGCTCGCGCACGTTGCGCAGGCCCGTGCCCGTGCCTTGCGGGTCTGGTTCGCGAGAGGGCGGCGCCCACTTGCCCGTGTTGTCCACGCGGATGCGCAGCACGTCCTGCTCCCGCGTCACCTGGATGCGCACTCGCACCGGCAGAATCCCCGACGCCAGGCCGTGCTTCACCGCGTTGTCCACCAGCGGCTGGATGAGGAAGGCGGGCACGGTGAGCCGCTCCGTGCCCGGCATCACCGACAGGCTCACGTCCAGCTTCTCCTCGAAGCGCACCGACTCGATGCTCAGGTAGCTGCGCACCATGGACAGCTCCTCCTCCAAGGGGACATGCGGGAAGTCTCCCTTCTGGAGCGAGAAGCGCAGGAAGTCCGCCATCTCCGTCACCATGCGCCGGGCGCGGACCGGGTCCTCGCCAATGAGCGCGCGCACGGAGGTGAGCGCGTTGAACAGGAAGTGCGGATGCATCTGGTGCCGCAGCGAGGCGAGCCGTGCCTCCTGCGCGAGGGTGTCCGCCCTGAGGGCCCGCTCCCGCTCGCCCTGCCACGCCCGGGCGTGCTTGATGCCGAAGTACAGCCCGCTCCAACCCAGGAGCGTGACGGCGTAGTCGAGCGCGGACCTGGGGAGCAGCATGAGGTTGGTCCGCCAGTTGTATGTGGGGTACAGCCAGGTCGCCCACGCTTCCCCCAGCACCACCCAGACCCCACCCACCACGGCGCTCGTGGCCATGGCCCACACGGCCTGCCGCTGGAACGTGCCCGGGAACAGCCGCTGATACGCCAGCCGCATGACGCTGGTGAGGCACAGTCCGAACACCGCGCGCACGCCCTTGGCCATCAGCAGGGACAGCGCCTTGCCATCGCCAGCGTGCGGGGGGAGGAACGTGATGATGAGCAGGACGGCGTAGAGGCCCCACCCTCCAACTTGGAGGGTCCAGAAGGATGGCGACGGGGCCGGACGGTGTTTCATGGCGTCAACCTAGCAGAGTGGATTCGGCACGCGGTCGCAGGCGAGGTGGAAGCTCACCTGTCCGCCCGGTGCGCCTCAGCTCTTCAGCACCGAGCGGAGGAGGGTGCCGAACGTGCGCATCTCCTCCACGGTGCCGATGGTCAACCGGAGCGCGGACACCTCCGCGGGGATGGATTCGCGCGGGTTCGTCCGCAGGTGGAAGCCGTGGGGCGCGAAGCGCGCGGGCAGGTCGAACTGGTTCGCGTTGAGCGGAATCCAGAGGAAGTTGGCGTGGCCCGGGATGTACTTCATGCCCACCTCGTCCAGGACCGCGGTGGTGACCTTGCGTGCCTCGGCGTTGAGCTTGCGCATGCGCGAGACGTAGGTCGTGTCCTGGAGGCTCGCGATGGCCGCCACGGTGGAGACGGAGCTGAGCAGCGAGGCGCGTCGGTCGTGCAGTTGCTTGATGAGCGCGGGTTGGGCCAGCGCGTAGCCCACGCGCATGCCCGCCAGGCCGAAAATCTTGGAGAACGAGCGGGTGATGATGACGTTCTTCCCCGCGCGCACCAGGTCCACCATGGACAGGCCGGGAGCGGGCTCCAGGTAGTGCAGGTACACCTCGTCCACCAGCACGGATGCCCGGGGAGACACCGCTTCGCAGAAGGCGCGCAGCTTCGCGGAGTCCACGACGGTGCCCGTGGGGTTGCTGGGGTTGCACACGGACACCAGCCGCGTGTCGGCGCCCACGCGCGCCTCCATGGCCTTCAGGTCATGCGCGAGGGACGCATCGAGCGGGACGCGCTCCACCTTGCCCCCGGCCTGCGCGGAATAGACGGGGATGACGTCATAGACGCGCTCCGAACAGACGACGCTGCCACCTGGGGCGAACTTGTTCGCGATGAGCGTCAGCGCCTCGAAGGCGCCGGAGGTGAGCAGGACGTGCTCGGGTGTCAGGCCCTCTTGTTCCGCGATGAGCTTCTTCAAGGTCGCCGTGCTGTCCATGGCCGCGTAGCGGCTGGCGAGGTGGAGCGACTCCCGCATCGCGCGCAGGGCGCCTTCGCACGGCCCGTAGCGGTTCTCGTTGGAGAAGAGCCGGACGGGGTCCTCGCTCGGAGGCCGGCGCGAGGCGGAGGCTGCGAGGGAAAGCTCGGGCCGGAGCGCGAGTCCAGCGGTGGTCGCGGCGGCCCCCGCGAGGAGGGCCCGGCGGGTGGGAAGGAAGTGGGACACGGCGATTCTCCCTGCGCTGAAGGGGATGGATGGCTCAGCGGGGAGAAACATTAGGGGGCGGAAGCGCGCGCCTCGGGCCGCATCTGTGAATGCGCGCCCGGGCCCGGCGAGTGGCGGTCCGAACCGGTGAACAGCGAGTCCGGTTCAGGCCTGGTTGATGCGAATCATGTTGCCGGCGGGGTCGCGCACGGCGCAGTCGCGGACTCCCCACGGCTGGTCCGTGGGGGCCTGCACGATGTCCGCTCCCGCGGCGCGCAGCTTCTCGAACGTCGCGTCCAGATTGCTGCTGTTGAAGATGACGCCGCCCAGCGTCCCCTTGGCCAGCAGTCGGGCCATGGCATCGCCGTCCTCCTGGGTGCGGCCCGCGTGAGGCTGGCTCAGCACGAGCTTGACGTCCGGTTGGTCGGGAGACGCCAGCGTGAGCCAGCGGAGCTCACCCTGGGCGACATCACCGACGAGCTTCAGGCCCAGGACATCCCGATAGAACGCCAGCGCCTGCTCGGGGTTGTCCACGGAGAGATGCGAGATGGAGAGTTTCAAGGTCATGGCGCCAATGTGGCGATTCGCGCCGGAGGCTGCTTCTCCAATCCTGCTCGATTGCGTGGGGCGGTTTGTTCCCGTTCGTTCGGAATATTCGCGGAGCCGGTGTTTTCATGGGCCGGCGTCATGCAACGATGTGACAACTCCGGACGGGTTCAATCTATGCGCGTGGTCTTGCTCTCTGTGTTGCTGCTTCTTCCGCTTGGGGCCTTGGCCGGACAGCACAAACCCGGGGAAGTCGTCATCGAGCGAGGCACCGTGGAGCTCGAGCCAGGGACTCGGGTGAACTACGAACTGGGGACCCTCTATGTCCCCGAGAGCCGGCGCAATCCGAAGAGCCGCCTCATCGGCGTGGGCTTTGCTCGCCTCAAGGCGCCGCGGCCCACGGGGGCTCCTCCCGTGTTCTGGTTGCCGGGGGGGCCGGGCCTGAGCGTCCTGGGTTCGCTCATCGACAATGACGCCGCGGGCAAGGGTCGGCTGCGCTCCTGGCTGACCTTCGGCGCCGTGGGCGACCTGGTGGTGCTGGAGCAGCGTGGGTTCACCCGGCGAGGCGAGATGCTCGAGGCCGCGAACTTCGCCACGCCTCTGGACCGCCCCGCCTCCGTGAAGGAGGACGCCGAGGCCATGCGCGCCGTGGCCCGGAAGGCCATCGCGGAGAACCCGGAGAAGGACCTGTCGGGCTACGACATCAGCGAGTTCGTCGCCGACGTGGACGCCCTGCGCCGCGCGCTGGGCTATTCGAAGATCAGCCTGTTCGGTGGCAGCTTCGGGTCGCAGTGGAGCCTGGCGGTGATGCGGCTGCATCCAGAGATTGTCGCCCGCGCGGTGCTGTCGGGAGTGGAGCCGCTGAACAATGGCTATGACATGCCTTCACATGTCTTCGGGGCGCTCCAGCGCATCGCCTATGACGCGGACCGCGACGCGGGCCTCGCGCCCTACCGTCCCGAAGGTGGAGTGATGGAGGCCGTGAGGACCCTGCACCGCCGCTTCGCCGAGGGGCCCGTGCGTGTGCAGGTCCGCGACAGCGAGGGCAAGGAGCGGACCGTGGTCCTGGGCGCCGAGGACCTCCAACTGGCGATGAACAGCCACACCCAGGAGGGCGAGCAATGGCCGGCCTTCATCCTCTCGCTCTACCACGGGCACTACGAGGACTGGGCGCGCGAGACCATCGCCGGGCGGGCGGCGGGCAAGACGAAGCTCATCGGCCCGTTGATTGACAGCAGCCTGGGCGTCACCGCCGAGCGTGAGCACCAGCTCCGGACCGACCCCGCCGTCGCGCTGTTGGGGACCTGGAACTTCGAGTCGAACATCGCGTCGGCGGGGGACTGGCCCACCCAGGACATGGGGGATGCGCTGCGCAAGCCCGTGCCGAGCCCGATTCCCGTCGTGTTCGTGCACGGGGATTGGGACACCTCGACGCCCATCGACAACACGCTGGGCCTGTTGCCGTTCTTCCCCAATGGCCATGCCATCCAGGTGCACCGAGGCGGCCATGACGGCACGTTCTACCTGCTCCGGAACGAGCCGGCCGCGAAGAGCGCGGTCTACGAGTTCCTCAGGACCGGCAAGACGGCGGGTCTGCCGCACGAGGTGACGCTGCCGGTGCCTGGGTTCCCCCTGCCTTCCTTCGCGCCCCCCTCGGCCGGTACGAAGGCGGGCCCAGGGACGCCCCCGTCGCGCGGCTCGCCGTAGCGGAGTGCGTCGCGCCGCTCAGGCCGTGCGGCGAGCGGCGCGCCACTTCGCGATGTACGGCAGGGCGAACAGATACAGCCCCGAGAACAGGAGCAGGAAGAGCGGGGGCAGCGGCGAGTAGACAATCCACGGCGGGGGCGGCTGCTGTCCCATGACGGCGAAGTTGGCGATGACGGTGACGGTGAAGACGATGGACACCCAGCGGTGGAACAGTCGCATCCAGTGGCTCACGGTGAATTCCTCACAAAGACAAACACGCGGCGGTCGCGGGTGAAGCGCGAGCGCGTCAGGTGTCGGCACTGTGTCGTTTCGCGCGGAGGGGTGCTTCTCGAATCCTGCTCGATTGCGGACGGGCCTCTTTCCGGGATGTAGGTGGTCAGCGCACGGCCCTCGGGAGGGACGCGGTGCGTGCTATTGAGGCGCACCGGGTGCGAAGGCCGCGCCCGGCTTGGAGGACACCTCACCATGCAGGACGTCGACATCAAGACCGCGGATGGCGTGATGGACGGGAGGCTGGTCCATCCGGAGGGTGCGGGGGCATGGCCCGCCGTCATCATGATTCCGGACGCCTTCGGCATCCGCCCCACGTTCGAGGCCATGGCCCGGAAGCTGTCATCCCACGGCTTCGTGGTGCTGCTGCCCAATGTCTTCTACCGGGACGGGCACACGTCGCGGCTGGGGCTCGCCGGCGGCTCGTTCGCGGACGAGTCCTTCCGCAAGCGTTTCTATGGACTCGCCGGCGGCCTCTCGCCCGAGCGGCAGAAGACGGACGGCGCCGCGGTGCTGGACTTCCTGGCCGGGCTGCCCTTCGTGAAGGGCCCGAAGGCGGGCGTGGCCGGCTACTGCTTCAGCGCGAGCCTGGCGGTGCGCATGGCGGCGAACTTCCCGGACCGCATCGGCGCGGTGGCGTCGTCGCACGGCGGCCGGCTGGCCACGGATGCCCCGGACAGCCCCCACCTGCTCCTGGGCCAGGTGCGGGCGGAGCTGTACTTCGGGCACGCGGACCAGGACAACTCCATGCCCCTGCCGGCCAT
Organism: Myxococcus stipitatus; assembly: GCF_037414475.1. Next base: position 2,116,673 of record NZ_CP147913.1, on the reverse strand, counting down.
CCAGACGCTGGAGGCGGCGCTCAAGGCCGCGGGCTTGAAGTACCAGTCGGAGCTCTACCCCGGTGCGCAGCACGGCTACACGGTGGAGGGGACCGCCGCGTTCAACGCACAGGCCGCCCGGACGCACTGGGACCGGCTGTTCGACTTGTTCGGCCGCGCGCTGCCCGGGTGACGACGAGGACTACACCCGCGCCCCCGGGCACGGTATGTCGCCCACGGCCCGTGAAGGTTCTCCTCCTCCAGCCGCGGGCGCGGTAGTCAGGAGACCGCGTGAACTCCACCGAACGGCAGACCCGCTACCGCTGGACCTACCTCTGGATGGGGGGCCTGGTGGCCCTCGTGGGCTTCGTATTGCTCGGGGTGGCGCTCGCGTCCGCCCAGGCCTGGGGTGAGGCCAGCTCCACGCTGGGGCTCTGCCTGTTGGGCTGGGGCAGCCTGGCCCAGGCCCTGAACGCGGTGATGCTGGTGGCCCATCCCTCTGGCGCGCCGCTTCCCGACACGGGGATGTTGTTGGCGGGGACGGCGGTCTGGCTCGTGGGGTGGGGGCTCATCGCGGCGGGCATCCAGCGAGCGCCCGAGTCCACGGACGGCCCGAGTCCGGCCGCGGGCGCCACGTTGTATCCACGGCTGGCGCGCTACCGGGACTTCTACTGGGGCACCCTGTTGGCCTACGGCGGGGGCCTGCTGCTGGCCGAGGCTGTCATCATCCTCCTCCAGACGCTGCTGTCCGGCGGGGGAAAGCCCCCGGACCTGCTGGACGTGGCGAAGGGCGGCGGGGGCGGCCTGTCCATGGAGCCCACGGGGGCCTTCGCCATCGCGCTGGTGGCGGGCGCGATGGTGGCGTTCCTCGCGGGCTTCATCGGGGCCTCGCGGGCGCGGCGGCTGTCGTTGCCCGAGGCCACCATCGGCGTGCTGTACCTGGGCCTGCCCATCCCCATCGTCCTCACGCTGATGGAGCAGATTCCGCAGCTGCAGCTCAAGCTGGGCTTCCACCTGCGGGAGGTGATTCACGTCGCGGGGCTGCTCGGTCGTCCGGAGCTGGGGTACTGGCTGGTCTTCGCGTTCCTGGTGTTGGTGTTGGTGCTGGGCGTCAACACCGGCTTCATCGCCACGGGCAGTGGGCGTGTGGACGTGCGGATGGGCTTCGAGCTCTTCGTCGCGCGCCGGCATGTCGAGGTCTTCCGCCCCTCGTTGCTGTTGGGCGCGCTGGCGGTGTTGATGCTCGGCATCATCCCGCCGCTGCTCATCTACTTCATCATCCGCTCGGCGGAGGCCTCGGTGGAGCGCACCCGCATCCGCAAGCTGGGGTTGGCGGACCCGTTGGCGGCCGCCTCCGACGTCAACCGGCTCAAGCAGCACGAGCAGTCGCCTACCATGATGATGACCGCGCTGTCGGTGGGCGGCGTGGGCGTGGGCGTGATGGCGCTCATCATCACCCTGTCGGTGATGAGCGGCTTCGAGGCGGAGCTTCAGCGGAAGATTCTGGGCACCAACGCGCACGCCGTGGTGTCGAAGTACGCGGGTGACATGGCCGAGTACGCCCAGGTCATGGACGACGTCCGCCAGGTGCCCGGCGTCGTGGGACAGACGCCCTTCATCATCAGCCAGGTGATGATTGTCTCCGAGGGCAACGTCGACGGCGTCATCATCAAGGGCATCGACCCGGCCACGGTCGGTGACGTGACGGACCTGCCCAAGAACATCGAGGACGGTGGCTCGCTCGACACCCTCATCTCACCGGAGAAGATTGTCCCGCGAGGCTCACCGGACGACGCACATCCGGATGCGAATGGGGGAGGGGAGGCCAGCCCCCATCACTCGGGGGCGCCGGGGAAGAACGCGGTGTTGCCCGGCATCATCCTGGGCCGGGAGCTGGCGGCGTCGTTGCGTGTGAAGGTGGGGGACTGGGTGAACGTCATCTCCCCGTTGGGCCTCGAGATGGGGGCCACCATGCCGACGCCGAAGAGCCGAGCGTTCCGCGTGGCGTCCATCTTCTACTCGGGCATGTACGAGTACGACTCCAAGTTCGTCTACATCCTGTTGAAGGAGGCCCAGGACTTCTTCGCCATCGCGGGCGCGACGGGCATCGAGCTCAAGGTGGCGGACATCGACGATGCGCGGCGAGTGTCCGCCCAGGTGGCGAAGGCGCTGGGGGGCTATCCCTATCGTGTGAGGGATTGGGGGGCGATGAACAAGAACCTCTTCTCCGCGCTGAGCCTTCAGAAGCTGGTGATGGGCATCATCCTCTCCATCATCATCATCGTGGCCGCGGGCCTCATCGTCGCCACGGTCATCATGTTGGTGTTGGAGAAGCGCAAGGAGATCTCCGTCCTGAAGGCGCTGGGAGTCCCCGACGGCGGCATCGTGAAGATATTCCTGGCCGAGGGGCTTCAGATTGGTGTCGCGGGGGGCTTCATCGGTCTGCTGTCGGGCCTCTCGTGGTGTGTCTTCATCGAGAAGGTGGGCATCAAGCTGGACGCGGAGGTGTACTTCATGCCGGAGCTGCCCGTGCGCGTCGAGCCGGTGCAGACCGTGCTGGCCGTGCTCATCGCGGTGCTCGTCACCTACCTGGCCTCCATCTACCCGGCCCTCAAGGCCAGCAGCGTGGAGCCGGTGGAAGGCCTCAAGGCGGAGTAGTCGCGGTCCGGATGTCCGACGTGGGGATGGCGCACCCCGTCTCGGTTCTCGGGACGGGGTGTTCGTCATCGGTCGCACGATGATGGAGCCCCGCCCGACGGGCGTCCTGCTCTTGATGACATGCTATTCCAGCTGAGTGGTCGGGAGGGGTCCTGACCGCGACGCAGCGTCCATCCGGTCTGGCTTTCGTGCGGAGTCCCTCCTCGCGGCCGCATCGGACGGGACGCGGATGGAGAAGAGGATGTCTATCAAACAAGGATTGAGCTCAGTGGGACTCGTGTTGGGGGGCCTCGCGGGATTCCAGGGGACCGCCCTGGCGCAGACCCAGGTCAACCCAGCGACCATCGTCAGGATTCACACGGGCTGGGGGAGTGACCAGTTCCGGATTGAGACCAGCGCGGGACGGCCGGTGGTCAATCCCGCGGGCTGCTCGACGCCGGATGGCTATATCTCGCATATCAGCCAGCCAGGCTTCCAGACCCACTACCGCCTGGTATTGGAGGCCTACGCGCGCAACAAGCCCGTCTATGTCACGGTCAGCAATACAGCCTGCTGGAATGACCGGCCCGTGATTCTCGGGCTGGCATTCTGACGGGCCATGGATTCGAGCATGGGGCTGCTCTTTGTCTTTCACCCATGCTCTCCATTTACACGCAGATGGTCCTATGGGCCTGTCGCGTGGCCCGCGACACCTGTGACGATGTGGACGTGTTCCGCAGGTTGCACCCGATGGTGAGTCGTCGTTCTTGTCACGGAGTTGCGAGTGGTTGACGCCGAGGTCCTGGCGGACAAATCATTGTCGCGCTCCAGGAGGCTCGCATGGGACGACCATCGGTTTCGCGGACGTATTTCTACGGACTTCTCGGGAGTCTTTTCATCCTGGGCGCGGCGTGTGGCCCGCCCTGGAGCGAAGAGGAGGGTCCACCCGCCATTGCGTCGGACACGGCCAATCTGGTGGCCCTGCCCGCGCTGGACCCCTCATACCAGACGGTGCTGTATGACGATGCCGCCGCGCCGGGATGGGATGCCGGTTACAGCTGGGGCAGCATCACCCGGAGCTCGACGACGAGCACGAAGGCCTACGGCACTTCGTCCATGCAGGTGACATCCGCCGCCTACAGTGCCCTGGCGCTGGGAGCCTATGGCCAGTCGTTCTCGACGGGCGCCTACTCGGCGGTGAGCTTCGCCGTCTACCGGGGCACCGCGAACCTCACGGCCATCAAGAGCCTCAAGCTCATCGTGAGCCAAGAGGGGACCGATGGAAACGCGGGCGTCGCGATTGGCGGCTACGCCAGCCCGAGCTTCGACTCGCTCGGGGCAGGGGAGTGGACTCGTGTCACCATCCCGATGAGCGCGCTCAAGGGGACGCTGACCACGTTCAACAAAATCACGCTCATGGCGGAGACCGCCGTCAGCTACGGCATCGATGGCATCGCCATCGAGACTCCGCGAAGTGGTGGAGGAAAGACCTATCCGACGGGTGTGGCCTATCGCGGAATCAATCGTGCCGGGATGGAGTACGGCAGCGAATGGGATGGCTGGACCGGGCAGACCTATTACGAGATGCCGACGGCGACCCAGATGGCCGCGGAGCTCGCGTACTACAAAGGCAAGGGCTTCAACCTGATTCGCCTGCCCATCTCGTGGGAGCGCGTCCAGCACACGCTCAACGGCCCGCTGGATACGGCCTACTCCAACGGCATGATGAACTACATCAACACGGCGACGGGCCAGGGCTTCACCCTGGTGCTCGACCTCCACAACTACAGTCGCTATGCGACGGGGGCCTTCGACGCCGCGGGGAACCAGACCACGACCTACGTCCAGCACCTCGTCGGAGATGGGACGCTGACCATGGGCCATCTCGCGGACGTCTGGACGAAGCTCGCGAATCGGGTGAAGACGAACCCCAAGGTCATCCTGGGCCTCATGAACGAGCCTTATGACCTGGCGATGACGTCGACCACCTGGTTCTCTGGGATTCAGACGGTCATCAACGCGGTGCGCGCGACGGGGTCGACCCAGTTGATTCTCGTGCCCAACACGCGAGGTTCGGACGTGGGGCACTGGCACACCTGGGCTCCGGGCGGAGGCCCGCTCGACTCGGTGGAGGCGTTGACCCTCACGGACAGCGCGAACAACCTCGCCTTCGACATGCATTCGTATTACCCGGAAGGCTATGGCAGCAACGATGAGTCGTCCTATGGCGCGCAGCTCACGGCCGTGACGAACTGGGCGAGGACTCACGGCAAGAAACTCTTCTTGTCCGAGATGGGCATCGAGATTCTCGAGCCCTTCGCGCAGGCCCAGACGACGAACGCCCTCACGTTCATGAACAACAACCGCGACGTGTGGCTGGGGTGGTCTCCGTGGGACCTGACCGAATGGCAGCTCACAAACAACACCCATACCGCGGACCACACGACCAACGGCATCACGCCCATGAGCTGGTACTCCGCCTTCCTGACCCCGAACTTCCTCGCGCTGTGAGCGAGTGGCATCGAGACGGCGGGCCCGTGGAGACGTCCGCTGGACTCGATGTGGAGGATTCCTGGCCCATGCTCAGACTCCTCGGCCTGACTCTTGCCCTCGGGTTCACCGCCTGCTCGGGTCACGTTCGGACCGGTCCCCCGATGCTGCTCAGCGAGCGCACGGGGGGCTGGCGTCCGGAGGTCCGGGAGCGGCTGGACGCGCTCTTGACGGCGCATGGACGCTCAAGCCCTTCGTTCAATCCCCGGCGCCGTCCGGTGGCCGTCTTCGACCTGGACAACACGCTCATCAAGAACGACGTCGGTGATGCGCTGGTGTCCTGGCTGGTGGAGCACGACGAACTCTACGCCCCGCCTGATGGCGACTGGCTTCGCACCAGCAGCCACCTGACGGACGCGGCCGTCCAGGCGCTCTCGGGCGCATGTGGTGATGCCGTCGGTCCGGAGGGACGGTTGCTCACGCGTCTTCATGCGCGGTGTGCATCTGCCGTGCTGGGCATCTACCTGGAAGGGAAGACGCCGGAGGGGGCCCAGGCGTGGCGGCAGGCCTCCACTCCCACCCTCAATGCCTCCTATGCCTGGGCGGCGCAGTTGCTCGCAGGGCATACCCCTTCCAGGCTCCGCCAGTTGGCCTCGGAGGCACTCTCCGCCGCGCTGACCGAGCCGATGGGCGCGAAGCGGCGCATCGGTGGGTACGAACTGCCTTCCTTCATCCGGGTCTACGAGGCCCAACGTGACCTGATTGAGGCGATGCAGGAGAACGGGTTCGAGGTGTGGGTGGTCAGTGCCTCCCCTCAGTCGGCGGTCGAAGTGGTGGCCGCCCAGCTCGGCGTCGCCGCACACCAGGTCATCGGCATCCGCAATGTCTTCGTCGATGGCCGGGCGCGGCCGGTGTTCGAGGGCTGCGGTCCCGTCCCCGACGGGAAGGACACGCTGATGACCTATGACGAGGGCAAGCGCTGTTGGATCAACAAGCGTGTCTTCGGCCTGCCCGCCGAGGCGCAGTTGCAGCGCGCGGAGGACCCCGCCTCGAGGCCCCTCTTCGCGGCGGGTGACTCGGACACGGATGTGTCGATGCTCCAGGACGCCGTGGGCCTCAAGCTGGTCATCCGGCGCAACAAGCGGCGCTTGATGTGCAACGCCCTGGCGAACTGGCAGGGGACATGGCTCATCCAGCCCATGTTCCTGGAACCTGTCGCGCCCATGGGCCCGGTGCCGTGCGCCTCACACGCCGACGGGCCCGTGAGGGATGAACAAGGCAACCCCATCCCGGACCAGTTCGACGCGGGACCCTAGCCTTCAGCGTCAACTCAACCGCCTACCACCCGTTGTTGTAGGTGGAGTGTCGCAGGGCCCCGTCCGAGCTGATGTAGAAGACATCCAGGTTGCTCGAGGACCTGCTCACGGCATCCGGCGCGGAGGCCAACGCACCGCCCAGCCACTGCCAGCCGCTCCAGGTCGCGCCATTCCAGCTGTTGATCCACAGGCTGTTGTCCGCGCTCCGGGCGAACACGTCCAGCTTGTTCGCACCGCGCGAGGCGACGGCGGGGTCCGAGACGAAGTTGCCCCCCAGCGACGACCACCCCACCCACGTGGTGCCATTCCAGTACTTCTGCATGATGGAGTTGTCCGCGCCCCGGGCGAACACGTCGATACGGTTGGGACCCCAGCTCACCGCCGCCGGGTCCGAGACCACGTTGCCTCCCAGCGAGAACCAGGAGCTCCACGGGCCTCCGGTCCAGTAGGACTGCCAGATCTGGTTGTCCGAGCCCCGGACAAACACATCCATCCGGTTGGCGTCCCACGAGGACACGGCGGGGCCCGAGGCAAAGCTGCCCCCCAGTGACGACCAGCCCGTCCACGCCAGTCCCGTCCAGGACCTTTGATAGATGGCGTTGTCGGAACCTCGGACGAAGATGTCGATATGGCTGGTGTCCCGGCTCACCGCCGCCGGGTCCGACGTCAGGGTTCCGCCGAGCGGGAGCCAGGGAATCCACGCGGTCCCAATCCAGTACGTCTGCCACAGCTGGTTGTCCGAGCCGCGGGCGAACACGTCCAGCCGGTTCGCGCCTCGCGCGGTCACCGCGGGTCCGGAGGTGAGCGTTCCGCCCAGCGACTCCCAGGGAACACCGTACGTCTGCTGCGCTCCCAACTGGTCCGTGACGCTGAGGTTGCCGTCCCCACTCCACCGCGGATTGCAGTAGTTCATCACCGAGTTGAGGTCCCAAGCGCCAATGGTCGTGTCCCCCGAGGAGCCCTGCGGGGGCTCGGTGCAGGAGCTCGGCGTGTCCGGACGGTTCTGCTCGTGGGCGTAGCCCAGGGCATGACCGAACTCATGGACCGCGATGGTCTCGATGCAGTACTGGAGCGTGTTGCGACAGCTCTGACCCCAGTTGTTGAACGTGAAGTTGAGCACCATGCCCTGGGCCACGCCATTGAGCGAGTTGCCCAGTCCCTTGGTATGAGGGCCCGCGTCGCTGATGTTGATGCGCAGGCCCATGGCGCCCCCGGCGCAGGCGCCCCAGCCGGTGAAGCGAACCCCCGAGCGGGTTTCCCACGTGCGAGTCACCGCGTTCTGCACCCACTGCCGCTGCGTTCCATCCAGCAGCCCCGGGTTCTCCCAGCAGACGGCCACGGTCATGGGCCGCCACAAACGATTGGAGGCAACGTAGAGGTCTGCTTCGCTGTTCCTCATGCTCCCAGCGGGCTCCTCGGACGTCGAGGGCTCCGGGTTGGCACCACAGCCAGTCAACGCTCCCAATCCTAATGCCGCGAACAGCGCCACCCTCTGGCGGAATACAATTCCAGTCTGCATGGCGTCCCCTTTGCGATTCTTTGTCAGACGGGGTCGGAGTGACCCTCTCGTCATGATGAGGAATCGGGAGTTGCTTATGACAGATGTTGGGGTTTTCTCCCAGTGAAATCTGATTCATGCCGGTGTATGGAATTGAGTCTGTTGCGGGGCAGCCGGCGTGGGACTTGATGACCCTGTACCTACGTCCATCTTGCATCTGTTCAGGCTGTTCCAAGTGCCCCCGCGAGCGTGGGCCGGGTGTTTCCATCGCAGGTGCCGCCGGCGCTCCGGTCCCTGCATTGTCCGAACGCGGCGGGGTGAGGCGTTGCGCATCGAGGTGTCCAGGTCCAGAATTCAATGAGACGGGTGTCTCTTCTGGGTGACGTGTGCACGAATACGATGTGATCGCGGACTGGTACGCATCCCAACGCACAGGCCATATCGGTGTCCCGGAAGTCGCCGCGCTCGCGGCTTCACTTCCGGCCGGCGCCTCGGTGCTGGACGTCGGCTGTGGCACGGGGCTGCCGCTGACGCGGGTGCTGCTGGAGCACGGCTGTCACGTGGTGGGGGTGGATAGCTCCCGCGAGTTGCTGGCGCGATTTCAAGCGAACTTCCCCCACGTGCCGGTGGTCTGTGCGCCCATCCAGTCGTGTGAGCTTCAGGGGAGGATGTTCGATGCCGCGATTGCGTGGGGAGTCCTGTTCCACCTGAACCATGAAGAGCAGGCGCAGGCGATTGCCAACATCGCGAGCGCCTTGAGACCTGGCGCCGTGTTTCTCTTCACCTCGGGCGATGTCCATGGCTCCACGGATGGCGCGCCGATGAATGGCGTTGCGTTCCGCTATCACTCGTACAGCGTCGACGGGTACCGGGAGCTGCTGCGCGCGCGGGGGCTCACCCTGGAGGCGGCGTACAGGGACCCTGCCGACAACTTCTGCTACCAGTCCCGCAAGACGGGATGAAGCGGGTTCCCGCCATCGGCGACACACGGTCCCGAGACGTTCCTGATGGGGTTGTCCTGCCGAGGTGGGATGTTTCATGCCCGCCCCCAGACCGGGCGTCCGGCCAGCAGGCCTCCTCGGCACTGCATGAACCCGTGACGCGAGGCGTTTGGCTCAGGGCACGGGGGGCTTATTCTCGGAGCCGTTCATGCCCTGTCTGAGCTGCCCCATCCGCCGTGAGCAACACGCATGACCCCGTGGAGACAGAAGGTCAGGCAGCTCAAGACCGAGGTGGCGGCGCTCTTCCTGGCGGCTCGGCACCCTGGAGTCCCCTGGTACGCGAAGCTCCTCGCCGCGGGCGTGGTCGCTTACGCGCTGAGTCCCATCGACCTCATTCCGGATTTCATCCCGGTCCTGGGCCTTCTGGATGACCTGCTCCTCGTCCCGCTCGGCATCCTGCTGGTCCGTCGGCTCATCCCTCCTTCCGTGCTCGCTGAATGTCGAGCGCGAGCGCGCCAGGAGGCAGGACGACGCAGAACGAGCTGGGCCGCGGGGGCGGTCATCATCACCCTCTGGGGGCTCCTCGCGTTGCTGCTCGTCGGGTGGTGGCGAAGGTCGGGTTGATTCCCTCATCCGCCTCACGCCGCAGTATATGGCTCCACACCTTCTTCCTCCGGAGCCGACATGAGCGTCCTACCCCCTTGCCCGAAGTGCAGCTCCGCCTACACCTATGAGGACGGCAGTCTCTACATCTGCCCGGAGTGCGCGCATGAGTGGTCGCCCTCCGCCGCCGCCATTGAGCCGGGGGAGGCGAAGCGCGAGGTGCGCGACGCCTATGGCAACCTGCTGCAGGACGGCGACAGCGTCACCGTCATCAAGGACTTGAAGGTCAAGGGCTCGTCGACCGTGGTCAAGGTGGGCACCAAGGTCCGGAGCATCCGCCTCGTTGACGGCGACCACGACATCGACTGCAAGATCGACGGCTTCGGCGCCATGGGACTCAAGTCGGAGTTCGTGAAGAAGGCGTAGCGCGTCCGCGCGGAGGCAAGGCGCTCAGGTCGGGCGCCTGTTGCCCGGCGGAACAGCCTCGCTCGTGTACGGGCCCGGGCGCGTCCGGGCCGTCGGCTTCCATCCCTCCTTGTTGCTGAAGCTCTCCCAGGAGAGTGGGGTGACGTGGTCGTACTCCTGCCCCATCTTCTTCTCGTAGGCGGCGCTCGCGACCCCCAGGAGGGCCTCGAACTCCATCTCCTGCGGGACTCCCATGGGGTTGGCGAGCGACTGGTCGAACAAGCCCTTGCCGTTGGCGACGATGACACACCGGCAGTAGAGGAAGTCGTCCGCCGAGATGTACTGCGCGCCATCATCGGGGTCGAGCGTCCCACGATACGTCCCGCGACAAATCTCGCGCGTATCGAGCGCGTGGAGCTTCGCCGCCAGGATGTCGTCGAAGGCGAAGATGTCCTCGACCGTCATCTTCGACAGGGCGGTGACGACCGGCTTCAGCACCGCTTCGTCGTCACCCGTCTTCTTCCAGTTGAACCGGGCGATGAGGTCCCAGAACAGCTCCTCGCTCATCGGTCCCGTCGGCACCTTCGATACGCGTGGCTTCACGCCGATGGAGACTGGGGGCCCATGTGGGTGATGTCAATCGACACGCATGTCTCGGGGCCGGGGAACTCCCGGGGTTGCCCGCTATTCCGGCAGTTGAACCCCTTGGAGCCATCGCGTGTGTGATGGGACTCCCGGTCCTTTCGTGGCGGACCCTGGCATTCCCCTTCACAAGCTCAGGACGGTGACGCGCCCGTTCGCGAAGACGCGCGGGCGGCCGCGTGGTGGGACGATGAGCACACGCCCCTCGCCGAGCGCCATCAAGTCCGACACACCCGGGGCGACGCCCACCGCGTTGGGTTCTTCGCCATAGGGAAGGTCTCCGAGCGGGGCGAGCTCCGAGACCACGCCCTTCTTGAGCCAGGCGAGGTTGAGCTGATCCACGCAGTAGAGCCGTTGGGTCGTGGCGTCCCAGGCGAGCTGTTGGAGGTAACGGTCCTTTTGCTGGGGGAATGCCTGGGTGACCTTCGCATCCGGGCCGTGGCTGCGCAGCATCATGTCGCTGACGAAGTGGCTCATGGACCAGCCGACCCACAGTCGCCCCGCGCTGTCATGGGTGATGCCCGTCACGTAGTGAAGGTCATCCCAGTACCGGCTCCAGGCGCCCGTCTTCAGATTGACCCCCACGAGCTCTCCGCCCCATTCCCCATACCCCGTGCCGAACCAGAGCTGGCTGCCCACCACGTGCAGCGCGAGCGCCCGCACCCGCACGGGCCCTTTCTCGTTCTTGGGCGGTGGAATCTTGATGAGCCGCTTGCCCACCACGACCTCCACGGTCATCTCGCGGAAGAGGACCGGGCCCACATCCGTCGCCACGAGCTGCTGGATGGGGTCCTTGTCCACCTTCGCCACACTCCCTACGACTCCCCACGACTTCTCCGCCGCGTTCCAGCGGAACACCTCTTTCAAGTCACTGCCGTAGAGCGTGGTCGCGTCCGCGGCGAGCAACATCATCTCGTGGGAGTTGAGGGCTCGGACGAACTCCGGGTCCTGCTGGAGGTCGGCGATGCGCCAGGCTCGCAAGGTGCCGCTGGCCGCCACCTGGAGGATGCGACCGTCGAAGACGGCGGTCGCGGGCTGTCGCGGCTTCAGGACGGAATCCAGGTCGAGAGGTATCTCGGCCGCCCACCCCGGAAGGCTCCCCAGCACACAGCACAGCACCAGCCAGCGTCGCATCAGCATGTCTGTCGCGCCTCCTGTCCCAAGGACTCGACTTAGCATGCGCCAACACGGGCCGTCCGTTTCCTCAAGGGGGGGCGCCTGTTGACCGGTGGAGTCGCCTCACGCGTGTCCGGACCGAGGTCTGTCTGGGACGTCGGCTTCCAACCCTCGCCACATGGAAGCTCCATGGGCGTATGCTCTTTCCGCGGATGCCCCCTGTCCATTTGCCCTCTGTATTCGCATCCGGGAGGACATTTTCTGGCAGGCATTGTCGTGATTGCGATAGGCGAGACTCGGGACGCATCCTTCGCGGCGCGCGAGACATGTGAGGCTTCCGGTGGCGAATTCGTGCCGGGAGTCCCGTATGAAGTCGATGACATGGCTGAGTGTGATTGGGCTCCTGTCCCTGGGAGGAGTGGTGGCAGGCGGCGCCGTCCCCGTCGCGGCGGACCCCAAACTGCCTCCGGAATGTGAGCCGAATTCCTATGAAGGGGAGCGTGAGGAACTCGCCGATGCGGACACGTACGTCGAGGCGTCCTCGCCCGATACGGCGCATGGACGGGCCTCCGTGTTGGTCGCCGATGGAAACCCCCGCCAGGAGATCTACCTGCGCTTCGAGTTCTGGGAGGGAGACTTCCAATCCGCCTGGCTCCATCTGCCCATCGAGGATGGGACCTCCAATGCACCTGCCCTCTACTCCACTCGGCCCGATTGGAATGAGCTCACGCTGACGTGGAACACCCGTCCGGCGCTGGTGGGTGGACCTCTGGCGAACGCAGGCCCCGTGGTCTCGGGCGGCCACGTCCAATACGACGTGAGCCAGGTGGTCAAAGGCCCAGGTGTGTATTCCTTCGCGCTCATCCCCGAGTCGGGGGATGGAATGGATATCTCCTCGAGGGAGACCTGGCGCCCTGACCGCCCGAAGCTCACCCTGCCGGTTCTCCTGACCCACTGTACGTATCGCGGCAGCGGTGGCTCGCTGGGGCCGATGTGGCGCCATGGGGCCCAGGGAGATGAGGTGGCACGAGCGATGGCCACGGACGCGACGGGAGCGTTCGTGCTCGCGGGTGTGTACGGAGCGGGTGGGGCACTGGGCCCGGTGCCGTTTCCCGGCACTCGGGGGCTGATGCTGGGCCGGTTTCGCGCGGATGGAAGCCACGAGTGGTCGCGTGGCCACGCGCAGGAGTCAGCGGAGCTGCGGGTGGAAGACGTGGCGCTGACGTCCCAGGGAAACATCCTGGTGGTGGGGAGCTACACGGGGACGCCGGACCTGGGCACGGGGCCGTTGCCCGCGGCGGAGGAGGCTACGGTCCCTGCGATGTTCATCGCGATGTTCTCTCCGGATGGAGTGCCCGTCTGGGCAAAGGGCTTCGTGGCGAATCTGGAGCAGGGAGGAGTCACGCGAAGGGTGCCGGTGGGGGCGCGCGCGGTGGCGACGGACTCGCAGGGCAGTCTCATCGTCACGGGCTCCTTCCACGGGACGATGAACCTGGGGGGAGGGGTGCTGGACGCGGGGCCGTCGAGTCGTGATGCGGTGAATCCAGAGCCCGGGATGTTCCTCGCGCGATTCTCGGGGGAGGGGGCGCACCTCTGGTCGGTGGCATATCCGGGGCTTGGAGGGGGAGGGACCCAGGGATTCCGTGTGGCCACGGACCGCGCTGGAAACATCGTCGTGGGAGGGACGGCGAGTGGCGCGGGTGAAGACATACGGGTGCTCGGCGCCCGGGTTCGCAATACACCCATCATCGCCCGGTTCTCCCCCGAAGGTGCGTTGCAATGGACACGCGCGCTGGAGTTCGCGAATGGGCAGGTGACGGGACTCGCCATCCTCACGGGAGATGCGGTGGCCTTCAGCGGACGGTTCTGGCCTCACTTCTATTTCGGGATTGGAATGATATATAATTACAGAGGATGGAGTGAGCCGCACGGAAGCATGCCAGACGCGATGGTGGGAGTGCTCGAGTCGTGGGGAGGGGACCGCTGGGCTCGTGCGGTGGGGGCCGAGGGGCATGAAGAGGTGTTGCGAATGGCGGTGGGGCCCGGGGATACGCTCGTCGTGCTGGGGACGCTGGAGGGGGGGGCCGATGTGGGAGGGGGATTTGTCTCCACGGGCGGAAGTGGCTTCGTGGCTCGCTATGGCTCGCATGAAGGCATTCCGCACCAGTGGTCGCGCGCATTGCCCGGTGGACTCGATGCCACCCTGTTGGGGGTGACGCCGACCGGGGGCGTGCTCGTGGGGGGCTCGTTCAACGGGACGCTGCGTGTGCGGGACGTGCCCTATCCCTCGGCGGGTGGCGCGGATGTGATGCTCATGAACATGTCTCGCTGAGGCGGTGTCGTTCCGGGGGTTCCAGATGCAATCGAAGACATGGCTGAGCGTCCTGGGGGGGCTGTTCCTGGGGGGCGTGCCGGAGGGACGTGGCGCGGCTCCTGTCGCGGGAGAGCCCGAGGTCCCCGTGGCGTGTGAGCCCGACCTCCACTTCGGGGACCGGGACTTCGCTCCCCTCGCGGACACGTATGTCGCGGAGTCCTCGCCGGACACGACCCATGGGAGCGACACGCTCCTGGTCGTGGATGGCACGCCCCGTCAGGAAGTCTATCTGCGCTTTGAAGTCAGTGAACACACCAACGTCTTCGGCGCCTGGCTCAGCGTGCCCGTCGTGGGAGGGACTTCCGATGCGCCCATCCTCCATGCGACCGAGTCGGACTGGAATGAGCACACGTTGACCTGGAACACCCGGCCGAGGTTGCGGGGGAGGCCCTTGGCGAACGTGGGGGTGGTTCGTTCGGGGGATGAGCTCAAATATGACTTGAGACATGTCATCGGAGGCCCGGGTGTCTATTCCTTCGCGCTCATTCCTGAGTCCGAGGACGGGATGGAGATCCACTCGCGCGAGTCCGGGGCGCTCAAGCGTCCGAAGCTCACGCTGCTGATGGATGGGTCGACCTGTACGTTCCGGGGCTATCGAAAGAAGTGGGGCCCCTCGTGGAAGTACGGAGCGCAAGGTGACGAGGTGGCGATGGCGATGGCCACGGAGCCCTTCTATTTCCCAGGGGCGACGGAGGCCTTCGTCATCGCGGGCGCCTACGGTCCGGGAGGGAGGTTGGGTTCCGTTCCTTTTCCAGGGCAACGAGGCTTGATGTTGGGCCGGTTTCGCGCGGACGGCAGCCACGAGTGGTCGCGTGGCTTCGCGCAGGAGTCCGCGGTCATGACGGTGGCGGAGGTGGCGATGACGGCCGGGGGACGCATCGTGATGGGCGGGAGCTACACGGGGACCCCGGACCTGGGCACAGGGCCGTTGCCGAGCGCGGCGGGCAGCACCATTCCAGCGATGTTCATCGCTGGGTTCTCCACGGATGGAACGACCGTCTGGTCGAAGGGCTTCGTGGCCACCCTCGAGCAGGGAGGTGTCACTCGGCGCGTGCCCGTGACGGCCCGCTCGGTGGCCACCGACGCACAGGGCAGTCTCTTCGTCACGGGCTCCTTCCACGGAACCCTGAACCTGGGGGGCGGAGCGCTGGAGGCGGGACCGTTGAGTCGAGACCCCCGCAAACCCACTCGCGGCATGTTCCTCGCGCGCTTCTCCTCGGAGGGGACGCACCTCTGGTCCAAGGCCTTTCCGGGCCTGGGAGGGGGATTCACGCAGGGGGCTCGGGTGGCCACGGACCGTGCCGGGAACGTGGCGGTGGGAGGGGTGGCGAGTGGTGACGGCGAGAACGAGAAGGTGCTGGGCGCCAGGTACGCGGAGACCCCTTTCATCGCCAGGTTCTCGCCAGAGGGCGCGTTGTATTGGGCGCGAGCCCTGGACTTCGCGCGAGGGGAGGTGCTGGGGCTGACCACCCTCTGGGACGGCGCCGTGGCCTTCAGCGGGTGGTTCTGGCCGGCGTTCTATTTCAGGTCGGGGGCGGTCCTGAATCATCGACGAGCGGATGACCCGCTGGGGCGCATCCCCGGGGGCATGCTGGGGGTCATCGAGTCATGGGGAGAGGACCGTTGGGCGCGAGCGATAGGGAATGGGCGCCACGAGAGGGCACTCCGACTGGTGGGCGCCGGGGAGTATGCGATTGTCGTCCTGGGAGACTTCCGCGGCGGGGCCGACCTGGGCGGGGGATTCATCTCGACGGGTGGGAACGGCTTCGTGGCCACCTATGACTCTGGGAGGGGGGGGCATACCTGGTCCCGTGCGCTGCCAGAGGGGATGGAGCCCACGTTGTTGGGCTTGACGTGGTCGGGAGTCGTGCGCGTGGGGGGCTCGTTCAGCGGGACGGTGCGCCTGCGGGATGTGACCCACTCTTCCTCGGGGGGCTCGGACGTGATGCTCCTGAACCTGCCCTACTGGCCGTGAATCGTGCCGGGAGTCGTGTATGAAATCAAAGACATGGCTGAGCGTGTCTGGCTGGATGTCATTGGGGGGATTGTTGGTGGGCGGGGATGGGCGCCCGGTCGCGGCTGACTCCAGCGCGCCTCCGGAATGCGAGGCGGAGATTCACCTCGGGCAGCTCATCGAGTACCCCGATGCGGACACGTATGTCGAAGAGGCGTTTCCCAACGCGGAACATTCGCATGATGCGAAGCTGAGCGTCGATGGGAGTCCGCACCGGGAGGTCTACCTGCGCTTCAGGGTCGACTACTCCTACGGCCTCGGTGCCACGCTCCGGCTGCCCGTCGTGAACGGCACCGTCAATGCTCCTGCCCTCTACTCCACTTTGTCGGGGTGGGAGGAGTACATGACCTGGAATACCCGTCCGCCGCTTCAAGGTGGGCCCGTGGCGAACGCTGGGGCCGTCCCCACGGGCAGTGTCCTCTCCTACGACGTGAGACATGTGGTGACGCGGCCGGGGCTCTATTCGTTCGCGCTCATCCCGGAGTCCCGGGATGGAATGGACATCCGGTCGAAGGATGACTGGCCTCTCGAGCAGAGCGCGACGCTGGTCGTCACGTTCCTGCGTTCAAACTGCACCCACAGTGGCCGTGGCGGCGCGTTGGGGCCGCCGTGGCGATATGGCGCGCGCGGTGATGAGGTGGCGCGGGCGATGGCCACGGACGCGACGGGCGCCTTCGTCATCGCGGGCGCGTATGGTGTTGGGGGAAGGCTGGGGCCGGTGGACCTTCCCGGGCCAGGCGGCCTGATGCTGGGCCGCTTTCGCGCGGACGGCAGCCACGAGTGGTCGCGCGGCCAGGCACAGGCGTCGGCGACCCTGAGCGTGGAGGATGCCGTGCTGACCTCCCAAGGCGACATCCTGGTGGCGGGGAGCTACACGGGGACGCCAGACCTGGGGACGGGGCCATTGCCGGCGGCGGAGGCCACTGCCTCGGCGATGTTCATCGCGAGGTTCTCGCCCGGCGGAGTGCCCGTCTGGGCGAAAGGCTTCGTGGCCCGTGTAGGGCCGGGAGATGCCTCGCGGCGTGTTCCGGCGGGCGCGAAGGCGGTGGCCACGGATGCGCAGGGGCGTCTCATCGTCACGGGCTTCTTCCACGGGACGATGAACCTGGGAGGCGGAGGGTTGGAGGCAGGCCCATCGAGTCGTGATGTCGTGAATCCCAAGTCGGGCATGTTCGTGGCGCGCTTCTCCTCGGAGGGGACGCACCTCTGGTCCTTGGCCTATCCGGGGCTGGGGGGAGAGTCCACGCAAGGGTTTCGCGTGGTCACGGACAGCATGGGCCATGTGGTGGTGGGAGGCGTCGCGAGCGGAAATGGCGTGAGCGAGAGGGTGCTGGGGGCGCGGCATGGAAAGGCGCCGGTCATCGCCAAGTTCTCTCCCGAGGGTGTGTTGCAATGGACGCGAGTCCTGGAGTTCGCCGAAGGGGCCGTGGCGGGACTGGCCATCCTCCCGGGAGACGCGGTGGCCTTCAGCGGGAGCTTCAGGCCCTCGTTCTCCTTTGGCGCCGAGACGATCTACAGCTTCCAGTCAGGCCATGACCCCGAGCGGCGAATCCCAGACGCGATGATGGGGGTGCTTGAGTCCTGGGGGGCGGATCGCTGGGCGCGTGCGCTGGGGGAGGTGGGCCGTGAACATGCGGTCCGCATGGCGGTGGACTCGCAGGGCCGGCTCATCGTGTTGGGAGAGCTCGCGGGGAGCTCCTCGGTCGGAGGAGGAAGCATCTCGACCGGAGGGACGGGCTTCGTGGCCAGCTACGAGCCTGGAGATGGCGCGCACCGTTGGTCGCGTGCGCTGCCAGCGGGACTGGAGCCCGCTTTGTTGGGCGTGACGCGGACAGGAGACGTCCGCGCCGGTGGCTCGTTCAAAGGCTTGCTGCGTGTCCGTGAGGTGACCCACTCCTCCGAGGGTGGCTCGGATGTGATGCTCCTGAACATGTCCCCTTGAGGCGTCGGAGGAGTCACGCCCGGACGCCCGACGCGCGCTTCACGGGCGCTTGCCATCATACCAGGCATTCATCCCATCGACGGCCCGGTCCACGTCGGCGAGCGTGTTGTAGATGTGAGGGCACAGGCGGAACGTCTTGTCGTCGCCGGAGCCGGCGATGCGGTAGCGCGGGTCCTCGTAGAGCCAGTCGTACAGCGTCTTCTCCCGGTGCTCCTTCGGCGCCTCGACGCGCACCACGCCCCAGCTGCGCGAGGGGGCGCTCGGCGTGACGAGCTTCCACCGGCTCCCCGACTGCTGGAGGCGGGACATGAGGTGCTGGGCGAGCTGGGCGATGCGCTCGTAGGGCAGGCGTGGCTGGAGGGCCGTCCACATCTTCTGGGTCAGGTCGAGCGCGATGATGTTCACGTCGTCGCGCTGGCCGATGAGCTCGAACCTCAGCGCGTTCTTCGGCAGGTCCTGGTACGGCACGATGACGATGCGGTAGTCGTACCCGAAGATGCTGGGCATGAAGTTCTGCGCCTTCTCCTTGCGCATGAAGAGGATGCCCGTCTCCTTGGGGCCCAGGAACCACTTGTGGGCGCTGGAGACGAGGCTGTGGCAGTACGCGTTCGCCAGGTTGAGCGGGCGCGCGCCCCACGCCATCGTGCCGTCGATGTGGACGTGGCAGTTCGGCCGGGTCGTCGTCACGTGCTCCCAGATGGCGCGCATCACCGGCTCGGGCATGCGGAAGCCATTGCTGTTGGCGGTCTCCGTGTACGTCACGAAGCGCGTGCGGTCCGTGATTCGGCTGATGAAGGCCGCCGCGATGTCCGCCTCGGAGGCGTTCGTCGGGAAGGACACCTCTACGAGCTTGAAGGGCGTGGGTCCCCCGGGCCACTCGGCCCGCATCTTCCATGCCTCGCGGTTGGTGGGGTGGTTCTCCGCCCACATCACCACGGTGTCATTCCCGTCCGCGCTCCAGCCGCGGAAGCCGCAGTTGATGGCGTTGTTCGCCTCCGTGGCGTTGCGGACGATGGCGAGGTCGGTCGGGTCGCTCAGGCCCAAGCCGGAGGCCAGGCTCCTGCGCGTCTGCTCCAACTGGAGCACCCGCTCGCCCTGCGCGGTGCGCATCTGTTGCGAGACATTGAGGTTGTATTCGAGGCGCAGCTCGTTGAGGGACTCGATGAGCGCCGTGGGCTCCGGGCAGAGGTTGGCGGCGTTCATGGGCGTGACTCGCTCGGAGGGCGCCAGCGTCGCGAAGCCGAACTGCTGCTGGAAGTCCGTCCAGAACGCCTCGTCGGTCTTCATGGAGGGAGCGCGGACCGCCTCGAAGAAGCGGTTCAGCTTGTCCGTCAGCTTGCGTCCTCGCTCCTTGGAGAGGAGCCCCACTTCGGAGAGCGGCGCGAGGAGGGGGCGACAGTCGATGGGCTCGGCCGGGCTGGCGGCGACGTCGGCGTTGGAGGCCTTGAACATGGAGTGCTCCGGAAGGGGTGGGTTGACCACCGTGCACTGGGTTCCGCCTCCGGGACATCCCGCTGCGGGGCACCACGTGAGTCGGGGATTGGACAGATGCCAGTGAAGCCAAAGCCAGCCACGTTCGTTCGTGGTGACAATCATTTCCGGCCCCCCGCTTTGAGAGAGATGGGTTGGCTGACATGGGGCACGGGGAACCCCGAGGTCATCGGGTAGGCTGGGGCCACCATGTCCTTCGCTCGTTTCATCCTGTTCCTGTCCCTGTTCGTGTCCGGCTGCATCACCGCGGGAGGGCACTCTCGTGAGGCCAATCCCTTGCTGGCCACAGAGGGGGAACAACCCGACACAGCGGTGGCGCGCGCCGTTGATGCCGTGGGGCGAAAGGACTTCGACACCGCCCGACAGCACCTCTCGCGGACGCTCGCCGAGGCGCCCACCGACGCGAGGGCCCTCTTCGTCCAGGCTTGCGTCTTCCTGGAACAGGGCGCCCTGAAGGAGGCCGCTGACGTGGTGCGCCGCCTGCGCGACGTGGCGCCAACGAGTCTGGAGGGGCCTGTCCTCGAAGCGCTGACGGAGAGGCGAGCGACGCACCCGACCGAGAACTGGCGCGACGCCTTCAGGGCGGCTTGGGAGAAAGCGGGTCGTCCGCTCTTCAAGGACCGGGGACTGCTCTCGGGGATGACCACCTGGAAAAAGATGGAGGATTCGTTGGAGGGGGCCTGGGCACGGACCGCCCGGGTCGAGGTCCGCCTGCTGCTCGCGTTCGCGGGCTTCAATCCCGATGAAGCGTCGCGGCGCTGGCTTTCCATCCACCTGGATGATGTCCAGGACCCAGGGTTGTTGCGGTCCGCCCTGGAATACTTCGCGAGTGATGCGAATGCGCGAGACCCGCGCGAATCCCTGCGGACGAGGCTCCGTCGTTTCGCGGACCAGGAGCCGACGGAGATGCAGCGTGCCTTGCTCCTCCTGGTGGAGCCGCATCCTCCCGATGTGCCGTTGACCGAAGAGGAACTCCGCGAGTTGGAGCGCATCGCGGCGCTGCCAGACTACCGGCCCACGCCGACCTCAACACTCTACGCCGAGGCAGAGCGGCTCTTGAGGTCAGCGGGTGTTGAGCCGCGAGAGGGAGGTGCCTTCTCGGCCATGGTGCAGGAGTTGGGGCTGCAGGGGCCCTTCCTGCTCCTCAAGATCGTCAAAGCCTCTGAGCCGACGCTCTCCAATGACCACCGCATGCGGTTGGGGCGGGCACTGTGGTCGCTGGGCGAGCGCATCGCGGCGGAGTCGACGCTCGTCGAGCGCATGGTGGGGTGGAACATGAGGCGAGAGGGGGCCATGCTGCTCGGGGACTCGGAGCGATTGACCCGCGCCAAGAGAGACTTCGAAGCGGGACATGCGGTGATTCGCACGACCCAACAGCTCGAACTCGACGCGTGGCCAATCCCTTCTCTTCAGGAGGCGATGCTGGCCGCGAGCGTGGAGGACGAGTGGACGCACCTGAGTGCGTTCTCCACACCCTGATGCCAGTCTTGAATGACGGGGGCTCATTGCCTGCGGTTCGACGGTGCGGGCCGTACGGAACAAGTTGTGCCGCTGCGTCATGGGCCTGCTCCAGTGGGACTGTCCACCTCGCCGCCCATCACATACATCGGCGTCTCGGGTCGGACATTTGTCTGTGAATGGCTGGACCCGGTGGTGGCGCCACTTCGAGATGGCCTCATGGGCCTCAACCCCAGACGTCATCGCGGGAGGCCGCCGGGAGTCTTTTTCGAATTCTCGAAAAGCCACACAATATTCGGGGCCGGATGCGTTGAGTGGGGAGCGATATGCCAACCTTACTCAAACTTCTTCCCCGCACCGTGGCCCTGCTGTTGGGCGTCTGGGTGCTCTCCGGCTGCACCCCCGCGAGCGAGGGTGAGCGTTCGTGTCCCTGTGCCCCGGGGTGGACGTGCTGCCCTGACCTCAACCTGTGCGTGGCGGAGGCCTCCCGCTGTGAGCAGGGCCAGCCGAAGCCGCCCGACCCCACGGCGCCCTCCAGGCCGCGCCGGTTGGCCGCCTGGCCGGAGCCAGGTCGGGTGGTGCTCACCTGGGTCGAGCCGGAGGACGACGGCGGCAGCGCCCTCACGGGCTATGGCGTTGAAGTGGACCCGCGCGAGGAGGGCCAGCAGGTCCACGTCGAAGCAGACTCCGTGAGCGTGACGGGCCTGCGCGCGGGTGGCACCTACCGCTTCACCGTGGTCGCACGCAACGCGGTGGGAGCGGGCCCCTCGGCGGTGGTGGAGGCCGTGAGGCTCCCGGATGTGCCCGGCGCCCCCACGCTGCTCGCGGTCCGGCAGGGAGACCGGCAGATGGGCGTCGAGTGGGAGGCCCCGGCTTCCGACGGCGGCAATGCCATCCTCCACTATGTGGTGACGGCCTGGCCAATGGGCCGAAGCGTCACGGTGAACAGCGCCGAGCGCACGGCGGTCATCGGAGAACTGACCAATGGCGTGCTCACCACCTTCACGGTGCGCGCCGTCAATGCCGTGGGTGAGGGCCCCCACTCCGCCCACTCCAAGGCGATGGTGCCGGCCACGGGGCCCGGGCTGCCTCTCGCGGTGTCCGCCACCGCGAGTGTTCGCGGCGCGTCCGTCACTTGGCACGAGCCGGAGGACACCGGAGGACTGCCGGTCGTCGCCTATGTGGTGACGGCCTCTCCTGGAGGAATCATCCTCGCGGTGGAGGGTCGAGAGACCCAGGCCACCTTCACCCGCTTGCAGAATGACACCGAGTACACCTTCACCGTGTCCGCGCGGAACGCGATGGGCCAGGGGCCCGCCGCCACCTCGGCGGCGGTGCGCACTCCCGCGCGGCCCGGGGCTCCCGCCGCCGTCCGTGTGGAGCCCGGAGTGCGCTCCCTCTCCATCTCGTGGGAGCCGCCTGCCTCCGACAACGGCTCGGCCCTCATGGGCTTCATCGTGCTCGCCCAGCCATCGGGCACGCGACTGGAAGTGGGGGCCGACGCGCGAGAAGCCGTCATGGAGTCGGTCCCCAGCACTCGAGCGCAAGTCATCTCGGTGACCGCTTTCAACGCCGCGGGAATTGGCGACGCCACGGCGGCTCCCTCGCCAGTGAGGCCACTCCCCGCGCCCGCGGAGGTGCTCCGGGTGGAGGCACTCGCGGATGCCACGGGTTGCCGCTCCATCGACTACGTCCTGGGGCAGGTGGACGGCGAGCGCGCCGATGTCCTGGTGGAGGTGGACCCCGCCGGGGACGGCGTGTTCCGGAGAGCCACGCAGGCTGGCGAGTCCCGGAGCTCATGGCTCGGAGTCTCGGCCTCCGGGCTGGAGGCCCTCGCTACGTCTCTCTTTGGAGTCTCGCACAGGTTCCGCTGGAACCGCTTCAGGGACGTGCCCGGCGCCGCCGCGGCGGCCCGGATTCGCATCACCGCCACCGTCCCGGGAGCGCAGCCCTCTTCGAGCACGCTCCCGGTGCCGCTGGAAGCCACCCAGCGCCGCTGCGAGGTGGATCCGGGCACCTCCGCGGTGTTGGTCCTGGCCGAGGATAGCTCGGACTACAACGCTCCGCTGACGAGCGGTGACTTCAACCACGATGGCAAGCCAGACCTCGTCGTCGGCACCGACTACCCCTCTGCGTTCAGCTCCCTGCGGGGGCGCGGCAACGGCGGCTTCGAGCTGTCCGCGAAGGTCGACACTCCCTGGGCGAGAGAGCACCTTGTCGCCACCGACATGGATGGGGATGGCAGGCTGGACCTCATCGCCGTCGACCCCTACCTCTCCTGGGGCGAGAACGTCCATGTCTTCCGCGGTCGCGGCAATGGCGACTTCGATGAGGTCCTGGGGAGCTCGGCCATGGCCGAGGCCAGTGCTCGCGACCACTCGGCCCCTGTTGCCACGGACCTGGATGGAGATGGACGCCCCGAGCTCGTGGTGTCCCTGGCCAACCGGTTCGGCATCCTGCGCAACACGGGGGGCGCCAAGATGGCCATTGCCTTCGAGGACTTTGTCACTCCCCGAGGTGCCGTCGTCACGGGGGACTTCGACAAGGACGGGCTCGCGGACGTGGTGGTGGTGGGGTCATCCCTCCAGGCTTTCTATGGCCGGGGCCTCCTGCGCTTCACCCGGGAGCACCTTGGCTCTCTCGAGGGGCGGATCTCTGTCGCGCAGGCAGCGGACTTCAATGGGGACGGCCACCTCGACATCGTGGCTCTTTCGATAGGGGACAACGCGTCCTCCATCCTCCTCCTGCGGAGCGATGGCCATGGCCGTTTCGGAGCCCCCTCGGTCCTGCACCACCATGCGTGGAAGCCCTCCTTCAGTGGGCCCCTGAGCGACCTCGTCGCGCGCGACTTCGATGGTGATGGCGCGGTGGACCTCGCATACGTCCATGTCGACACGAGCTCCGTCCTGTTGCTGAAGGGGGTGGGAGATGGGTCCTTCACGTCGCGGCTCATCCCCACGACGGAGTCCCCCATCCGCCTCGCGGTGGCGGACTTCGACGGCAGCGGCCAGTTGGACATCGCCGTGCTCAATCAACGCCACCGGAGCGTGAGCGTGATTCGGGACCTGGCGTCCCCGCCGCCCCTGTCGCCCATCGGCGCCCGGTTCGTGACCGAGGACTTCGACGGCGACGGCTGGAAGGACGTGGCTTCCTTGGTGGACGGCAACATCCTGGTCCACCTCACTCGGGCGGAGGGAGGACTCGTGCCTCGGGGCCCCTCCACCGCACCTCCGGGCGCCGAGGAATTGCTTCCAGGGCGCTTCGACGCGGGCCCGACCATGGACCTGCTCGTGAGGACCCTCACGGGCCCGCCCGCCATCCGGGGTCTGTCACTGATGCGTGGGCGGGGGGATGGAACCTTCACCGAGCCCGAGCCGCTCCCGCTGGACATCTACTCCAAGGGATCCATCGGGCACCTGTTCGCCGCGGGGGACGTGGACGGCGACGGTGACCTGGATGTGGTCTTCCAGACCCGACGCCCCTCGACCGGGTTTCAGACCTATGAGGCGTACCTGCTTCGCAACCGGGGTGACGGCACCTTCGAGGGTGGAGACCTGCTCGCCACCTACTCCTCCATGAATCGGCTCGCGCTGGGGGATTTGAATGGAGACGGCCGGGCGGACCTGCTGGTCCTTCGTAGCGTCGGCCGGACCTTCGACCTCATCGTGTTCGAAGGGCGCGCGGAGGGCCCCCCGCGCAAGGTTCGTGAGTACTCCCCGTACGTCGAGTCCTGTGACGCATCGGCGTTGATCCTCGAGGACCTCGACCACGATGGCCGAATGGACATGCTGGTCTCCTGCGGCTGGCGCGGGATTCTTCCCATCATGAGTCATGAGAGCGTCGACTTCGGCTTCTACGAGAAGTTCCTCCAACCTGCCGGCGCTTCCTCCTTGCGCCTCGCCGCGGAGGACCTGGACGGCGATGGGCTGCCGGAGCTCCTCTCCCCTGAGCTGGCACACCAGGCCATCTGCATCACGCCCTCTCAGGGGGTCGAATACTGGTTCCCGGCGAAGTGCTTCGGGACCCACTTGTCCTCCTTGGAGGTGGCCGCGCTGGACGTCGACCACGATGGAGTCTTCGAGCTGTTGGTGGGTGACGCCTTTGATAAAGCAAAGTCCACCCTGATGTATTTGAAGTGACGAAGCCCAGGCACCCCAGATGATGAGGATGTTCGGTTGCTTCTTCGCGATGTCGATACCTCCACGCCTTGACGCACTCGGGCACGGGAAACGTCCAAGAGTTGTGGTGTGATTGAATCCAACGGGAGCGGCGGGGGCGCCCGTGCCCCCGCTCGTCGTCGAGGGGGAGGAGGCAGGCTCGTGGGTGATGAGGAATTGCGGAGCGTCGTTGGATGAGTGCGGGTAAGGGATTGGGCGTAGGGGTGTATGACTGGCGTCCTTGTGACAGTGGTTGTCGTCGAATCGCAAGCCATGCAAGCGAACCGTTTGCGTTCATCTCGTTGAATGAGACGCCTTCCCATCTTCTGGGTGGGCAGGTGTTCTTCATCGGCACGGGACCCGAGGGCATGACGCGCATGAGGACCTGGATTCGCTTCGTGGGGAGTGGTGCGGCTGTCCTGCGCCCTAGGGTGTTGGAGTCACTGGGGAGGGCCGGCATCGAGCCGGAGTGCGCGGAGGGAGTGCTCGCCGGACTTGGCATCCTGGTGTTCGACGAGGTGGGGGCGATGACGCTGGACGTCTTGCGGCGATGCCGGCTGAACGCCTCGACGCGGGTGCTGGCGGTGGCCACGTCGGAGCGGGCGCTCGCGGAGGGCGCTTGCTGGCGGCTGCTCCTCGAAGGGGCCGCGGATGTGATTGCATGGGATGGCTCACACGACGCGGTGACGGAGATTTCCGCGCGGTTGGAGCGTTGGGACGCCGTGGACCGGATCATCGACTCCGCTGTGGTGCAGCGGCGGTTGGTGGGGCGCTCTCCCTCCTGGCTCCCCGTGCTCCGGCAAATCGTCGAGGTGGCGACCTTCACGGACGCCTCGGTGTTGTTGCTTGGAGAGAGCGGTACCGGCAAGGAGGAGGTCGCGCGCCTCATCCACGAGCTCGACCGGCGCTCGCACAAGCGGGACCTGGTGACGCTGGACTGCACGACGGTGGTGCCAGAGCTGTCGGGCAGTGAGTTCTTCGGCCACGAGCGAGGCGCCTTCACAGGCGCGGCGGGCATCCGGGATGGGGCCTTCGCCATGGCCCATGAGGGGACGCTGTTCCTGGATGAAATGGGGGAGCTCCCACTGGCCCTCCAGGCGCAGTTGCTGCGCGTGGTGCAGGAGCATTCATACAAGCGCGTCGGCTCCAACACCTGGCAGCACGCGGACTTCCGGTTGGTCTGCGCGACCAATCGAGAGCTGAGTGAGGAAGTCAGCCAGGGCGCCTTCCGCCGCGACTTCTTCCACCGCATCTCGAGCTGGGTCTGCCGGCTGCCGCCCTTGCGCGAGCGGCCCGGAGTGCCGGCAGCGACAGGTTGCGAACCTCCTGGAGGTAGTGGAGTTTAACCACTCCGCCCACGAGCCTCAGCTCGGGCAGCGACACGTTCACCACGCTGCCGTACCAGATGTTCAGGTTTCCGGTGATGACCCTCACGTCCTGGAGCTTGGCGAGCTCCAGCTGGGTGTAGACCGACACATCTCCGTCGATGGTGCGCTCACAGAGGGTCTCCGAGAAGCGGACCTCCGTATCCTGGAGCACCCCGTCACCATTGGTGTCGCCGCCGGTGTGCACGACGGCGCCGCCTCCCCGGCAGCGCCGGCCCGGAGGCTCCACGTCCACCCGGGTCAGCGTGCGGGCATCGCAGACGTACCGCGTGGACTCCACCTCCGCGTCGTCCAACTGGCCGTCTCCGTCCATGTCCGGGACGCCTCGCGCCACGGTGCCTCCCACCGGGCACCGCTCCCCCGGAGGCTCGGGGTCCACGCGCAGCAGCGCGCGCACGCCGCAGACATACCGCGTCGTGGTCACCTCTTCCCGCGACAGCTCCCCGTTACCGTCCACGTCCAGGCCGCTCTCCACGGCGGAGCCGCCCGTGGCGCAGGTCGCTCCTGCGGGCTCGTCGCGCACGCGGCTCAGGAGTGTGGGCGCGGCGCGCTCACAGACATACTGGACGGAGGTCACCTCGGCGTCCGACAGCAGGTTGTCCCCATCCAGGTCCAGGCCCGTCTGGAGCGCGGTCCCTCCGAACTCGCAGTTCACCCCGCGAGGCTCGGCGCGCGCCATGGTCAGTGCTTCCGGGGAGGTGCAACTGTAGGTCCGCTGGCGGACCTCGTCCTCGTCGAGCCTACCGTTCCCATTGTCGTCCGCCCCCGCGAGCAGCGAGCGACCTCCGTGAAGACAGTTCAGTCCGGGGGGCTCATCTCCAGGCACTTCCAGCCAAGCCCCTTCGGACTCACCGCAGCCGGTGACGCCCAGGAGGAGTCCCATCGCCATGGACAGCCATCGGCCCGTCCGCGGCTGACGGAGAAGCCTGCGCGGAACAGGGGCACTCATCTTGATTGTAATGGTCTGCAAGGCTTCATGAACCGTGACTGTCAATGGACGTCGCCCAGCGTGCCTATATACGCAGTCAGGTGATTTCCTTGTCGGACAGCATCTGGAGGTGCGCTCAGGATTGCCTCGAGAGGATGAGGATGCAGCCGAGGTGGAGGAAGCCGAGGAAGTTCTCCACTTTCACCTCGTAGCGCGTCACGAGGCGATGGAAGTTCTGGAGCCGGGCGAAGAGGCGCTCCACCTTCCATTGTCGGTGGTAGCGGCGTCACTCACGTCCGTCCTGGGTCTTCGTTTCGCGCCCGCAGCGGTGCGGGGCGTGTCCCTATAAGTGTGTAGTCGGCGAACATGGCTGAGCGGGAAAGAGGGAAGCTCCTCGGAGAAACCAACCGAGACGGTCTCCCCCTGGCAGGGGAGCCGAGGAGTTCCGATACCGAGTTTGCCGCGCCCTCGCACGAGGAGGTGCGCACTGACGTGCGCGCACGCTTCCTGGGTGCCATCCGAATGACGCTGGAGATGCTGCTGGAGGAGGAGATTCGGGACTTGACCTCCGGACAGAGGTTGGCGGCGTTCATCGGTGTGACGCGCTCGGAGGGTGTCAGCGTTGCGAAGCCAAACTTCCGCTGGAAGTCCGTCCAGAACGCCTCGTCGGTCTTCATGGAGGGGGCACGGACCGCCTCGAAGAAGCGGTTCAGCTTGTCCGTCAATTGGACATCTTCCGAATCTCACCCGTCGTGGTCATTGACATCAAAGAAGCTCTGCGATGCGAACTCGGTCCACGTCGACTTGAAGCTGGCGGGCAGCGATGGCGGCCGCACGCCCGAGAATCCCGGTATAGGTGGGGAACGAGAGCGGAACACGAGCCAGTTCATCTACTTGCAGCCCCGCCACCATGGCAATCGCCGCGGTCTGGACCAGGTCGACGGCCTGCTCACCCACGACATGGCAACCCAGGATTTTCCGCGTAGCACGGTCGACGATGAGCTTGCAGAAGCCGGCCGTCCGCCCATCGATGAGGGTCCGCGTCGTCGTGTCGAAGTGCACCACGGCCACGACGACGTCGTGCGCTTGACGCGCCTTCGCCTCGGTCAGGCCCGCCTGCGCGTACTCGGGATTGGTAAAGCTGCCGATGGGACACACCTCGTCCGTGACTGTCACCATGGGAGCTCGCGCCGAGTTGGAGCCCGCGACGAATCCATCTTGCATCGCCTGGGGGACCAGCATCCGGCGCCCCGTCACGTCTCCAGCGGCGAAAATGTGCGGCGCGGACGTCCGCAGATGCTCATCGACGCGCACGAACCCCCGCGAGTCGGTCTCGACTCCGGCGGCCGCGAGGTTGAGCGTGGAGGTGTCGGCCGTCCAGCCCACCGCGACGACGAGGAGCGCGGCTTCGACGCTGTCTCTCAAACTGTCTCGAACGAAGACCATCCGCACTCCGCCCGGTGTCTTCTCGAAGCGTTCAATGGCGCCGAAGTCCTCGCGCACCACCATTCCGGCCTGACGAAAGGACTCGGCGACGGCGGCGGACACGTCTTCATCCTCGGTCGGCAGGATGCGCGCCGAGGCCTGGAAGAGCTGCACCCGCGAGCCGAACGCATTGAAGACCGACGCGACCTGCACACCCGTGGCGCCACCGCCGACGACCACCAGGGTTGGCGGGACGGCGGCCAGGTTCCACGCATCGCTGTGGGTTGCCGTGAGCTCGAATCCCGGGACCCGGAGGCGCCGGCTCACGCCGCCGGTGCAGAGGATGAACTTCTCGGCCAGAAACGACAGCCCGCGCGGGGTCTCGACGGTGTGCGGGTCTACGAAGCGCGCCGCGCCGATGTGCTCGTAGACGGAGACCCCCGCCGCGGCGATTTGTTCGCGCAGGGCCGCTCGCGCGCGAACCTCGCCGGTCACCTCGCGCACGCGGGTCAGCAGCCGCCCATAATCCAGCACAGGCTCCTTCACGGTGATGCCATAGCGCCCCAGCTCCCGAGCGTCTCGGAGCAGCCGTGCCGCCTGAGCCAGCGTCCTCACCGGGACCGGCCCGTCATGGGCCGCCATGCCCCCGAACGCGTCGCGAGTGACGAGGGCGGTCCTCGCGCCCAGGTCGCCGGCTCTGAGCGCCGCGAGCAGCCCCGCGGGGCCGGCGCCGATGACGACGACATCCATGCGCTCCGAGCCGCTCATGTCCGCAGGTCCGCGAGCCATCGCAGTGCCCGGAGCCCGGGCATGAAGCCGTACTCGCCTCCACGGGTGACCACGAATCGCGGGAGGCCTTGCAAGCGCCTGGGGATGGGCCGCTTCGGGATTGAGAACTCGCCCTCCCCGTCATTCGCGCCGGCCAAGGGGTCCTTCGCATCACCCAGTCCGAGGAAGTCACCGCCGTTGACCCATTCTGACTGTACGAACTCGAACTGCCGTCCGAGGTGCGCGCCGATGAAGGCGAACATCAGTCCGCGCTCGGCGCCATCGTCCTCGAGGGTGCCCTCGGGCAGCTCGGGCCCGTAGGCCGTTCCGCGCCGGATCATCCGGTGGAGTCTGACCACGCCAGCGACGGAAGCGTCGCGAGGGTTCGCTCGCCGGACATGCGATGCGGGAGGCGTCTTGTACCCAGTCGAGTCATCTGAATAGAGGAAGGCGTTGTTCCGCGACGAGTCGGCGCCCAGGTCCGGAGCGTCGTGGTGGGGGCACAGCGCCAGTGGCGCGCCGCTTCGCCACCTCCCCATCATCTTCGCTGCCAGGAACTCCTCGTCCTCCCGGGGAGTTGCGGTGGCTTGCAAGTACTGCCTGAACGCGGCCACCCGTTGATGAAGCTTGCGGAAGGCGACGTATGTTCCATTGCGCCCCAGGACGTCAGGCCAGGGCATCGGCGGCAGACTGCCCGTCTCATCGGGGTAGCCGAGGACGAACTCGCCAGCCTTGAGCGGCGCCTCGTGGGGATTGCTTCCTGAAATACCGCTCTCCTCGACGGCCGGATGACTGATGCCGTCCTTGAAGCCGAAAGGCTCCTTGCCGGTGCTCAGGGCGTGGCAGTCCTGACGCCATATCGCCGTGACGCCGCCAAGCGCCCGCAGGGCCTGGTGCGCGCGCTCCAGCGCGGCTTCCAGTTGAACCTGCTCCGGCGAAAGTGCGGTCAGCACGACATGGACATCGCGCGTTCCCAGCGGGGGTTCCCAATGTTCGGGGCTGCTTTCGCCGTCGTCTCCCAGCGCCTTTGCCCGGGCGGCCATCCCCTGCTGGAACTCCCACGCGAAGCTGTCCAGGGAGTCCCGTGGTACGCCCAGCGCCTCGAGCCCGTGGTACGTGAGCGCGACGCTGAGCCAGCAATCCGCGACCGAACTGCTCGGATGGGCGGCCGCGTTCACCGCCGGGCAGAGCCGTCTCATCAACTCCCGTCCCTCCCTCCGGTCGTCGATGCGGAGGAGGATGTAGGTCGCGACGTACGGAGAAGGACGGGGCCGCAGCACGCCGCTTTGGATGTCATCGAGTTCGAGCATCTCAGTGGACCGTGGCGAGGTTCTTCCAGAAGCGCACGAGGCTCTCATCCGCTCCGAACAAGGTGCTGAAGTTGGTGGAGTCAGCGACCAGCACATCGCCAGCCCTGCCGTCATCCGGCGGCATCCATACCAGCGCGTTGAACTCGGTGTTTCCCTCGTTCGTGAATGGATGTGGCCGGGTCAGGTCGATCGGCTGCTTGGCCAGGACACGAACCGACCGGGAGTCCTCCGTCGTGACCGCATAGTGCGGCAGGTGCATGTGAAAGTTGAAGTTCCGCACCCCGGAGAGCCAGCCGCGCGTATCCAGGTCTTCCATCACCGTCAAGGGAGTGCTTCGATTCGTACCTTCGACGACGGCCGGGCGGAGTCCCCAACGGTTCTCGACGGGGATTCCCAGCCCATTCATCAAAGAGCGCGTAAAGCCGCCGAACCGTTGCTGACGAGGCACCAGCGCGTCGCCATGATGGGCGTATTCCAGGGCGCGCTCCGCCTGGTCCGGTGAGTGCCCCACATCGTGGTGTGGGCCTATCACCAGGCAGGTGCCTTCGCGCCCGAGGAACTCGCGCACCGCTTCTATCTCCTCCGGGGCGGCCACCTGCCCAGTGACGTTGTGGTCCAGACCGAAGACGAGCAGCGTATCCACATCGGAGAGGACCCGCTCGTCGAGTGGCAGGGAGAAACCCGCCTGGTCGACCCGCTGGAACATGGGGACCTTGTGTCCGGTGACCTCCTCGATGACCTGCTGGAACTTCACCCACGCCCAGAAGAAGAGTTCCAGTGAGCCCGCGATGCCTTGCTGGAACCTCAGCGGGTCTGCCCATTGCTCGGACTCGTAATCGGGCCAGAGGACTCGGCGGACCTCGGTCATCGTCGAAAACCGATTGTCCATTTCGGCGGGGTTTCGATTGGCTTCCCCCGGGTAGCTCCAGGACGTGTAGACGCTGACCCGCCGATGCTCTCTCATGTATCGCCTCGGCGTGTGGTTCTGATTGTATGTTCGCCCCGACGTTTCACTCATGATGGGCCTCTATTGCATCTGCTCGAGCATTTCGGCGAGCGAGGCTTTGATTTTCAATGCCTTCTTGATGTCATCGCCCGTGAAGTACGGGTACTCGCCGTACTCGAGAAAGCTGTTGCACTGATGGTCTCGGAGGAACTTGATGAACGCAGGCGTGTTCGTCTTCCAGTCCATGGGAAACCCCTCCAGGTGCTCGAAGGCGGTGTCGATTCCGGACTGCGAGAAGAGAACGACCGCGTCTTCGGTGTATTTGTCGAAATCGGTGTCGAAGATGCCCTGATACATGAAGCGGGTGTCATCGTCGAAGAGCACCCAGCGGAGGTAGTGGAGCTTGAGTGGTGCGAGAAGGTCGGGGTTGGCCTTGAGTGCTTCCGCTAGCCTCGGGCCATAGGCGCGCAGTGCGTCAGCGTGTCCCTGCTTGACGTTGGCAACAATCGTGAATCCATAACAGGCGGGGGTCTTCGGAAAAATCGGACCGTACTTCCCGCGCTCGAGGTGCTCAGTCGACTTGGGAATGGCCATGGCCTGGGGCTTGATCTCCATCGATGGGCTCCTTGTCTTCGCTCACTTCAGGTTTGGAGTGGGACCCCGCCGTTTCAACCACAGGGACGCTGGCGGCCGAGCACGCGTTGTTCCGTCGCCGCGGGCTGCAGGGCGGAGAGGTATGTCGAGTCCGGCATCACGCGCTTCGGTGCGTGACACCGTCACCGTTCGGACGCGTTGAGTTGAGTTGAGATGTCCTCGCCCCAGATGATGAGGAAGTTCGGTTGCTGCTTCGCCATGTCGACACCTCGACGCCTTGACGCACTCGGGCACTGGAAACGTCCATAAGTTGCGGTGGGACTGAATCTGGCGGGAGCATCGGCGCAGCGAGGGCCCGTGCTCCTCCCTGCCGCCATCGTTGTCAGGCCGCTCTGCCTCTCGGGACGGGCGAACGCCCGCGCGCCGGCTCGCCCTGGAGGGGGCAGCCATCGGCCGCCAAGGTGGGATACCCGCCCGCAGGTGAGAGGAATTGCGGGGCATTGTCGGATTCGGACGGATGAGGGTTTGGACGTAGGTGCGAGACGGCTGGCGTCCATGTGACAGTTGTTGTCGCGAAATGAGAAATCATTCCTCTGAACTGTCTGCGTTCATGACGTTGAAGAAAATACCCGCCCAATCTCATGGGTGGGTTTTCTTCGTCGGGACCGGACCTGGGGCATGACGCGCATGAGGACCTGGATTCGCTTCGTGGGGAGTGGTGCGGCTGTCCTGCGCCCTAGGGTGTTGGAGTCACTGGGGAGGGCCGGCATCGAGCCGGAGTGCGCGGAGGGAGTGCTCGCCGGACTTGGCATCCTGGTGTTCGACGAGGTGGGGGCGATGACGCTGGACGTCTTGCGGCGATGCCGGCTGAACGCCTCGACGCGGGTGCTGGCGGTGGCCACGTCGGAGCGGGCGCTGGCGGAGGGCGCTTGCTGGCGGCTGCTCCTCGAAGGGGCCGCGGATGTGATTGCATGGGATGGCTCACACGACGCGGTGACGGAGATTTCCGCGCGGTTGGAGCGTTGGGACGCCGTGGACCGGATCATCGACTCCGCTGTGGTGCAGCGGCGGTTGGTGGGGCGCTCTCCCTCCTGGCTCCCCGTGCTCCGGCAAATCGTCGAGGTGGCGACCTTCACGGACGCCTCGGTGTTGTTGCTTGGAGAGAGCGGTACCGGCAAGGAGGAGGTCGCGCGCCTCATCCACGAGCTCGACCGGCGCTCGCACAAGCGAGACCTGGTGACGCTGGACTGCACGACGGTGGTCCCGGAGCTGTCGGGCAGTGAGTTCTTCGGCCACGAGCGAGGCGCCTTCACGGGCGCGGCGGGCATCCGGGATGGGGCCTTCGCCATGGCCCATGAGGGGACGCTGTTCCTGGATGAAGTGGGGGAGCTCCCACTGGCCCTCCAAGCGCAGTTGCTGCGCGTGGTGCAGGAGCATTCATACAAGCGCGTCGGCTCCAACACCTGGCAGCACGCGGACTTCCGGTTGGTCTGCGCGACCAATCGAGAGTTGAGTGAGGAAGTCAGCCAGGGCGCCTTCCGCCGCGACTTCTTCCATCGCATCTCGAGCTGGGTCTGCCGGCTGCCGCCCTTGCGCGAGCGGCCCGAGGACATCCTGCCTCTCGCGCTGCACTTCCTCCGGACGATGCGGCCCGACGTGGAGCTGGCCCTGGACCCACGCGTGCGCGACTACCTGCTCCAGCGCAACTACCCAGGGAACATCCGCGAGCTGCGGCAGCTCATGGGCCGCATCTGCAAGCGCCACGTGGGCTCCGGGCCCATCACCGTGGGCGACATTCCCTCCGATGAACTGCCCTCCCTCCACGGGCTCGGAGAGTGGCGCGACAAGTCCTTCGCGCGAGCCGTGCAGCACGCGCTGACGATGGGGATGGGGCTGAAGGAGATTGGACGGAGCGCCTCGGAGATGGCGATTCGTCTGGTGCTCGAGGAGGAGGACGGCAACCTCCAGCGCGCGGCCCGGCGCCTGGGTGTCACGGACCGCGCGCTCCAGCTCCGCCGCGCTCAGCAGGAGGACTAGCGATGGGAGCGCGGAGGAGGCGGGCTCCTCAGTGCCTGGAGGGCCTCGCGCCCCCAGGTGCATCGAGGGAACAGGCCGGGAAGGGCGGACAGGTCGTCGCTGGAGTCCTCCTCGACGAAGCCAGGGTTGCGCAGGGCTCCCGTGCGCACGACACCCGCGCGCGGCAGGGCCAGGCGGAGGGCGCGTTGCACCTGCTGGCGTGCGCCGGGGGTGTTGGGCTGGAGCCTCGCGAACCACAGGGTGAGGGGCTTGAGCAGCCGTCCTCCCCGGCGCGTGAAACCCATCTGGTAGAGCGCCGACAGTCTCTCCCTCCAGTGCGTCTGGAAGTGGTGCGTCTCACCCACGAAGAGCGGGTGTCCCTCCTCCTCCACGACGTACACCCCACCCCCGTCGGGGAAGCGGGTGAATGGATATCGCTCCACCGTCACCTTCGACCACGAGATGCGCGGCCCGGACGTGGAGAGTTCCTCCTGCGTATCGGGCTCGGAAGGCTCATCCACGGGCTCCTCGGGCATGTCATCCTCCGGGGCGTCATTGTACGGAGGTGGCTCGGGCGGAGTCGCGGAGCCACCTGTCGCGGTGTTTCGTGGCGGTGGCGGCGGTGGTGGGCTTGCCTCGGGAGGAGGCTCGACCACGAGGGGTGGCCGGTAGCTCACGCCCAGGAAGCGCCAGGGCCGGAGTCGAGGCCAACGCCTCCTCGGGTTTGGCTTCCTCAAACCCCGGCCTGGCTTCGTCGCGACGCGCTTCTGGAGGCCCGCGCGCTGGGTCGGGGTGACACGAACTCCTCCCGGAAGGCGGCGGGTACTCGCGGCCCTCA
The DNA here is from genome assembly GCF_037414475.1 of Myxococcus stipitatus. The sequence continues at coordinate 2,081,400 of NZ_CP147913.1, read as the reverse complement.
TGTCGCCCCGCCCCTTGCGCTTGGTTGCCGCGCGCGGCCGCTGGACGAAGGACTCTTCCGTCCCCTCGAACTCTCGCGTGTCTCCACCTTCATGCCACTCGTTCATGTCGTGTCCTCTCGTGTTGTTCGTCGTGGAGGGCCTCGGCCAGAAGCTCCACGGCGTGAGTCAGCTCCGGCGTGTCGTGCCGGGTGGTGACGATGAAGCTCACCGAAACGTCCGGCCCACAGCGCGAGCGCTGAAGCACGGTGCGAACGCCCCCGCGACGCAGCCGCTCATGGACGCGGCGCGAGTCCACACCGAGGGGAATCCGCATGCGCTGCACGGGGAACAGCCCGCCCGTGGAGCTCAGCCCCGCCCGTCGCAGCTGTTCGCGAAAGTGCGCCACCCGCAGGGCCAGCGCGCGGCGAAGCACGTCCCCCTCCCGGCGATTGATGAGGAGGGCCCGCCGCGCGGCATGAAGGTCCGCGACCGATGGCGGGCTGCAATGCACCCGCGTCTCGCCTCGAGCCTCGATGCGAGCCATCCACCTGGCGTCACCCGCCACGGCCGCCATGGGCACCCCCAGCGCCTTGGCCAAGGAGCCACACCACACGAGGTCCGGCCCCTCGAGCCCATGCCATCGCAGCGAGCCCCCTCCACCCACGCCCTGGGCCATGCCCCGCTGCCTTCGCCCCAGCACACCCACGGCCTGGGTGTCATCGACGATGAGCAGCCCCCCATGCGCGCGGACCACGCGCAGGTACGCATCGAGCGGCGCCAGTTCGCCGCATCCTGGACACCAGCCATCGCAGACCACCACGGGCCTGCGGCCCTGCCCCGATGAGCGGAGCCTCCGCGCCAGGCTCTCGGGGGAGTGGTGGTGGAACCCACGCGCGGGAACACCGCGCGCCGCCATCACCTCGATGCCCCACTTCGCCACCGGATAGGCGCCGTCGTCCCAGAACAGCGAGACGCGGCGCCCCTCCAACGCGCTGAACACATCCCAGAACACATGCAGCGTGGACCGGGCCAACAGCGCGCGCTCACAGCCCACCAACTCCGCGAGGTCGCGCTCCGTCCTCGCCACGCAGGCGGGTTCCTCCAGGACGGCGGGCGCGCCCAGGGTGAGCTGCTCCCAGGGCTCGAGCGTCCGGCTGGCATGCACCAGCCCCAGGTAGAGCGCGGAGGTGAAGTCGAGCACGGACGTCGGGCCCCATTACCGCCGACGCTGATGGGCGAGCCGGTTGCGCAGGTGGACCGAAGGAGGCACGTCCCGCTCGGACAGCCGCTGCGGGTCCGAGTGCTCCACGGTCAGGTCCACCCCCGTGACGGCGCGATACGCGTGGATGTAGCCCTGAATCTCCGGCCGCCAGTAGCGCGCCCAGTTCGCGGCCTGGGCCGGGTCGTTCGACACGCTCCAGCCGCCGTAGCGCACCGACAGCAGCACCTGCTCGCCGAAGACGCCCAGCTCGTGGAAGTGCACGGAGCTGATGTCCGTCCAGCCCTGGAGCGTCTTCATCGCATCCACCCGGTCCATCCAGGGCTCGGGGTAGGGGACCATCACCCGGCCGCCGAGGAACTCGCGCATCTCCGGGCGCGCCAGCAGCCACTGCTGCATGAGCATCTCCTGCCGCGCCGTCGACGGCAGGTCCCCGAACTGGTTGTGGGCCCCCTGCGCCAGCAGGTAGTGCGTCTCCTTGAGCGCGTTGAGCACCGGGAAGCCATCCGACACCACGGTGGTGTCATCGTCCTTGCGGAAGAACTGCACACACAGGTGGAGCAGGTTGTGGAAGGCCTCCAGGAACTTGGAGCGCCGGTCCGCCGTGCGAATCCCCGCCACCGCCTTGCCGTGCAGCGTGAAGCCGTATTCGTGGTCGTACTCATGCGCGCGGCGCACCACGCTCAAGCGGCGCTGCTCGTCCTGGAAGTAACCCCACAGCAGGCTGTTGAGCGGCCGCAGCGGGTCTATCTCCATGTTCGCCAGCGGGTCTCTTACGCCCGGCCCGCGCACGTTCTGGAAGCGCTGGCTGATGGCGTTCACCGACTGGACCAGCATCCCCTCCTCGTGCCAGTAGTTCCAGATGAGCTCCAAGAGGAGCGGCTGGCTCAGCTTCTTCTGGAGGATGCCGTAGCAGTGGGTGACGTCGTCCTCGCTCAGGTTCTTCGGGACGATGAGCGGCATCTCGGGGAACTTGTTGCGGATGAGCGCCAGGTACGGCAGCGCCACGTCCGCGCTCCCGTTCACGTCCACCAGGTAGTCCGACCAGAGCTGGTTGAAGTCCTTGTCGTTGGGAAGGGGCCGCCCCAGCCGGCCGCTCTCCTCCGCCGCGTTCAAGCCGCTCAGCAGGTCCACGAAGTCCACCAGCACGCCGGTGTTGAGCACGAGGAAGCTCTCGGTCAAGGCCCGCAGCTTCCGGAAGATGTCCACCCCGGAGAGACGAGGGCGGGGCACCGGCGAGGGACTGGGGTTCGGCGTGGGGCTCGGGGAGTCGAAGAGCCGCTGGTCGATGAACTCGCTGTAGTTGTTGAACGACAGCTCGTTGGACGTCTTCCGGATGACCATCCAGAGGATGGCGTCACTGGTGTACGGGTGCTGCGTGCGTTGCAGCCCCACGCGCACGAAGTCATTCGCGCCGTCGTGCAACGCGAGCGGCTTGAGCTCGTTGATGGCCTCGCGGACCACCTGCCGGACGTCGGGGACACCGCCGGCGAGCGCGAGCACTCGCTGCTTGGCCTCCGCGATGGACACGGGGTCCTCGCTGGTGTCGCGGGTGTACTCGCGCAGCGTGACGCGCACGGTGAGCTCGCGCTCCTGGGCCATGGGCGGCAGCGTCCAGGTCGTGGAGGCCTCGACGTCGGTGCCTCGGAGCTGGACCTGGCGGGGCGTGACGGTGCCTTCGTCCACGCTCCATTCGTAGACCCGGTGAGCGACCTCGGGGTTGGGGGTGTCCGCGGTGGCGGTGAGCGTCACCTGGGCGCCGGACGGTCCTGGAGTGACGGTGGTGCGAGAGACGACGAGTGTGACGCGAGGCATGTTCTTCCTCCAAAGCTAGGTGACGGAGTTGCGCGGCAGCGCGGGCGCATGGAGCGCCGACGCGAGAGCCCGTGACTTGGAGAGCGCGGCGCAGGTCTCGGACGCGTCGAGCGTGCTGCGCAGCGCCCAGTACTTGAGAAGCTCGGCCAGCATCTGGCTCTCCTCCTCGGGGGAGAGGACGCCATCGGCCCTGGCCTGACCGATGACCGCGAACACCAACGACGGCGGCGACGCCTGGATGCCGGAGCGCCCGCGGCGCCACTGCTGGTACAGCGCGCCGAGCCGCGCCGGCTGCCGCTCCCGTGTCTTCAAGACCTCCGCGAGCGTGTGGCCACGCAGCGACGCGGGGCGGTGCTCCACGAGGAACCGCACGAAGCGCGGCAGGCTGGCCTCGAGCAACGCCAGGGCCTGGCGCGAGCGCTCGGGCGCCCCCCGCGCGGGATAGAACTCCTCCCACAGCCGAGCCAGCCGCGCCCACTGCGGATGGGGATACAGGTGCGCCCCCAGCGCGCAGCTCAGCTTCACGCGAATCCACGGGATGGGGTGCGGGTCCTCCGTGTTGAGCCGGAACACGAACGGCCTGGGCAGGCTCACCACACCCATCAATCCCACCGTGGACGTGACACCCACGCGGGCCATCGACCAGACATCGGCGATGACCTCCGAAATCCACCGCTCCCACAGGCCGAAGGAGAAGGCCTCCTCGGGTGTGTCATGTGTCAGCGCTCGCAAGGCCGCGCGCATCGACGCGACCAGGTCGAGCAAGGCCGCGCCTTGATGGCCCACCTCGTGGAAGAGCGAGGAGGCGAGGCTGCTGCCAATCATCCGCTCGCGAGGGACGCGGATGAGGGCGGCGGGGTTGGCTCCACCACCGGGCAAGCGGGTGCGCGCGCGCCGGATGGCGGCCCCGGGGCCTCGGGCCAGGTAGCAGATGACGGGCGGCGCGTCGTAGTAGCCGGGCAGCTCCAGCGCGTCCCGCGAGAGCACGTCCAGCCCCGCGAGCCACACGCCGCTCTCCGCCTCGCTGCGCTGACTCAGCGCCTCGCTGAAGATGTCGAAGTGCGACAGCACCACGTTGAACCGCAGTCGAAGGAAGGTGAAGCGCCGCTGGGCCTCGGCGGGTGAAGCCCAGCGGCCTTCCGGGCCTTCCACCCAGGCGATGTACCGGTGGAGTTGAGACCGCAGCTCCCGGCGCCCCTGGACCAGGTAGCGCTCCACCGCGGCCTGGGCCTCCATGGAGAGCGTGGCGGCGGGCACCATGGTCTCCGACATGGCGAAGGACTTGATGCGCTCCAGCCGGGTGAGCAGGGCGCGCGCCTCCTGCGACAACATCCAGGAGGCGAAGGAGCTGGCGGCCATGGCGGGCTAGACTCCGTGGAGGATGATCTTGTTGCCCTTGCGCACCCAGCGGCCGCTGGTCGCCGTCCCCGCGCGCGGTGGCGCGCTGGAGCCCGCGAGCCCGGGGGCATAGCGCTGGATGGCCTGCTGCATGGCGGCGCCCACCGCCTGCTGCGGCGCCATTCCCTCCGCGGAGGAGAGCGCCGCGCGAGAGGCATCGCCCGCGAGGCGCACGAACTGCTTGGCCACCTCGAACTCGCGGTCCTCCTGGCTCAGCCCCTCCAGCTCCAACCCGAAGGCCTGGCCGACGCGCTGGCCCAGCTTGCCGCCGACCGCGCCGCCCAGGCCGGGGAGCACCATGTTGCCGACCGCGCGACCCCCGGCGACGAGGCCCTGCTTGGCCAGGCTCTTGAGCTTCGCGCCCAGCGCCTGTCCCGTGGGGCTGGACACCACCTTGCGGATGGCCGAGCCCGCCCTCTTGATGAGGTTGCCCAGGAACTGCTCGAGCTCCTGGTCATTGCCAACCTCCAACAACTCCATGGCGAGCTCATTCAGCTCGCTCTCGTTGAACACCTCCCCCCATTCCGCCTCGGCGTTGAACTCGAACTCGAACGACTCGCCTTCCTGCTCCTGGTAGGTACGATCCACGTCATGCATGGGTCTGGTCCTCGTGTGATGGGCCCGGCTGCGTGGCCGCCGGTTGCCGAGGGCAGTAGCAGCGCGTGTGCCAACCCCGAGGACCCCGTGCTCCCTCTGGGCGTGAGGGGACGCGGAGCGAAGCGCGCTTCGGTGGAGCGCGTGGGCGGGGCCGCGCGGCGAAGGGGGCTTCGGTGCCTGCCCCGGCAGGAGGCAGGCGGGCTCTGGACCCAGGCCCTCAACGCGGTGAGTCCTCGGGGCCGCGAATCGTCTACTGTGGCGCCGCCTCGGAAAGGTCGGTGTTCAGTCCATGGGTGGTGGTCGTGTGCTCTCGCCAGTGCTTCTCGTCGGTGCCGGAACGGGGGAGGCCACGTGCGGCATCCTCTACCTGGCGAGCTACCTGCGGCGAGGAGGCATCGAGGCCTTCGTCCGCCTCTATGACGGCGATGAGACCCCCGCCGAGGTCGTGCGCTCGTTCGAGGCCCTGGTCCGCCGCGTGCGCCCGAAGCTGGTGGGCATCAGCCTCAAGTGGTTCCACCACGTGGACCGCGCGCTGCTCATCGCCCGGACGCTGCGGAAGATAGACCCGTCGATTCGCATCGTCGTCGGCGGCAACTCCGCCTCGTACTGGTGGCGCGAGCTGAGCGCCTATGACTGCATCGACCACGTCGTCCTCGGCGATGGCGAGGTGCCGCTCCTGTCCATCTGCCAGGGCAACCCCACGCCGCCCAACTGCGTGACGCGGACGCCGGATGGACGGCCCACGCGGCTGCCCTTGGGCTACGTGCAGGGCGCGACCAACAGCGAGGACATCTACTACTCCCACTTCAACGAGCTCTTCCTGAGCCAGTTGGACTTGAACTCCTTCTCGGGCTGGGTCGCGCCGGGCAAGGGCTGCGGAGAGAACTGCCTGTATTGCGGCGGAGCCCGTGGCAACCAGAAGGCCGCCTTCGGACGCGCGAAGCCCTTCCTGCGGGCCGAGGAGAGCGTGCGCCGCGACCACCAGGAGATTGCCTCCCGGACGTGGCAGATGCGCTACGACTTCGCGGGCAGCTCGGCGGAGTTCCTCGGGAGCACCTGGGCCGGAGTGGACCTGTCGCGCCACTGCTGCACGTACTTCCTCTGGGGCGTGCCGCGAATCGAGCTGGTCGACGCGCTGGCGCGCACGTTCGAGCGTGTCTACATGGTGGTGGACATCGGCTGCTTCTCCGAGCAGCAGCGCCTGGAGCAGATGAAGCGCGGCCTGCTCAAGCCCTGCGCGAAGGACTCGGAGCTGCTCGAGCTCATCGAGCGCAGCCGCCGCCACGCGAACCTGGCCGTGGAGATCTCCGGCATCGGAGGACTGCCCTTCGCCAGCCAGGCCACGCTCGCCGAGGAGGTCAAGCTCGTCGAGCGCATCATCGACCTCGACTGCGTCATCGGCTATCAGCGGCTCGAAGCACAGCCGGGCGCACTCGTCACGGAACACCCCGCGCGCTTCGACATGGTGAGCGAGGCGAAGACCTTCACCGAGTTCCTCGACTACTTCGAGCAGCGCGAGCCCGGGGATGTGTCGGTGCCGATGATTCGCTTCAAGGACGCGAAGCTGGAGGCCGCGGTGCAGCGCACCTCCGACCAGGTGGATGCGATGGCCTGGAAGCACCGCGACGCCCGACGGAACGTGAGCGTCAACGGCCGCACCCGGCTGGTGAACACCGCCCCGTCGACGCGGCGCTTCACGCTGGGGGATTGGTTGGGCAGCCACCGCGCGCCAGCGAGAGTCGCGGGCGAGGAAGTGACGGTCCTGCGCTCCGTCGATGGCATCACGTTGAGCTGCGCGCCCACGCTCCAACCCCGCAAGTTCTCCGACCCGACGCTGGTGCAAGGCGAGGACGGCGCCATCCTCCTGGCGGCGCTCGCCACCTTCGAGCGACCCACCACGGTGTCCAGCGCGGTGAGTCAGCTGGGCTCCAAGGCGCGGTTGGACCCTCATTCCGCGCAGGAAGTGATTGAGCACCTGGTGGAAGGAAAGTTCCTCCAACCCGCATGACCTGATGTGTCATTGACCGTGGGCCGCTCCCGGCGCCCAAGATGAGGACATGAAGACATTCATGTCGGGTTGGGTCTCCCTCCTCGCCGTGGCGGTGGTGTCTTCCCCGGGGGGCGGAGGCCGTCAGCCGGAGTTCCGCGTCGTCCACCGTCTCGAGCCTGCCCGATGGCTCTTTCGAGACACCCGCGCTCGCGGCCTCGCCAGGGTATCAGGTCGCGCCCGCGGGCCCGGGCTGTAGACCTCAGGGGGCGGGCCTGCACTCCGTGCCGGCCTTCACCGCGGCGCGGAGCAGGTCCCGCATGCCGGTCCCCAGCTGCGTCGCCTCCAGCCCCGCGATGGCCACGCTGACGTCGAGCTCCGGGCACACCATGGCGGTGATGCCCCAGAAGCCGTCATGCAGGTAGCAGGGCCGGGCGCCCGTGCGCTCCAGCCGGAAGATGCCCATGCCTCCGCCGTCCTCGGTGTTGGTGGGAGGCACCCGCGTCATCTGTTCCAGCGTGGAGGCGTGGGTGAACACCTGTCCGGAGAACAGGGCCTGGAAGAAGCGGGAGACATCCGGCGTGTTGGACACCAACCCTCCACCTCCGAAGAGGTCCGCGGTAGCGTGGATGCTCGCGAGTGGGAAGCCGTCATAGGTCTGCGGCGCGAGTGGCGCGTGAGTCGCGGGAGGTGACTCCAGCGTCTCGAGCCAGGTGGCCGTGAGCCCCAGTCGCTCGAAGTGGAGCAGGCGCCGGTAGGCCTCGGCGAGCCCCAGGCCCGTCCTGTGCTCGAGGAGCGCCCCGAGCAACAGATAGCCCGTGTCCGAGTACACGTAGCGCTCACCCGGTTCACCCGCGGGACGCCCGTGCTCCATGGCGAAGCGCACCTGGGCTTCCCGGGTCCACACCTGGTCCGGCGCTTCGAGGACCGTGGCGAGGTAGTCCTCGCTCTGGGCGTAGTCGTACAGGCCGCTGGTGTGCGTGAGGAGTTGTTCCACCGTCATCCGCTCGGGGCGGTAGCCTCCCGCGCGCAGCAGCTCCGGGTAGGGCGCGGGCACCACCGAGTCCACCGTGTCATCGAGCGACAGCTTGCCGTCCTCCACCAGCCGCAGGAGGGACGCCGCCAGGTAGGTCTTGGTGACGCTCGCGATGCGGAACGGCGTGCGCGCATCCAAGGTGTCCACCTTCGAGGTGTGCACCGCCTCGGAGAACTCGAGTCCCACGGAGGGGATGCGCACGCTCATCAGCCAGCCCTCGTTGCCGGGATGGGCCTCCAGGGCCTCTTGCATCGACTGCTGGAGCGAGGCGCGGACGGCGTCCGGCTCACATGGGAGGACCTCCGGCTCGTGGGAGCGGCAGGACAGCGCGCCGAGCAGGAAGACACAGATGAAGGCGGGGGTTGAGGCACTGCGTGAAGCCATGGAGACTCCCGGATGTGGAGCCTCCACGGTGACGTGGCCCGGGCCGGCGGCGCTTGAACGCTTTTCGGAAGAATGAACCTCCCACCGCTTTTCGTCCTCGCACCGGAGACAGGACTCTTCGTCCTGCGCTCCAACGACGCGCACTCCGCGCCTCACCAGCAGTGGGGCACCGCGATTCTGTTCGGCCTGGAAGGGCCGGTGACGGTGCTGCACGCCGGTGGGAGCACTCAAGGCCGCATCGTGGTGGTCCCCGGCGACGTGCCGCACGTGACGCGCTCACCAGGGCCCCTGGCCAGCGTGGTGCTGGACGCGGACGTCCACCGCGCCACGCTCCAGGCGCTCGCGGGGAGACAGCCCTTCGCGATGGAGTCCCCGAGTGTCCTGGCTCGCGTGACGACGTGGGTGGAGCCGGGGCAGGCCGGGGTCGCCCATGGAGTCCTGTGCGCCGTGCAGGCGCTGTTTCCCACGGGGGCCGCGCCGTTGGGAGATGGCCGCATCGCGCGCCTGCTCGACATGCTGGGCCAAGATGAATCACTCCCGCTGCCAGTGCTCGCCGCGCGGCTGAAGCTGTCCGCGGGGCACGTCTCCACCTTGTTCCATTCCAAGGTGGGCATTGCCTTGCGGCGCTGGCTGTTGTGGCGGCGGCTGTTGCGCGCGGTGCCGCTGTTGCGCGCGGGGAGCCTCGCGCAGTCGGCCGCCATGTCGGGCTTCGCGGACCAGGCGCACCTGACGCGCACCTGTGTCCGCTTCGCGGGCTACACGCCCAGGCACCTGGCGGAGGCCCTGTGCCCGGCCGTGTGAGTCCAGCCAGTCCATGGACAGGACGGATGCCTAGGGGGGACGCTCATTCTCCACTCTGGAAAATGGCTGGTGGAGGGTATGAGAAACACCCATGAGCAACGAGCGCACCCCTGCCGAGCCCGATGTGATGGAGCCCACGTTCTGGCGGAAGAATGGCTGGTCGGCCCGGGTCATCAAGAACGAGGAGGATGACGGCTGGGCCGTGGAGATCCGCAAGCACGGGATTGCCGAGCCCGTCCTCATCAGTCCGTGGGTGATGGGCCGCGACAAGAAGAACCCCAAGCCCTTCGATGCGCCCGCGTTCGCGACCTTCGTGAAGACGGCCTCGGAGGTCCTCGACCGCTCCGCGCGACAGCGCGACCAGGCCCTGACCAAGAAGCTCTCCATCGCCTGGGAGGGCCGCTGGTACGAGGTCCGGCTCGAGCTCGTGGCCGATGAGTATGAACCCCACGCGCTGCTCTCGGCCATCGACGACGCGGGGGCGACTGTCGCGAAGCATCGCGTGTCCATGTCCTTCAAGTTCAACAGAGACGTCGCCAACGCGTGGGTGCGCGACGGCTTCCCCGAGCCCTGAGCTGGGCGGGCGAGTGCCTGCAGTCTCGCTTGGGGCCTCGCCACTCAGCCGTCCGAGGTGGACGCAGCGGGCGTCGGACGGGTCTGCGCACAGGCGGAGCGCACACAGGTGGCGCGTCGTGGTGGGCGTCCCGTGAGCGGGTTGTGCGCATCCGGGATTGGCATGTTCCGGAGGCGGGAATCGTACGAGCGACTTCGGATACGGGACTAGGCTGGGTGGAACGACCGCAATCCGTGCCCGAAGGAGCGCTCGATGTTCCAGCATCGCTTCAGCCGCAGTGAGTTCCTCTCGTTGACCCGCATGCTCGCGGGGACCGCGTTGCTGTCGACGGTGTCACGCGCCGCGACGCCTGCGCCCCCGAAGGCCGGCAAGCCCGCCTCCACCGGGCCGACTCGCTCGGAGTTCGACGCGATTCGGCGCGCCTGCCGCGGCTCCCTCACGGGAAGCGCCGCTCAGGACCCCGCCTCGGAGCTCATCGCCATTGGCGAATGGATGCGAGGGCAGGGCGCCGGTGGCGACTTCTACGGACAAGGGGCGCTGATTGAATCCTTCGAGAAGAAGCTCGCCGCGATGCTGGGCTTCCCCGCGGGTTGCTACATGCCCACGGGCACCATGGCCCAGCTCATCGCCCTCCGAATCTACGCGGACGCGCGCGGCAATCGGAACGTCGGCCTCCATCCGTCCTCACACCATGTGCTGCACGAGGACAGCAGCCATGTGGTCCTGCACGGCCTGCGCGATGTCATCCTCTCGCCCTGGACGCGACCCTTGCTCGCCGTCGATGTGCGGGACTCGCCGGATGCTCTCGGGAGCGTCAGTGTCGAGCTGCCGGTGCGGTGGCTCGGTGGCCGGCTCCAGACGTGGGAGCAGCTCGAGGAGCTCAAGCGGACCTGCCGCGACAAGGGCGTGAAGCTGCACATGGATGGGGCTCGCCTCTGGGAGTGCCAGCCCTTCTACGGCCGCCCGTACGCGGACATCTGCCGGGGGTTCGACTCTGTCTACGTGTCTCTCTACAAGCGCATCGGCGCGCTGGGCGGCGCCATGCTCGTGGGGGGCGAGGACTTCATCCGCGAGGCCCGCGTGTGGCGCCACCGACACGGCGGCAACCTCTTCCATCACTATCCCTACGTCGCCTCGGCGGCGATGCGCCTGGACGGCGCGCTCTCGGGCCTGCCGGCGCTGGTCCGCCGCGCGAAGACGTTGAGCGAGGCCCTGGCCGCGGACCCCCGGTTGACGGTGCACCCAAGTCCCGTCCAGACGAACATGTTCCGCCTCTTCCTTCGCGGCGATGCACAGGCGCTCTCGCTGCGCGCCCTGGCCCTGGCGAAGGACTCGCGTGTCTGGCTCGGAGGCTTCGGGCCCACGCGAGTGCCCGGCATCATCGACGCCGAAATCGAGGTCACCGAAGGACTGGGCGACGTCACCGACGCGGAGGTCGTCCAGGTCTTCCGTCGACTCCTGGACGAGGCCGCATGAAGTGACACGCCCAGGCACCAGGCGAAGGCCCTGTGCCCGGGCGCGTGAGCCTTCCGGCTCCTGCTACTCGACGGAGACGACCTTGTCCTCGTCGTTGAACTTGACCTGCACCTTGGTGAACTTGCCCTTCCAGTAGAACCAGGTGTTGGAGTTGTACGTGGGCGTCTCATGCGGAGGAGGCGGGCCCCACGCCATGCGCACGGCGGCGCGGGACATGCCCGGCACCACTTCCGACGCGGAGACCTTCTTGCGGTCCTCGGCGGACAGCGCCTCGAGCTTGGAGGCCTGGTCCTGCTCGGCGAACGAGGCCTTGAACAGGAACCAGGTGTCCGCGCCGGAGCGGGAGTCGTTCTCGAAGGTGAACTCCTTGCCCGTCTCCACGATGCGGAACTTCACCTTGGAGGACCCCTTGTCCAGCACCTCGATGCGGGTGTTGAACGGGATGATGGGACCCTTGCGGTAGTTCACCCAGGACAGGGTGGCGTCGTCGAAGTGGAAGTTCGCCGTCGAGTAGAAGAACGTCGGCTCCGGGGCCGGCGGCGGGGGGACGGGAGCCGCGGGCGGCGGGGCCGGCTCTTCACCGTGGGAGATAACCTTGCCGTCCGCGTCGAAGACCACCTCGAAGGTGGCGAACTTCGAGCTCCAGTAGGTCCACTTGGTGCTGGCGAACGTGGGCGTGCGGTGCGGCGGCGGCGGGCCCACCGTCAGCATCACGGCCTCGCGCGACATGCCCTTGGCCAACTCCCCCGCCTTGACCTGCTTCTGCTCCTCGGGCGTCAGCGCGGCGATGCGCTCGGCGGGGTCCTTCGGGCCGAAGAACGCGGGGAACATCTGCTCGGCGTCTTTTCCCAGGCTCTTATGGGATACGAAACTGAACTTGACCCCCGTATCGACGATGCGGCACTCCACCTCGTCGTCGTCCTTGTCCAGGACCTCGACCTTGGTGCCCACGGGAATCACGACGCCCTTGTTCCGGTAGTTCACCGCGGAGAGCTGCTTCTTGTTGAGCACGAAGTTGGCCTGGGCGAAGACCACCTCGGCTTGGGCACTCAACGCCATCAGCAACCCCGCGGTCAGCAGGGTGCCGAGAACGTTCCTTCGAAACATCATGTAGACCCTCGGTTGTTCAGCAACTGGGTTGTAGGTGTCCTGTCTGGAGTGTCGCAAGGACACCGTGCACGCTCAAGACGCTGGGCGCCCGCCCGGCGCAAGGATGCTTCGGGCGGGCCGCGTGCGACCCACGCCGCGCTGAGAACGGAGGCGCGGCGCGGGTATTCACCGAGGTTCTCTCAATCCTCCTCAGGCCGTGTGGCCTTCGGCCGGGAGGGGTTGTGGCGGTGGCGTCGAGGCCAGGGCCTGGGGCGTGCTGGAGACGTGCTTGGGACGGCTCCGGTCGAACCAGGCATAGACGGTGGGGAGCACCAACAGCGTGAGCAGGGTGCTGCTGAAGAGCCCGCCGATGACGACGGTGGCCAGGGGCTTCTGCACCTCGGCGCCGGCGCCGGTGGAGTACGCCATGGGGAGGAAGCCCAGGGAGGCCACCAGCGCGGTGGTGAGCACCGGCCGCAGCCGCAGGTGGGCCGCGTCGTGGGCCGCCTGGACGGGGGAGAGTCCTTCCTGCCGCAGCTTGCGGATGGAGGAGACCAGCACCAGGCCGTTGAGCACCGCGACGCCGAACAGCGCGATGAAACCCACCGCCGCGGAGATGGACAGCGGCATGCCTCGCGCGAGCAGCGCCAGGAGTCCTCCGGTAATCGCGAACGGGATGTTGAGGTAGATGAGCAGCGCGGGCCTCACCGCGTTGAACGTGGCGTAGAGCAGGACGAAGATGAGCAGCAGGGTGAGCGGCACCACGAACGCCAGCCGCTGCGAGGCGGACTGGAGGTTCTCGAACTGGCCGCCCCAGTCCACCCAGTAGCCCGCGGGCAGCTTCACGTCGCGCGCGATGACCTCCTGCGCCTCCGTCACGAAGCCCTGGAGGTCGCGCCCGCGCACGTTGGCCTCGATGGTGAGGCGCCGCTGGATGTTCTCCCGGCTCACCTGCGCCGGGCCCTCCTCCACCACGACGCGGGCCAGCTCCGAGAGTGGGATGAGCTGGCCGGAGGGGCTGGCCACGCGCAGCGTCTCCAGCTTCTCGACGGTGGCGCGGGAGTCGGGCGCGAAGCGGACCTGGAGCGCGAAGCGCCGCGCGCCTTCCACCACGGTGCCCACCTCCCGGCCGCCGATGGCCTCGATGGTGTCCAGCACCTGCCGGGCGTTGATGCCGTAGCGGGCGATGGCCTTGCGGTCTATCTGGATGCGGGCCACGGGGAGTCCCGCCACTTGCTCCGCCTTCACGTCCGCGGCCCCGGGCACCTTGGAGAGCGCGGCGACGAGCCGGTCTCCCGTCTGCTTCAGCACGTTCAGGTCTTCGCCATAGAGCTTGAGCGCGACGTCCGAGCGCACGCCCGCGATGAGCTCGCTCACCCGCAGCTCGATGGGCTGCGAGTAGCTGAAGAGGCTGCCGGGCACCTCCTTCGACAGCGCGGCGTTGAAGGCCGTGACGAGCCCCTCCCGGTCCTTCGCGGTGGTCCACTCCTCATGCGGCTTGAGCATCACGAAGATGTCGCTGATCTCCACGCCCATCGGGTCCGTGGCGATCTCCGCGCGGCCCGTGCGGGACACCACCGTGGTGACCTCCGGGAAGCGCTTGAGCACCTTCTCGATGAGCGTCGTCTGACGGACGGACTCCTCCAGCGACACGGAGGGCACCCGCCACGCCTGGAGCGCGATGGCGCCTTCGTCCAGGCGGGGGATGAACTCCGCGCCGAGGAAGGGCACGGTGGCCAGGCTCAGCGCGAGCAGCCCACCCGCGACGCCCGCGACGAGGCCCCGGCGCTGGAGGCACCACGACAGCGCGGGCTCGTACACGCGGCGCGCGCCCCGGACGAGGATGCTCTCCTGCTCCTTCGCGCGGAGCGGGAGCAGCACGGAGGCCAGCGCGGGGACGAAGGTGAGCGACAGCACGAAGGCCCCGGCCAGCGCGCAGATGACGGTGATGGCCATGGGCTTGAACATCTTCCCCTCGATGCCGCTCAAGGCGAGGATGGGCAGGTACACCACGCCGATGATGAGCTCACCGAAGGCCGCGGCCTGCCGGACCTCCACCGCGCTCTTGTAGACGACCTCGTCGCGCTCCTCGCGGGTGAGGGCTCGCCCCAGTTCGTGGCTCTTCTCGGAGATGTGCCGGACGGCGTTCTCCACGATGATGAGGGCTCCGTCGACGATGAGGCCGAAGTCGATGGCGCCCAGCGACATCAGGTTGCCGGAGATGCCCAGGGCCCGCATGCCGATGAACGCGCTGAGCATGGCCAGCGGGATGGCCGCGGCGGCGAGCAGGCCCGCACGCAGGTTGCGCAGCATCACGAAGAGCACCACGACGACAAGCACGCCGCCCTCGATGAGGTTCTTGGCCACCGTGTGGATGGTCTTCCGGACCAGGTCCGTGCGGTCGTAGAACGTGTCGATGGTGACGCCCGGCGGCAGCGTGGGACGGATCTTCTCCACCTCCGCCTTCACGTTGTTGACCACCTCGCGGGAGTTCTGGCCGATGAGCATCATCACGATGCCGGTGACGGCCTCGCCCCGCCCATCGCGAGTCACCGCGCCTTGCCGGACCTTGGCGGCGAAGGCCACGTTGGCCACGTCGCGCACGAAGATGGGGACCCCTTGCGGCGAGGTGGAGATGACCACGTCGCGCAAGTCCTCCAGCGTCTCCACCAGGCCCTCGCCTCGGATGAGCACCTGCTCGGGCCCACGCGTGATGTAGGCGCCTCCGGCGTTGGCGTTGTTCTGCTCCAGGGCCTCGAACACCTGGCCGAGCGACAGGCCATAGGCCGTGAGCCGGGCGGGGTCCACCTGCACTTCATAGGTCTTCAGCTCACCGCCAAAGGCGTTGACCTCGACGACGCCCGGCACGGAGCGCAGCCGCGGGGAGATCTGCCACTCGAGGATGCTGCGCAGCTCCATGTCGTCGTGGCCTTCGCCGCGCACCTCGAACTGGTAGATTTCTCCCAGGCCCGTGGAGATGGGCCCCATCTCCGGGGAGCCATAGCCCGGGGGGATGCTCTCCTTCGCCGCGACCAGCCGCTCCTGGATGAGCTGGCGGGCGAAGTAGATGTCGACGCCTTCCTCGAAGACGACGGTGACGACGGAGAGGCCGAACTTGGAGACGGAGCGAATCTCCTCCGTGTCCGGCAGCCCGCTCATGGAGGTCTCGACGGGCACGGTGATGAACCGCTCGACCTCCACGGGGCCGAGCCCCGGCGACGAGGTGAGAATCTGCACCTGCACGTTGGTGACGTCCGGCACCGCGTCGATGGGGAGCTTGCGCAGCGCGTTCAGCCCGAACCCGACGAGCACCAGCGTCAGGACGAAGATGAGCAGGCGGTTCTTGATGGAGAAGTGGATGAGTCTGTCGAACATGGTGGCCGCCTAGTGAGAGTGGCCTTCGCCCATGCTCTCCTTGGAGAGCTCGGACTTGAGGATGAACGCGCCCTTCGCGACGATGGACGCGCCCGCTTCGAGCCCCGACAGGACTTCCATCTCGAGCGAGGAACCGCGGCCCGTGCGCACCTCGACGGGCTTGAACCGATGCTCACCCGCGGGGATGAACACGACCTGCTTCGTCCCCACCGTCTGCACCGCTTCCCGGGGGACGATGAGCCGCGCGTTCGCCTCGGGTGTCTCCGCCGTGGCGGCCGTGGTGGCAATCTCCGCCTGCGCGAACATGCCGGGCTTGAGCGCCCCTTCGGTGTTGGCCACCACCACTCGGACCGGGATGGTGCGCGTCTTCTCATCGACGATGTCGCCGATGTGGCTCACCTGTCCGGTGAAGCGCTGACCCGGGAGCGCCTGCACGGTGAGCTCCACGGACTGCCCCTCGCGGACGCGTGACAGCTGGCTCTCGGTGATGTCGAGCAGCACCCAGAGCTCCGAGAGGTCGGCGACGGTGAAGAGCGTGGTGGTGGGCTCCACCGCCTGACCCACGGTGCCTTGAATCTCCACGACCGTGCCTTGGATGGGGCTGACGGCGGGGAAGCGGGAGCTGTAGTGCTCGTTGGCGCGCAGCGTGGCGATGTCTCCGTCGGACATTCCCAGCGCGTGCAGCCGGCCGTCCGCCGCGTTGCGCTCCGCCTGGGCGGTGACGAAGGCGCTCTCCGCCTCGCGCATCTCGCGCTCGCTGGTGATGCCCTTGGCGAGCAGGTCCGACTCGCGGCGGAAGTTGGCCTCCGCCACGCGCGCCTTGGTGGCGGCGGAGAGGTAGTCCGCTCGCGCCTGGCCCAGCTCCGGACTGTCCAGATGTCCCAGCACCTGGCCCTTCTTCACCTTCTGACCCAGCGAGACGACGAGCGTGTCAATCCGCCCTGGGACACGCGAGGCGACCTTGGCGACGCCGCCTTGCGTGAAGGTGATGCGCGCCGGGACGCTGATGCCGCTGACCAGCGGCTTGGACTCGGCGCGCGCCAGCTCCAGCCCCGCGGCGCGAGTGGCCTCGGGGGTGAGGGTGATGACTTCCTCATGTCCCTCGTCGCCGTGGTCGTCGCCGCCGGGCTTGCCGTGGGACTCTCCCTCCTCGTGGTCGTGGTCCTTCTCCTTCTCCTTGCCCACGTGCGCGGTGGCGGGCTCGAGGTCAGCCGCGCGCGCGGACGACTTCTTCTCGGAGCAGCCCGTCAGCATCAGGGCGGTGGCCAGCAGGACGGACAGATGCGTGAACGGGTTCATTGAATGGCTCCCACGACCTTCTTGAGTTGGGCTTCGGCGGTGTTCAGTTCCTCGAGCGCCTCGATGTAGCCAAGGCGTGCGGCGAGGGCTTCGCGCCGGATGATGAGCAATTGGAGGAAGTCGACCTTGCCGGCACGGTACGCCTCGGTGACGAGCTTCAGGTTCTCCTGAAGCGCGGCCAGCACGTCGCCGCCGAACACGGCCGCTCCGGCCTGCGCGGTGCGATAGCGATTGAAGGCCAGCTCCACCTCGGAGCGCACGAAGCGCTCGGTGGCGGCCAGGGTCTCTCGCGCCGCGCGTTCCCGCGCGGAGCTGATGCCCTTCGCGGCCTGGTTGCGATTGAAGAGGGGCAGGTCGATGCCCAGGGTCCCCTGGATGATGTCGTTGCCCTCCTCGCGGCCGTAGCTGATGCCGAGGCTCGGGCGGGGGAGGGCTTCCTTCCTGGCGAGTCTGACCTCCGCCTCCGCGGCCTCCACCTCGGCCGTGGCCGCCTTCAGGTCCGCGCGTTGCGCGGTCGCCTGTTGCATGAGCTCGGCGAGCGCGGGCAGCGAGGCGGCCTCGGTGGGGAGCGCGCCTTGCGGGGCCAGCTCCTCGGTGGGCTCGAGCCCCAAGAGGAGCCGCAGCTCCGCCAGGGTCTGGGTCCGCTGCTGCTCCGCGCGGGCCCGCTCCTTCTGCGCGCGGCCCAGCTCCACCCGCGCGGTGTTCACCTCGATGCGAGAGGCGGCGCCGGCCTTCAGCCGCTCCTCGGCGGCCTGGCGTCCTTCCTCCGCGAGCGCGAGTGCATCCTGGGCGAGCTGGAGCTCCTGCTCGACGGCCAGGGCCTTGCCGAAGGCCTCGCGGACCTCGGCGGCGAGGTCCACCTGGAGGGCCGCCATGCGGGCCTTGCTCGCGGACACCGTCGCGGCCGCGGCGTCCTTGCGAGCACCTCGTTGGCCGAAGAGCTCCAGTTGTTGGCTGATGCCCACGTTGACGTCGATGAGGGTGCTCTCCGTTCCGCGGAAGCGAGGGCCAACGGCGGCTTGCAGCGCGGGGTTGGTCTGCGCGAGGAGTGAGGCCCCCGAGAGCTGGGCCTGGGCCGACGCCACTTCGGCCTTCTGGGCGATGAGCCGGGGGCTGCGTTCAAGGGCGAGTGCAACGGATTGCTCCATCGTCAGCGGGCGGGCCGCGAGGGCCGGTGTCGCGACGAGCAGGAGCAGACTGCCGAGTCGTAGGGATGGGAACAGGACGCTCACCAGGAATGGAAGGCTCAGCGGGAACCCGTGGCGGCTGGAGGACGTGCGAGGGCGAACGGCGGCGAGCCGCCGCGTGTCCGCGCACGTGCTCCAGCCCCGGCTTTCTTCCGCCGAAGCAGGGAGGGAGTGAGGCCAGGGATGTGAAGAGACCTGGCGCCGCCTGGAGATGGAATAAAGAGGCGTCCGGCCCGCGCGCGTCAGACGCGCGAGTGCACGACACGAGTGGCTTCTCTCCTCGCGGTGGGGCTGCGCACGTGTGGAGACACGCGCGAGGTCATCGCGTCGGAGAGGGATGCCAGGTGGGGTGGGAGCCGGCCGCTAGGCCGCTATGGGAGGCCGCAGCAGCCGTGCGGGTTCCACTTCGGTGGGGCGCTGCACCTCACCGGGAATCTCCTGGGCGCCTGCTTCCAGGACCCAGGCCACCGAGGGCAGCGAGACGGGCGTGATGTGCTGGCTCGGGCAGCAGCCGCACTGGTGGGACGTGGGCCCGCATCCGTGTTCACGGCCCAGGTCTCCCAGGTCCGATTCACCTTTCACGGAGTGCGCGACGTGCCCGGAGACGGCGTAGTGGACGGCCATCTCGATGGCTTCCCCGAAGGAAGGCACGAGGCCGTGCACCAACACCAACATCAGGAGCAGACGCAGCACAGGACCTTCGTAATGGTTCTCATGGGGGAGTGCAAGCCGAGGACGGCCATCGTTGTCGGGTGGACGGCTACATGGGAGCAAGCTGGCAGCAGTCCGACAGGGTGACTGCCTCGAGTTGCAGCGTGACGTGGTGGATACCGAACTCGTCGTGCAGCCGTTTCTTCAACTGGCTCACGAGCTGGTCGTTCACCTGGGCATCGCGAACGACGAGGTGCGCGGTGAGCGCGGCCTCGGTCGTGCTCATGGCCCACACGTGCAGGTCATGCACCTGCGCGACACCGGGCGCCTTGCTGAGCCGCTCACGCACCGCGGTCATGTCGATGTTCTCCGGCACGGCATGCAACGCGAGGTTGACCGAGTCCTTCAAGAGTCCCCAGGTGCTGAAGAAGATGAGGGCGGCGATGAGGAGCGTCACCACCGGGTCCATCCACAGCCAACCGGTGAAGTAGATGAGCGCGCCGGCCAGGACGACGGCGAGCGACACACCCGCGTCGGCGGCCATGTGGAGGAAGGCGCCTCGGATGTTGAGGTCGTTCTTGCGGCCCTTCCAGAACATGAGCGCGGTGGCGGTGTTGATGACGATACCCACACTGGCCACCAGCATGACGGTGCCGCTGGCGACCGGGGCGGGCTCACCGAGCCTTCGGATGGCCTCCCAGGAGATGCCGCCCACGGCGACCAGGAGCAGGAGTCCGTTGAGCAGGGCCGCGAGGATGGAGGAGCTGCGCAGGCCGTAGGTGTGGCGCTCGGTCGGTCTGCGGCGGGCCAGGACGCTGGCTCCCCACGCGAGCACGAGTCCGAGGATATCGCTCAGGTTGTGGCCGGCATCCGCGAGCAGCGCCAGCGAGTCGGAGAGGAAGCCGAAGGTGGCCTCCACGGCGACGAAGGCCAGGTTGAGGCCAATGCCCACGGCGAAGGCCCGGCCGTGGGTGGGAGCTCCATGCGCATGCGCATGATTGTGGGAGCCGGACATGGTCGACGGTTCCTCCAGGAAGGAAGGCGCGGCGGAGCCTCCAGGAGGACCGCCCCGGGAAGCTTCGCCATTCGCCACGGCTGACGCTCGGCGTTGACCGTGGTTACACCTGTCGGCTGCTTTTCGTTTCGCACCGCCCCCGCGGCATGCGCATCGCCGCCGCGGGCGGCTGGCCGCCTCCCTGGTGAATCAGTCTGCCGGCCGGGCGCCCGCTTTGGCCGGGTGTCACCGCGGGGTGGACGGCTAGAGTCCGGCGGGATTCGCATCGAGGGACTCCACCGTGCTGCCGCGTACCTTCGGACTCTTCGTCGTCACGGCCCTGGCCGAAATCGTGGGCTGCTATCTGCCCTATCTGTGGCTGCGTGAAGGCAAGTCCGCGTGGCTGCTGGTGCCGGCGGCGGCGAGCCTGGCCGCGTTCGCGTGGCTGTTGACGCTGCATCCCACCGGCGCCGCGCGCACGTATGCCGCGTATGGCGGCGTGTACATCGCGGTGGCGCTGGCGTGGTTGTGGTGGGTGGAGGGTGAGCGGCCCACGGCCTGGGATGTCGTGGGGGCGTGCGTGGCCATCCTGGGGATGGCCATCATCGTGCTGGGGCCTCGGAAGTAGCGCCCCGGGGTGTCACTTCTTCTTGGGCTTCGCCATGGAGCCCCAGCCGACGATGTCCGGGTTGCTCAGGGGAATCTTCTTCCGCGTGTAGACGCCGTCGGTCTTGCTGCCCGAGTTGCCGGAGATGACATCCACGCTGACGGGGACCTGGGTCTTCTTGCCGTTCTTCTCGACGGTCTTGTAGTGGACCTTGCTGATGATGCCGACGTGGTCGTCCCATCGGCTGGTGCCGGGCCTGTTGAAGGCGATGGCATCACCCGGCTGAGGGTTCTTCTTTCCCTTCCACGTGTCTTGCTTCTTCAGTTGGCCGACGATGCCTCCCACGCTGGAAGAGCGGGGCGACTTCAGGCCCGCCTCCTTCGCGACCCAGCTCACGAAGTCCGCGCACCAGGCCTGGCCCTTCTTGCCCGTCATGGCCTGGGTGAACTTGTTGGAGTTGCCGGGGCCCTCCTTGTAGCCCTCCTGCTTCTTGGCGATGTCGACGAGCTTCTGTCCCGTCTTGTCGGACGAGGCAGGAGCCTTCGCCCCTGCGGCGCTCTTCGTCTTGGCGCTCCCCTCGAAGGAGTCCACGGGAGAGAACCCCACGGGGCTCGACGGAGGCGCCCCCTTGGAGGGAGCGCTTCCCGTCGAGGCGCCGAAACCCGGGATGAATGAAGCAACACGAACGGGGGTGTACTTCTGTAGAGAGACGCCGTTGCCCATGGAGGACCTCCAGAGATGCGACCTTGTCCCCTCTACGCAGGCGCATGAATGGGGGTTACATAGGCCCAGCTATGCCCACGAGGGACCGACGGGGCGGCGAGCCGCGCCGCGCTGGTTTCGCCCGACCTGGTCGAACCACCGTGCGGCCGCACGCGTCACCTCTTCGGGCGTCGCCGTCGTGTCGCTCGCCCACGCCACGAAGCCATCCGGGCGGATGCGCAACGCGAAGACGCCGAGGCGCGCCTTCGCATCGCGCGTCACGTAGCTCACCCGGTGGCCCCAATGACCTTCGAGCGCCTCGAATTGTCTGTCGAAGTCCAGCAGCACACCCTGGCCATCCCGCAACAGCGCGCCGAGCCTCGTGCCATCATCGAACTCGAAGTCCGGGGAACTCCGCCCCGCCCGTGGATGCGCTTC
Source organism: Myxococcus stipitatus (assembly GCF_037414475.1). Next base: position 2,059,791 of record NZ_CP147913.1, on the reverse strand, counting down.
ACCCAGGTCGTAGCGAAGCGAGAGCCCCCAGAGCCGCTCGGCGAAGTATGTCGCGCCGTCGCGGGTCTCCATCAGGTCGCGGACGATGGCCTGGAGGGCGCTGGACCTTGGCCGCATCAGGGCGACCTGCGCTCGGGTCCAGTCCAGGATGCGCTCGCCGATGGGATGCCGTTCGGCCGTATAGGTGTCGAGCAACCCCTCCGGTGCATCGCCACGGACCGTGGCCGCGAGCTTCCAGCCGAGGTTCATCGCATCGCCCAGTCCCAGGTTGAGCCCCTGCCCACCGAGTGGCGAATGGATGTGCGCGGAGTCACCCGCGAGCAGCACGCGCCCCTTGCGATAGGTGGTGGACTGCATCGAGCGGGCGGTGATGCTCACCTCCTTCCCCGACACGCGCCGGAGCATCGCCTGCACGTGCTCGAGCGTGATGGGCTGGGTGCGATGGAACGCGCCACCGTCGAACTCGAACGCCGCGACCACCCCCGGCTGCCACTGCTGATATCTGCCGACCTCCGTGATGTGTGCCCCCAAGGGGAGCATCTCCGGCTCGGCGAGGTCGACATGGACCGAGTAGCCCGTGAACTCGGGCTCGGTGCCGACGAACTCGAAGCCTCCCTGCTTGCGGACCCGGCTGCTCCCCCCATCGCGGCCCACGAGATAGCGCGCCGCGAAGCGCTGCTCTCCCGCGTGAACGACGACTTCCTCGTCCGAGGCCTCGAACCCGCTGACACCCTGGCCGAACCGAAGCTCGACGCCGAGCGCACTCGCGCGTTCGGTGAGGACGCGCTCGATGTGCGCCAGCTCGCTCCCCAACTGCATGTCGGCGGGCCCGGGGATGCGGTACGTCCACCGCGATGGGTCGATATGGGCGAAGTCGAACTGGAGGCTCGCGAAGTGACCCGCCGGGCCGCTCGTGTCCGAGATGGCGCGGCGGAGCTTGAAGCGGTTGCCACCCCGGTCTTGCGGCTGCTCCGCGAGCGCGTCCAGCAGGCCACGCCGATAGAAAGCCTCGATGCTCGGGCCCCAGAGTCCCCGGAGTCCGAAGGGCAGCTGCTTCAACGGTGAGCGTGCATCGGCCGATTGCTCGAGCACGAGCACGTCGAGCTTCGCGAGCCGCAGCTCGCATGCGAGGAACAACCCGACCGGACCCGCACCCGCGATGATGACATCATAGGGCGTCTCGCGGCCTTGGGTCCGACTTGGATTCATGCCGTGGACTCTGCGAAGTCCTCCTCGTGTTTTCGACACGCGTTCAGGACCTTGTCCCGAACAAGCCACTCCTGGGCGAAGTCCGCTCGGCGGCGGCGTGGCGGCCCCTGGCTCGGCCGGCCCGGTGAGGAAGCCATCACCGGGCCGACCCTCGCTCCGCTAATTCTGCAGGACGCGCAATTCCTTGCCCTGTTGATACGCCGGGTCTCCAAACACGTTGTCCGAGGCCGTGACATTCCCTGTCAGACCTCCCACCACGTTCCAGGAGGTGCCGGTTCCGAACGCGACCGTCGTCGGCTCATCCCCCAGGTTCCAACTGCTCCCCTCGGCGCAGACGCGCGTGAAGTCCTGCGGGACGTTGTACTGCGCGCGGTTGGGATAGCCGACCTGCCGGTAGTAGCCGTGGTTCTGGCCACCCGACTGCGGGTCTCCAAAGGTCGCCGCGTCGAAGGTGATGCTGCCCGTCACGCCCGGGATGAAGCGGAACTTGCCGTTGGCCCCGTAGGCCACGTCGCAGGGCCCCGGCAGGTTGAACGTGGCGCCATCCCCGACGCCCGAGTTGAAGGTGGCGATGTCGTAGCCACCGGGCAGGTCCTTGGGCACGTTGACGGGCGCGAGCGGCAGCGGCCCCTGGTCCCAACTCGTGACGACGAACATGAAGCGCGTGGGCAAGGACTGCTCATAGAGCAGGAGGTTGTCCGCTGACGTGGTGCCGGAGAGCATGTCCATGTTGGGCTCATCCAGCGGTGAGGTGAATTCGCCCTGGGCCTTGGCGTTGCTCAGGGCCTGGAGGTACCAGTCCCGCGCGATGGCCGGGAAGTACTTCAACTCCAGCGCCCACAGGTACGCCTCCTTGAGGATGTAGAGGCGGGCGGACATGGATTGGGTCGGCGCCAGCGTATTCAGATACGTGTAGACGCCGACACCACTGGAGGAGGTGCTCGTCGAGTCGCGTTTGAAGGAGAACGAGAAGTCGAACGTCCCGCCGGTGTAGATCTCCTCGGAGGCGGACACGCCCATGTCGTCGCCGGGGCCAATCTCCGCGGTCTCGACGAAGCCCGCGTAGAGGTTGACGTCCAGGTGCACGCCGAAGCCCGCCGTCTCGCTGTTCGTCACCCGGTACTGGCCGTCGCAGACCGAACCGCCGCTCATGGCGAACTTGAGGTACTTCTGGCCGTTGAGGTTCGTCGGCGTGCCGTACTTCGCGATGACGGACGCCACGTAGTTCTGGCCCGTGTAGAAGGCGCTGAGGTCGGTGCCGTCCGGCGCGGTGAATATCTGCTGAATCTGCTGCGGCGTCTTCCCCGAGGCGGCCAGTCGGTTCACGCACTCGGTATACAGGCTGAACATCCGGGCGTTGATGGCCGCCTCGGTGTAGGAGTCGACCACGCCGGGGGTACACGCGTAGGTGAAGAAGTCACCCGCGGCGGTCTCATCCGCGTCCTCCGAGGCGACGGGCCAGTGGGCCACGAGCAGCGGCGCCGGGTTGAAGGTGTTGTCCTGGTTGAACGCGAGGTTCGCCGCCGTCCCGTATTGGGAGCGCAGCCAGAACATGGACCGGCCGAAGTAGCACCCGTAGGGGCGGACCAGGTAGGGCGCCGTGTCCCCGAGAGGGAAGTACGGGTGCCGGTAGGACTTCGTCTGCACCTTGATGCTCTGGGCCGTGTACTTGCCGTCCTGCCAGGCGAAGTGTCCGGAGGCTCCCGCCTTCACGGTGATGCCCCAGCTCACCCCCGTCTGGAACCCCGCGAACATGTCGATGCCCGCGGCGGCCGTCGCCTTCGTGGAGTACTGGAACCCCAGGCTCGCGGAGAGGTTGACCTCGTCCAGGACCACGTCTTCCTGGGTCGTGTTCATCTCATAATCGAACATGTTCCAGTCGGCCATGCCGTCTGGGCTGGAGTTTCCCCAGACCTCTGGTGCCGGGACGGGCATGGGGAACGGGTCGCAGATGGACGTGAGCAGGCGCTTGCCCGTGTTCTCCTGCTTGGGCGGGTGGAGGGCCGTCTGCACCTTGAAGTCGCCATACTTCAGGGACGTCATCTGGACGGGCGAGCCAACCGACGACGAGGCGAGGCGCACCCACGCGAACCCCAGGATGATGGGGAGCAGGGCGGTGCCCTGGCTCGACGACTCGGGCGTGTTGCCGAAGGAGAAACACATCGAGAGAGGACCTTCCGTGTCCTCGGACGTGTTCGGGAAGAGCTTGCCGTACTCCTTCCAGACAGGGGCGGCTGTCGAGTCGAGTTGCCGCAAGGGGCGGATGTCCTGAATCACGGCGATGCTGATGGCGTCGGCCTGGTTGTGGTCGGCGAACAGGGCGACGAGTCTGCCCGCGGGGTCCACGGCAAGGGCCGGGCCCTTCGCCTTGCGGCTCTTCACGGAGCCGGGCCAGGCAAGGAGCATCGCCGCCGAGGGGTTGCTCGGGCGGCCGTGGCAGGCCGCGTCCAGCGTCCAGGAGAAGGTGGTCGCGGTGGCGTTGTGGTCATCCCACAGCGCCGCGATGACGCAGTTGACCGACGGGTCCGTGGGCGTGCTGCCCGGCTGGGAGACGAGGATGGTGCGGATGTCGAGGTGCGAGATGTTCCCCGACGTCTGCGCCGGGCTGGTGGCAGGAGCCATCAAGGACCAGGTCGGGACCTGGGAGACCCAGTTGTTGGTGAACGGGTTGTAGAAGTTCGTGTCCAGGACCAGGTGGTAGACCTGCACCTTGTTGTGCGACGAGTCCCAGGCCACGTAGTTGAGGAGGATCTCCGTCTCACCCTTGCCGACGCCGGCTGACACGCCGTTGGAGGAGATCTTCACGCCGGTGGGAGTGCCCCCCGCCGAGGAGGCCGGCAGGCAGACCTGGCACCAGTCCGTCGTGGCGCGCTGGACGCCGGGAGCGAAGCGGGTGGCGTAGAGGTAGCTGTTCTTGGAATCAATCCAGAAGACGTAGAGCGCGTCCTTCAGCGCGACCACGCCCAGGCGCTTCGTGGTCTGGAAGTTGATGGAGGACTGGAGGGAGTCCTTCTCGAGGCTGAACGACGTCCACGGGTCCAGGCGCTTCGGATTCCCCTGGGGGCGGCTGTTGTAGGCGGCGGTGGCCGAGCTGAAGTAGCCCTGGATGTTGTCGTCATCATTGACGCCGACCAGGGCCATCGAGCCGCCCATCTGGATGAGACGGAACTCGCCGTCGTCGCCATCGACGTCGAGGGCCCCGGCGACGGGGATGCCGACGATATCCGTGGTGGAGGGAGGAGCCGGGAGGGGTGGCGTCGAAGTGGCGGTGGAAGGGGACACGGGGGTTCCATTCTGTGGCGAGGGCACTGCGCGGGCACACGTCTCCGCCCGTGTTCCACGGGTGATGACGTCGCCCAGACATGTCGCGTCAGAGTGTCTGGGGTTGATGTGAGCGTGGTTGTATTTGCAACCACGGTGCCATTCGCGAAGACCCATGACATCCCAGGGGAGCCCTGGGATGGTGGCCGTGGAGTCGAGATGTCTGCGTTCGCCGCGGACGCGGGCGCGTCCCGAGGCTAGCGCTGTTGTTCGCTGGCGCTGAGCGCCTGCAAGCCCAGCCGGGTGATGAGATACGGCCCGCCATTCTGGGAGGCGATGAGCTTGCGCCGCTTCAGCGCCTGGAAGACGTCGAGGGTGCAGAGCGAAAGCTGCCAGCCCTCGGGCGTGACACACGCCACATGGGTCAGCCGCCCGTTTTCATCCTTGTGCTTCAGAATCCGCCCGCCCTGAGCCAGCACGTTCAGCACGCGCAGCTCCTTGCGTGAGACGTTCACGGAGATGTCCTGGAAATGTGATGCGAGAGTGGGGCGAGGGAACGCCCCCTTCGGCCGTCATGGCGACAGCCGGTGTCCGCCTGAAAGGCGGGGCCTCAGACTGAATTGGGGCCTCTGCGCATCAACCTCGGGGACAACGAAGGGTTTCCCGGTGGTAACGGTGTCGCTATTGATTGTCAAGTGACAGGGATGAAAGCCCGGCAGATACTCTCTGGTGGCCGTTTGACTGACATGAAGGAGTCACCGTGAATCTCCTCGGAGTCGTGGTCATCCTCGCGTTGTCCTCCGCTGCCCCGCCGAGCCCCGCTGGGAAGAGTGGGAGCCCTGGCTGCGCGACCGCCAACATCGAGACCGCGCTCAAGGCTGTGTTCGAGCGATACCCGACCGCGGGCGCGCTGGAGCTGGAGAGAGACTCACGTGAGCCCCTCACGCCGGAGTTCCTCACCTCGGCGATGAAGATTCGAGATGTGCCGAACGGGTATGTGACGCTCGAACATCGAGACCTGCTGGAGGGCTACGAAGCGGCGCTCTTCAAGAACCCGGGTGGCTATCACCTGGTCATCGTGTCGACGGGTGGCTCGGTGAGCCGGATGGCTGTCTTCCGCTGTGATGCGCAAGGCCTGACGCAGGATGACCAGGCCCTGAGCATCTCGCAGGAGGAGGCGCTCAAGCTCTACGCGGACGCGGGGCTCATCGGGAAGAAGGGCGTCACGGAGCAGCACCTCAAGGACTGGGCGGGCACACTCGTGCAGCTCTCCTTGCCGCGCAAGGGCCGGAGCATCGTCATCAAGGCCTATGTCGACGAGCCGGCCCACCTGTATGGAAAGAAGCTGGGCACGGTCGAGTACACCGACGGCCGCTTCGTCGTGCAATCCGCCGGAAAGTCCAAGCAGGCGAGCGCGCCGGGCAAGTGAGGCGCCGGCCCCTGGGGCTCGCCTGCCCATGGATTGCGCCCCCACCCCGCGATGGCGACTTTTAGGCCATTCGTTCCTATCCGAGGGAGGGGCTCGACGATGTCCGTGAACATTCTGCTGGTGCATGGGGCGTGGGCGGATGGCTCCAACTGGAGCCGTGTCATTCCCTTGCTGTTGTCACAAGGTTTTCATGTCACGGCGGTGCAGAACCCGCTGACCTCGCTCGCCGACGACGTGGCGAACACTCGGCGCATCCTGGCCCAGCAACGGGGGCCGACGCTGCTCGTCGGCCACTCCTATGGTGGCGCCGTCATCACCGAGGCGGGCAATGACTCGGAGCTCGTCACGGGGCTGGTCTACATCGCGGCCTTCGCTCCCGACGCGGGTGAAGGTTTGGGGGACTTGCTGGGCCGAGGCAAGCCTCCTCCGGGCGGCGCCAACATCTACCCGGACCCCGATGGCTTCTTGTGGATCAAACAGGAGGCCTTCCGCGAGAGCTTCGCGCAGGACCTGGGGGAGATGGAGGCGCGGGTGCTCGGTGTCACCCAGCGGCCCATCTCCGGGCGCTGCTTCAGTGACAAGGTGAGCCGGCCCGCATGGAAGGTGAAGCCCTGCTGGTACCAGGTCTCCGAGCAGGACCGGATGATTCCTCCCGACACGGAGCGCTTCATGGCGCAGCGCATGGGGGCGACGGTGCGCTCACTGCCGACGAGCCATGCTTCGCTCGTGTCGCAGCCCGCGGAGGTGTCCAAGCTCATCCTGGAGGCCGCCGCCAGCGCCGAGGCCGGCGCGGGTGCCAGCGTGCACTGACTGACGCGGCAGGGCTCCTGGCCTCGGAGCCTCTCTCGCCGCGCGACGCGGGAGCCGGTGACGAGTGCGATACGTCGAGCAAGTCGGTCGCTCGGACCTCTTGGGGGGCACGGGCCCGCGCGGGGAACCTCCTCGCGCGGGCCCGTGATTCAGGTCTGCGCGAGCAGCCAATCGCGAACGGCGAGGAACCGCGCCGTGGGAGCCGCCGCGCGGCGCCAGGCGACGTACAGCGTACCGGAGGGTTGCCGAGCGGAGCGCCGACGGGGGTCGGGATGGATGCTCACCACGCGTCCCTCGTTCAGCGCGGGCTCGACCAGATAGTCCGGTAGCACCGTCATGCCCGCGCCCGCCTCGGTCAGGGCCAGCATCTCATCCAGGTTGGCGATGCGGCACACCACACGCGAGGGGAGCGGCTCCTTGGGCCCGAAGGCCGAGCGCCACCAGGGGCCCAGCATCGCGAGGTCGGAGTCGAAGGCGATGAAGCGATGGGCCGCGAAGTCGCGTGCGCTCTTGGGGGTTCCCCATCGCTTGAGATAGGCGCGCGAGGCCACGGCGACGAACCGCTCTTGCGCCACCGGGTGGACCTCCAGCCCCGGTGCGTCGGGCAGGAGGCCCACGATGCCCAGGTCCAGCTCCCCCTCCACGAGCCGACGTGAGACGCGGCTGGGCACATCGAAGCGGACCTCCAGCCGAAGCTCGGGGTGGCGCTCCATGAGGTTCGGCAGGCGCGGGCGAAGCCAGTACCGGAAGAAGGGCCAGGGGCCGGCCAGGCTCACCTCGCCGCGCACCGCGCGCTGGGCCTCCGCGGCTTCCTCCAGCGCGGCATCCAAGGCGGGCAGGTGCTCACCCAGCTTCGCGACCAGGGCCGTCCCGGCGGGGGTGAGCCGCGCGCCTCTGCCCACCCGTTCGAACAGCGCGACGCCCACGCGCTGCTCCAGCGCCTTGAGCTGCTGTCCCACCGCGGAGGCGGTGATGCCCAGCCGCGCCGCGGCGGCGGCATGGGTCCCCGCGCGGCTGACCTCCCACAGTGTCCAGAGCGCTTCGTGATTGCCAGGCATGGCTTGAGTCTAGGGCCTGTTTCGACAGGAGCACGCACGTTGGCGCGGCCTCGGCTCTCGGCTGCATGGGGCCTGGCCCTTCTTCCCATTCAACTGTCGCCACGTGCTTCGAGGGGCCCCTGGGAGACGAGACGCGGCTCCCAGGCGGCCTCATGAAGTGCTCATCCCCGAGGTGTGTTTCTCTCGGGGCGAAGGGCGCTCAGCGTGGCCTTCGGCTGCTTCATTGCGGCGTGAGCTTGAGCAGCTTGCCGTTGGTGGCGTCGGTGAGCAGGTAGAGGGCGCCGTCGGGACCCTGCACCACCTCGCGGATGCGCGCGTTCAGGTTCTTGAGGAGGTGCTCCTCGCCCACCACGCGGTCATTGCGCATCATGAGGCGCACCAGTGTCTGGGCCGCCAGGCCGCCGATGAACATGTTGTTCTTCCATTCGGGGAACAGGGTCCCGGAGTAGATGGTCATCCCCGAGGGGGCAATCACCGGGTCCCAGTAGTACACCGGTTGCTCCATGCCCGGAGCCTGGGGGCTCGTGTGGATGGGCGCGCCGGAGTACTCCTCCCCGTACCCGATGGTGGGCCAGCCGTAGTCCTTGCCCGCCTCGGTGAGATTGACCTCGTCACCGCCCTGCGGACCCATCTCCACCGTCCACAGCCGGTTCTGGCTGTCGAGCGCCGCGGCCAGGACATTGCGGTGACCGATGGACCATATCTCCGGCTTCGCATTCGGGTTGTTCCGGTAGGGATTGTCCTGGGGCACGGTGCCGTCGGGATTGATGCGGACCACCTTGCCGAAGTGGCTCTTCACGTCCTGCGCCTGGGCACGGCCCGCGAGGATGGAGCGCTCCCCGAGCGTGACGAACAGCTTGCCGTCCGGGGTGAACACCAGCCGTCCCCCCGAGTGCATCGTCGACTCGAGCGTGGGCATCATGCGGAAGATGACCTGGACGTTCTCCACGCGGGGCTGTGCGTCGTCCACGAGGCGCGCGCGCGCCACCGCCAGGCCGTTGCCGCCCGAACGAGGCTCGGAATAGGTCCAGTAGATGAGCTGGCTCGTTGCGTAGTCCGGGCCTACCTCCACGTCGAGCAACCCGCCCTGACCGCGTGCATCCACGGCGGGCAGGCCGCTGACCTTGGGGGACTTCGTGCCCTGCTGCGTGACGATGTAGAGCGAGCCCGTGGCCTTCTCCGTCACCAGCATGCGCTGGTCAGGCAGGAAGGCGATGGCCCAGGGGTTCCTGAAGCCCGAGGCAATCTCAGTGACCTGGATGGGTGTCTTCGTCTGGATGGCGGGGACCCGCGTCTGCCCGGGGAAGGCTGGATCGAACTCGGGCACGTTGGGCGGGCCCTGCGGAACCGGGGGGCCGCTGGGGAGCGGCTCTTCAGGGACACCCGCGTCGCGCTCAGGGACACCCGCGTCATCTCCAGGGACGCCCGCGTCATCTCCAGGGACACCGGCGTCATCTCCAGGAACACCCGCGTCCTGCTGCGAGGCGCCCGAGTCTGGTGATTTGGGTTCTGGATCTTCGCTGCAACCGACCAGGAGGGTGGCGACGATGAGGGGCATCGACAGTATGCGCATGCGACTCACTCCAGTGGGGGGAGGAGGGAACATCGCGTTCTTTGCGTCGGCTGGGAAGGACGCGGTACGGCCGATGACCGATGGCTGTCGATGTTCTCCATCATTTTACTGCTCGCCTGTTACCGGGGCGCGCAAGGGAACAGGCGCCCGAGCCATCCAATTCACGGATGGCTCATCAGTTCTTGTGACTGGTTGGCTGATGCCATGGCGGGCAGTGAAGAGACATGTCCGCGACACCTGCTCGACCCGATGCTCCTCGCTCGCTCCGCGACCACGCGCTGACCCTCGGACGCCTCCTGGTTCCGTTGGGGGCGCTGGTGAGTCTCTGGCCCGGAGTCTCCACGGCGGTCGCGCTGGTCGCCGGAATTCTGGTGGCGCTGAGCGTGGGCAATCCGTATGCGGCGCTCACCCGCCGTGCCACGCATGTGCTGCTGTCGCTCTCGGTGGTGGGCCTGGGCGCGGGCATGGACCTGAGGGTGGTGGCCGCGGAGGGGGCTCGCGGCGCGCTCTACACCGTGGTGGGCATCGCGACATGTCTGGTGTTGGGGATGTTGCTGACGCGGTGGTTGCGTGTGTCGCGTGGGGCGGGGCTGCTCATCAGCATCGGCACGGCCATCTGCGGAGGCAGCGCCATCGCGGCGGTGGTGCCGGTGTTGCGTCCTCGGGAGGAGGACGTGTCCATCGCCCTGGGGACGGTGTTCCTGCTCAACGCCGTGGCGCTCTTCGTCTTCCCCGTCGTGGGACAGGCCGTGGGTCTGGATGCGCGCCAGTTCGGCCTGTGGAGCGCGCTGGCCATCCATGACACCAGCTCCGTGGTCGGCGCCGCCATGCGGTACGGGCCGCAGGCGCTGGAGGTGGCCACCACGGTGAAGCTGGCTCGCGCGCTGTGGATTGTTCCGCTCACGTTGGCCGTGGGCTTCTGGCTCCGACGGATGGGGAGGGCACCCGCGCAAGGGCAAGGTCCGGCGCGCAGGCCGTGGTTCATCCTCGGGTTCATCTGCGTGGCGGCCGTGGTGACCTGGGTGCCCATGCTCCGGCCCGCGGGGCTGGTGGTGACCCACGTGTCCCAGCGAGTCCTGGTGCTGACCCTGTTCCTCATCGGGACAGGCTTCTCGCGGCAGGCCCTTCGCTCCGTGGGCATCAAGCCGCTGGCTCAGGGCGTTGCCTTGTGGCTCTGCATGGCGGGCCTGAGCCTGGGCGCGCTGGTCCTTCACGTCATCACATGAGGCCCGCCTTCACGAATGGGACAGCGACGGGGGCACCGCGCGCGCATGGCGCAGGAAGTGGCCCGCGACACCCGCCGGGGCATCCACCGGTAGCACCCAGGAGAAGGTGCGCCGCACCCGCAGGTCTGGCAGTGGGAGCACTCGGAATCGCCCCGAGCTCAGCTCCGCCTGGATGCTCCAGCGTGAGAGGAATCCCACGCCCAGCCCCGCGGCCACCGCGCCCTTGATGGTCTCGGTGCCGCCGAGCTGGAGGTCTCCCGCCTGGGGACCTCGTCTCACACCTGCCCGCTTCAACGCCCGCTCCAGCACGGCGCGCGTGCCCGACCCCAGCTCGCGCCAGAGCAGCGGCACCGTCTGGAGCATGTCGACGGTGCGCACCTGGAGAAGCTCCGCCGGAGCGTGGGTGGAGACGACGGGCAGCAGCTCGTCGTCCAGGTAGTGCTCCAGGCGAAGTCCAGCGGCGCGCGCATGGCCCTCCACCAATCCCAGCGGCGCGCGCCCATCAGCCACCCATCCGAGCACCTGTTCGGAGTTGCCCACCTCCAGACGCACCTGGAGCCCTCGATGCACCCGCAGAAAGGACGCCAGCAGGTCCGGGACGACGTAGCTGGCCAGCGTGGTGCTCGCGGCCAGCACGAGCTCCCCTTTCAGGACGTCTTCCCCCGCCACCGCGAGCGCGGCCTCTTCCAGGAGCTGATGGTGCCGTTGCGCATAGGCCAGCAGGCGCTGCCCCGCTTCGTTGAGTCGCACGCCGCGCGCGGTTCGCACCAACAGGGGCTGGCCGCATTCACGCTCGAGCTGCCGGACCTGGGCGGTGACGGCGGGCTGGGACAGGTGCAGCAATCGGGACGCCGCGGATACCTGCCCCGTGGTCGCCACCACGCGGAAGGTCTCGAGTCGGCGGGGGTCGAGGCGGTTCGTCAACGGAAGTCTCCAGGCGGGCCTGCCTCGATTCGTCAGCGTCGAAGCGGAGGCCCCCCGGGAATGTCCCACGAAATGGAGGTCAGGCGCCTTTCTCCGCGTGCTCATGTGCGCGCCTTGAGTTCAGCGCCGGGCGGTCCGCTGCGCCTGGAGGTCATGGGCCTCCTGGAGAAGCGGGTGCAGACGTTGGAGCGTCGCCTGACTGGGATTGAGCACGCTCTGCCAGAACATCCGGCCGTACAGGGGATTGGGCACGAGTGTGTCCAGGGCGGCGAAGTCGAACGTGGGCGGCGTGTCGGAGTTCGTTCAACTGCTCGAGAAGTCACTGGGGAGCTTCGACCTGGAGGAGCTGGGCGCGGGTGTCGCGTTCATGCAGGCGTTGCCTCGGGCCTGCGTCCTGACGCCGCTGCGGACCCAGCAACAGCTGGCGACGCGGAATCGCGACCACCTGGATTCACTTGTCTCCACGGTCGAAGACCGTGCCCGGCCTTCGCACACGGCGGACCTGCTGGAGCTCTGGAGCGGAAGCCTGTCGGCCATCGCTACCTGGAGCTCTCTGCTCATCCAACGGCTCGAGGCGGGTGAATACGTGATGGCGGGGGAGAAGCCGGGAGGTGCAGGGGCTCGGCGGGAGGGGCGCTCCTCGCCAGGCTCGAAGCGGGCCCGATGAGCGGCGTGGGGACAAGGACTCACTCGCGCTGTCTTCGGAACGGCCAGGTGAGCTGTCCGAGGTAATGGGTGGGGAGCGTGGGCTCGTCATCCATCCCCACATCCAGCGGGGCTTCTCCCTTCTGCGGAAGTGCGGTGCCGAAGAGCCGGTCCCACACGGACAGGATGGCGCCGTAGTTGCCTTGCACGTCCGCATACAGGCGTTGATGGTGCCAGCGATGCAGCTCGGCCACGGCGAAGACGTGGCGCAAGACTCCCGCGCGGTAGGCGATGTTTCCGTGCTGGAACATGAGGTGGAGTGTCACGGTGGCCAGGGCGCACGCGACCACGCCCGAAGGCGCTCCCATCAATCCCATCACCAGCAGGCCCGGTGCTCCTTCAAGCGCCTCATGAATCAGGTGTCGGCGCTGCCCATTGAGCCAATACACGCGGCGAGGGCTGTGATGAATGGCATGCAGCCGCCAAAGCCAGGGGACGTGGTGGCTCGCGCGGTGGATGCCATACAGCCCCAGGTCGAGGACCGCGGTCCCCAGGAGGAACTGCGCCCAGAAGGGCCAGTCGCGAGGCCACCACGACAGCGCGTCTCCAGTGCGTTCCATCGTCCACGTGTACAGCCAGAGGGAGATGTGGCTGAGCGCCAGGTTGCCCGTCACGTGGAGAAAGTCGGTGGACGTGTCTCCGTCGTGGTCCTTCCGCCAGACCTCCGAGTGAGGAGACCATCGCTCGAGCGCGAGGACGAGCAGCGCCGCGAGCAACAGGATGGGCGGTCCCACGCGCCAATAGGGCAGGCCCTGGCTCAAGCCCGCCACCAGCGCGGCGGTGCCTCCGAAGAAGACGACGGGGTAGGGGAGATACGAGAAGAGCGACGGGCTCGAGGATGAGACCTCGGCTGGAGTCGAGACGGGGTGTGAGCGCATTCCCAGGAGCGTCGCCTCCGCGCGAGCCTCCTGGATTGGATGAACTGGCTACTTCGCGAGGACTCCATCGTCCTTCGCTGTGGGCAGCACCCACTCCGCGCGGCCCATGACGTCGGAGGGGCGGATACCGAACATGCGGCGGAAGATGCGGGTGAGGTGTGCTCCATCCGTGAAGCCCGCGTGGTGTGCGGCCTCCGTCAGCGTGCCGCCGTCACGCAGCTGGGTGACGGCCCGCTGGAGGCGAAGCCAGGCGACATAGGGACGCAGCGGGAGTCCCACGTGCAGGGGGAACAAGTGGGTGAGCCGCCCAGGAGATATCTCCGCGTGCTCAGCCACGGCGCCCAGCCGGATGTCTCCCTCCAGGTTCTCCGCCACGAAGCGGACGGCGCGCTGCGCGGCGGGATGGATGACTCGAGGACGTGTCTCAGGGTGGGCCAGGGCGTCGATGAAGGCCTGGGCGAGGTGCCGGGCTTCCGCCCAGGTCCCAGGCGCGGCTCGTGGCGCCATCGGCAACAAGGGTTGTCCCGCGCGCATCCAGTCCGTGGCCGCGCCCAGGTGCCCCAGCGCCCGGCGCAAGCGCCGTCCCACCAGTCCATCCGGGTCGAGGTAGAGCAGCAGCACCGAGGGACTCGGCGCCGTGACTTCGTGAAGGGCGTCGGGAGGAATCACCGCTGCCCGACACTCCAGCGCGCCATCTCGCCGCGTGCCTTGGAGGTGCAGCGGCTGCTCCAGGCTCACCATCACCTGGAAGGCATGGTGGGCGTGTGGCGCGGTGGCTCGCACCGGGCCCCCGTAGACCAGGGCCCCGGTGCCCATGAACAAGCGGCCATTCCAGCGGGTGGGTTCAGTGTCCCGCGTGCCCATGGTCATGGCCGTTCGACGCGGGCGCGGGCTGCGCTCCATCCGCCCCCGCCTGCGGCTTCTCGTCTCCCTTGGCGGGAGGCTTGCCGAACTTCACCAACTGCGCATGCACCTGACCGTTCTTCATCTTCATGCCGTGGACGACCACCCGCTCGCCCGCCTTGAGGTCCACCGCCGTGACGGCCGCGCCGCTCTTCTCATAACGGGTGCTGGCGTCCGTCATCACGTCTTCCTGCTTCTTCTCGCCGGTCTCTACCACGAGCGTGCCTTGCTTCACCTCCTTCACCGTGCCCATGACGTGGACGCCATCCTTGCCGTGGGAGAGCGCCATGGCCGGAGCCAGGAGCGTGAGGGCGAGCAGTGCGGCGGGAGAGAAGCGGGACGAAACGAATGAGGTCTTCATGATGGGTCTCCTGTGATGCGACTACGGTCCTTCGAGGAAGGCGTCCTCGGCGCGTTGTTCGTTGAGCTCGTGCTGTGAGAGGGGAAGGCCAGCCTTGATTTCATCGAGCGCCTCCGGGCTGAGCGCGGGAAGCGTGCGGATGAGCGAGACGAGCGCCCAGCTGTCCCGGTTGCCCGCGCCGTCGTGGAGCTGCCCCCACGCGGGCATGCCCGTCAGGCGGATGCCGTTCTGGATGATCCAATACAGCTCGCCATCGCTCAGCGTCTGCGTCGCGGCGGCGCGCATGTCCGGCGCGGGTGGGTAGATCCCTTGTCCGATGGGCGTCTGCCCGCTGCCATCCGCCGCGTGGCAGACGGCGCAGTGGTCCGCCCAGTGTGCTCTCGCCTCGGAGAGCGTCTTCGCTGGAAGGGGCTCCAGCGGATTCTTCTGCTCCCTCGCCCCCGAGGGCATGCTGAAGCCACGTGCCGCGCGAGCCACGCGGGCCTCCAGCGCGGAGGGCGCCTCCCGGGCGGAGAACCCGTGGCGCAACAGACTCAGTCCATACAGCCCCCCACCCACGGCGAGGATGAGCGTCAGCGCGCCCACCACGGCCAGTCCTCCCACCACATCCCGGCGCAAGCTCACGGTGACATCTCCTCCAGCGTCCGTTCGGTCGGCTCCGGGCGCTGTCGTTCACCGGGGTTCACGCAGCAGTCCATCGCCTCTTACAGCCCGGGTGCGGCACCTGCCCCCTGGCTGCCTGAATGCCTTCACGGAGGGCCTCCGCGCGAACGCGTTGGTCCTCCGCCGTGGGCCATAAGCAACCGCGAGGCCAGTCGTAGGTCCGCGCAAGCCCCCGGAACCTCGGGGCTGTGTCGCGGGGGACCGTGATGGGGGCCGTTACAGTCGGGATGGGTGGGTTACACCCGGAAGGGCCGTGCGCCGCTCAGGCGTCCGCGGCGGGCCTGGGCTTCTGCCGGAGGCCACCCTCCACGGACGAAGGGCGTGAGACGACACCGCGCGGGGGCGCGCGTGTTGTCAGGGATTCGAGGGTGTGGGGTGGCGAAAGGATGGAGCGATTTCATCCTGGGCGTGTATTGATGTTTGTTATTCTTTGCGTCCCTCCCAACTCATCGTGAGGTGCTCACTCCTGGAGCGTGTATGTCGAAATATGGCGTGCAGAAGGCTGAACCGATGTGGGTGATTCGGATTCGCCTCATTCTCTTACATGTTGGTGCGCTCGCGGTGTTCTTCGTTCCCTTCCGGTGGGAGCTCGTCGCGTTGGCGGCCATCAGCTACTTCCCCCGCATCCTGGGCGTGGAGGCGGGTTACCACCGCTATTTTTCACATCGGTCCTTCAAGACGAGCCGGGTGTTTCAGTTCTTGATTGCGGTGCTGGGTTCCTCGTCCGGGCAGCGCGGTGTGCTGTGGTGGGCGGCGCACCACCGGGCGCATCACCGGCACACGGACACGGAGGAGGATGTCCACTCCCCGGTGCATGGCTTCTGGAAGTCACACATGGGATGGCTGCTGGAGCCGAAGAACGCGGACACGAACCTGGACCATGTGGCTGACTTCGCGTGCTTCCCGGAGCTGCGGCTCATCAACAAGTTCTATTACGTGCCCGCGTTGCTGTTGCTCGTGGGGCTGGGGGTGGCGGGGGGCATGGGATGGCTGGGGCCCGATATCAATGCATGGCAGGCCGTGGCCTGGGGGTTCTTCCTTCCCACCGTGCTGGCGCTCCACTCCATCCTGGCGGTGAACTCCCTGGCGCATGGAAATGGACGCTGGGCCAGCTACCGGCGCTTCGCCACGCGAGACTTGTCGTTGAACAGCATCTGGCTGGCGCTGCCCAGCGTGGGTGCCGGGTGGCACAACAATCACCACCGCTTCAGCGCCAGCTCGCGGGCCGGGTTCACCTGGTACGAAGTGGACCTGAGCTATCTATGGCTGAGGTCGCTCGCCGCCTTGCGACTGATTTGGGAGCTGCGCCCCGTCCCCGCGGAAATCATGCGCCAGGGGGGCCTGCTGGCCGAGGAGAAGCCCAAGGTCGACCAGACGATGGGCTGAGGCTTCGGTGCACCCGGTCCCCGCCTCGCGCTGGAGGCGGGGCCGGCTGGGAGGTCTCCTAGGCGGAGGCCACCCCACCTTGTGGAGCACTCATGCCCTGGAACCATTTCTCCACCTGCTCGAGAACAGGCTCCGGCTTGCGCACCCAGCGGAAGTGGTGGAACACCTTCATCCCGTAGTCGCTGGCCTGCAGCTCCACCTGCGTCACCCGCGCTTGGGGCAGCTTGCCCGCGAGGAAGTCCGCGCACGTCTTGGGCACCAGCGGGTCTCCGGACAGGGACACGATGAGCACGGGGATTTGGAGCCGGGCCAGCGCCGCGTCGTAGTCCACCGTGTCCCCGGTGACCTTGTAGCGGCCCGTGAGGGCCTCATGCGTCCAGTCGAGAATCATGTTCAACGGCTGCCGGCCGCCAAAGCCCACCTTGTGGCCCGGGAAATAGCCCAGCATCTGGTCAATGGCGCGCACCAGGCGGATGCCCATGTGGCGCTTGAACTTCATCCCCGAGGGCATGGAGCCGTAGTAGTTGGAGCCTCCCGCCAGGACGATGACGCCATCCACCTGGCCGGGGTTCTGACTGGCGTGGAGCAGCGCGAACTGGCCGCCCAGGCTGTGCCCCGCCACGATGAAGGGCTTGCCCGCCGCCTGCGCCTTGAGCCTGGGCAAGAGGGTGGCGAGGTCGACGTTGATGATTTCCTTGTAGCCGAAGTTCTGGCGCTTCACGTCCTGGACGGAGCTCTGCTTCATCCCTCGCAGCTCCACCGTGGCCACGCGGTAGCCCAGCTTGGCCCAGGTTTCAGCAAGGCCCCGGTAGAATTCCACACCCACGCCAAGCGCCGGCAGGAAGGCGATGAGGCCCTTTGCGTCCGAGGTCTGCTCTCCAAACCACTCGATGACGGTCTGTGTCTGGTCTGGAAGCTGTTCCTGTTGGGTCCTCATGCGAGCGCCTTCCTCCACGTCAGTCCGCATTGCACGTCATTCCCTCCAGCATCTTCTGGCCTTTCCAGACACGGTAGAGCGGATAGGGCGCCGTGAGGTACTGCAACTTCTCCTCCTGGAAGATTTTGTAGAGCTTTTGAAGGTTGTAGAAGGGGCAGCGCGGGTAGGAGTGGTGCTCGACGTGGTAGGTGATGTTCGCGCACAGCCAGCCCAGCATGGGGTTGGCCACGGTGATGCTGTTCTTGCTCATGTCCCGGCGGCGCGAGTCTCCGCGGGGATAGAGCGTGATGGGGGCGTGCTCGTAGCCCCGGGTGATGGGGTTGATGATGAGCACCACCACGGCCAAGGGCAGCCAGAAGATGTAGAGCAGCTTGATGCCCAGGCCCATCTGGATGAGCACCACGTGGATGACGGCCCAGATGGCCAGGTTGATGATCTGCTCCGTCACCACCACGGCGCGCACCCGCTGGCCATAACGCGTGAGGGCGATGGTCGTGTACCACTGGTAGTAGCGCCACAGGCGCAGCCAGATGTCCTTGAGCTCCGCGGCGAAGTAGTACTCGTCCGGGTCCCGTTCCGGGTCCGCGATGTGCGAGTGGTGCCGCATGTGCGTCTCGCGGTTCACCGTGAAGGTCATGGTGAAGGTGGTGGCGTACAGCCGCCCCATCAGCCGGTTGAAGAAGTCGTTGCGGAACCCGGTGCCGTGCATGCAGTCGTGGTGGAGCACGAACAGCGTGTAGAGGCAGTGGCCCAGGAGCACCGACATGGCGATGTTCGCCCAGAGGTTGTCCACCGTGAGCTGCCCGTAGATGGCGGCGGCGTAGGTCAGGATGAAGGGGCTGGCGAAGAGCAGGTGCTTGACGCCATTGGGGCGGCACAGCGCCTTGATCTCCGCATCCCGCTGCGGACATAGCAGCCACTTCTGGGGCTCCGGACGCTTCTTGGCGACGGACGCGTCGGGTGCGGTCTGTACGACGTCCACGGTTTCAATGACGGTTTCCTTCAGCATGGGTCCTCCCATTGACTTGCACGGCCGCTGCCCGGCTGTTGAGGATGAGTTGCGAGTCGAGGATGCGCTGAGCGTCAATCAGCTCCGTACGCCCCAGGGTGTAGGTGAGCCACTCGTCGATATCGGCGGTGAGCCGCTCCGCGGTGTCCGCGCCGAGCACCCGCTTCATGTAGAGCGCGGTGTCCAACTGCTGGAGCGTCTGGGGAAGCTCCAGCGCGCTGGTGAAGGGGTCCTCCACCACGTGGGTGATGAGGCCCAGCTCCTGCGCCTCCTTGGCGCCGAGCAGCTCTCCGCTCAGCACCAGCCGCTTGGTGACGGCCATGCCCACCTGCCCCTTGAGATAGGTCAGGCCACCCATGCCGGGGATGAGGCCGGACTTGATTTCCGGCAGGCCCATCTTCACGCCCTGGCGCACCAGTTGGAGGTCCGTGGCGAACAGTGTCTCCAATCCACCGCCCTGGGCGGTGCCGTTGACCACCGCCACCACCAGCGCGTCCACGGTCGCCAGCAGGCGCAGCATCGTCCGGGCCTTCTCGGCGAAGCCCCTCAGCGCTTCCTTCTCACCCAGCGCCAACCGGCGGATGATTTCGGCGCGGTCTCCGCCAATGGAGAAGTACTCGCCGAAGTGCGCCAGGTAGACGATGCGCTTGTGAATCACCTCGGGCGCCCGCTCGCTCAGCCGTTGGAAGGTGGTGCACAAATCGCCCAGGAGCTCGTCCGTGAGGACGTTGGCGGGCGGGTTGTCGAAGAAGAGCCAGAGGTTGTCGCGCGTGTCCTGGTAGAGCGCCAGCTGGCGTGAGCGCGGCAGGGCTCCGCCCGCCACGGTGTCGAGGTCCAGCGGGCGCAGCTGTCCTTCCAGAGCGCGGGGGAGCTGTCGCCGGTGGGCATCCTCCTGCCGCGCCGGGCGGCGCTCGGAGGCGACCTTCACCTCGCCGTCGCTCCACGCCACGAAGACCTGCTGGCTGCCCATGGAGGGCAGCGCCGGGTCCGTCGGGATGAGCGGCGAGGCCACGCGGAAGCCCTCGTCCTTCATGAGCGCGGTCCATCCCGCGCTGGAGACCAGCGGCGAGTCGGCGAGCCGCTCGTGTCCGTCCACCGCGCCCCACCAGCCCGGGAGCAGGCCGAACGTGTAGGTCGAGAACTCCTGCACGTCGACGCTCTCGTTGAGCACCAGCGCCCCACCGGGCCGCAGGAGCTTCTTCACGTGCCGCAGCGTGGTGTGCAGCTCGCGCGTGGCGTGGAGGACGTTGGTGGCCACCACCACGTCGAACTCCTCGTCCAAGCCCTGGGCCTGAGGCGCCGTGTTGATGTCCAGCAGGCTGAAGCGCAGCGACGGATGCTGGGGCCCCAACCGCCCTCGGGCCTCGGCCAGGAGCTTGTCCCAGACGTCCGTGTAGCGGTACTCGCACGGCACGCCCGCGGCGGAGAGCTCTCGCAGAATCTCCACCGTGGTGGAGCCCGTCCCCGCGCCCACCTCGAGGATGCGCAGGGGACGCTCGCCCCGGGCCGCCGCCATTCCCAGCACGGCCTTGGCCACCGCCTGGTTGTAGAAGCGCGACAGCTCGCTTTCGCCGTACACGGAGCGCACCAGCTCCACGCTGCCCCCGGGGAAGACCACGTGGGCCGCGGGCCGCTTGCCGGCGAGGATGAGCGGATAGGCATCGAGGCACGCCTGCAACAGCGGCAGCATGTGCCGCACGGGCGGGTGTGTCTGGGCCAGCGCGTGGGCGGCCTCGTTGAAGGGCTGCGCGCCCAGTCCCTCGGCGTCCGCGAGGCCAGGCAGCTTCAACAGGGCCTGCGCCAGTCGCGCGTGTTCGCGCGCGAGGCGCCCGTCGCGAACCGCTTCGTCCACCGTGATGGCAGGAGTTCCCTGCAGCCCCAGCTCGCGCAGCACCTGCGCGACGCGGCGGCGGGCCAGGGGCAGCAAGGCATCCATGGCCTGCTGTATCTGGGCGAACGCGGGCCGGAACGCGGCGGTGGCCTCGGCGGAGAGGGCTTGTGGGGCGGCCTCCGCCGCGCCCGGGCGAGCGCTCCGGCCCAGGGCCCATTCCCAGCTCGCGCCGAGTTCGTCCAGCACCGAGTCCTCGGCGGCGAGGATGGCCGCCTGTTCCCATCCGGCCGCGAGCACCTGCTCCAACGTGGCGAAGGCCTCCGCCGCGCGCAGGCCGTGGATTCCCTGGCGCGCGAGCAGGGCGCGGTATAGGTCGCTGGCCACCGCGCCCACTTCGCTCCAGAAGCCCCAGTTGATGACCACCACGCGGTGGCTGCGCCGGGTCCGCAGCGCGGAGGCGTAGCCGTCCAGGAAGGTGCTGGCGGTGGCGTAGTTGCTCTGCGAGACGTTGCCGACGAAGGACTGGATGGACGAGAAGAACATCAGGAAGTCCAGCTCGAGCCCCTCGGTGGCGCGCGCCAGCGCCTGGGTGCCGGCCACCTTGGGCGCCAGCACCCGCGCGAACGACTCCTCGTCGAGGTCCACCAGGCGCTTGTCCTCGAGCACCATGGCCGAGTGCACCACGCCATGGAGCGCGCCCCACCGCGCGCGCACCTGCTGGAGGGCCTCCGCCATGGCGGACGCGTCCTCCACGTGGGCCTGAACGTAGAGCACCTGCTCGCCGTACTCGCCCTCCTCGGAGAGCTTGCGCCGCAGCTCATCGGTGAGCGGTCGGCGCCCCGACACCGCGACGCGCGCGTTGTACGTGCGCCGCAGGTAGCGCACGAACTCCATGCCCACGCCGCCCGCGCCTCCGACGATGACGTACACACCTTGCTGGCGCAGGGGCACAGGCTCGGACGCGGCGGGCCGTGTGCTGAACAGGCGCCGCTCATACAGCCGCCCCGCTCGCAGCGCGCGCAGCTCCCTCGGCCGCGAGCCCACGTGCTCCACTTGCTGGAGCCATCCGCGCTCCGAGCCTGGAGCGCCGCGCTCCACGTCATCGCGGTCCAGGTCCACCTGGGACACACGCACCGCCGGGTACTCGCGAGAGAGCGACTGGAGCAGTCCCCAGAGGCCGTGGCTGGCCTCCTCGGCCGGAGCCTCCCGGTGGACTTCGAAGCCACGGAAGCTCAGGGCCTTGAGCACCAGCGGTGCCTGGAGCCGTCCACTCGCCACCAGCGCCCGGGCCAGGGGAATCGCGGCGGAGTGCTCCAGCCCCATCAGCCAGACCTCATCGCAGCGCAGCCCCTGCTCGAGCGCCGCGACGAAGCTCGCCACGGCCTGCGTGCCTCCCTCGGAGGACGCCTTGAAAGAGAGGCGAGTGCCCAGGTGCTCCGCCAGCTTCGCGGACAGGCCGCTGTCCCGGGTGTCTCCCACCAGGGCAATGGCGTGCCCCTCGGGCGCGCGCGCGCCCTCGTTCACGGGCAGCCAACGGGGCACCCAGACCTGAGGCGTCGTCGACGAGGTCTGCCTGGCGACGGGGGTTGGCTCGGCGGGCTTGGGTGCGGGCGCCGTCTCGCCGCTCGCGGAAAGGTGCGGGTACTTCTCTCGCAGATAACCCGCGAGCGCCGTGGCGGTGGAGCGCTCGAAGAGCAGCGTGGGGTAGAGCTGGACCTTCAGCTCCTTCTCCATGGCCTCGGAAATCTCCAGCAGCGCCACGGAGTCCAGGCCCAGGTCGAAGAAGGACTTGTCCGCGTCCGCGTCGGACCACTCCACCTGCCCATGGCGCGTCACCAGCGAGGCGATGAGCGACACGAGCGAGTCGCCCTGGGCCTCGGAGGGCGCGCTGGTGGGCGCTTCGGCGCGAGGGGCGGCGGGCACCAACTGGAGAACCGGCGAGGGGCTCGCGCCCGCGCGGGCGAGCAGCCGACGGATGCTGTCGAGCGAGCGCACGCGCTTGACGCCGAACTTGCCGATGCGCACCAGCGGCTGGCCGTCCATCCCGTAGAGCGCGAAGGAGTGTGAGAGCACCTCCCGCCCCGCGATGTCGGCGTCCGGGCGCTCCACCAGCACGCGCACCTGCCGGTGCCCCTTGAGCGAGCGCGCGCGGAACTCGTCGATGGCGAAGGGGATGAAGAGCGCGGCCTCGTCGAGCCGCTCGCGCAGATGGAACAGCGGGACGATGGTGGAGCAGTCGAGGAAGACGGGGTGCAGCATGAAGTCCGCGCTGCGCGCCGAGGCCCGCTCTCCCAGCGACACCGTGCCCACGAAGCCTCCTGGGAGGAGCGGCGCCACCTCTCCCAGACACTTCATGAAGCTCTCGTGGAAGATGCCGATGTGGCGCGTGACGGCGTAGCAGGAGTCCAGGTCGACAGGCTCACCCAGGTAGTTGGGCAGGTCCGAGGGCAGCGGCGGCAGGTCCATGGGACCGGCGTGCCGGTAGACGCACGTCATGTGGGACGTGACCTTGTCGGACAGGGGCTGGTCGCCCTTCCAAGGGACGCTGGTGACGGTGACGCGCCCATGGTCGCCCTGGTGCTCCACCACCACGCTGAGCTTGCGGTCCATCTCCGCGTTGGTGACCACCGGCTCGTGGAAGAGGATGTCGCGCAGCACCAACGCGTCGGTGTCGATGCGGGCCGCCGCGAGCACCTTGTAGGTGGCATCGAGCATGGACACCCCGGGGAGGATGTGGATGTCCTGCACCCGGTGCTCGGAGACCAGCGGGTCGGTGTCGCGCACCAACAGCTTGCTGCTGATTCGTACCGGCCTCATGGCGTGCTCCTGTCGGCCTGCTCGAGCTCCTCGATTCTCACGCCCTCGATTTCCAGCAGGCCGTCGCCGGTGGACGCGGGGACGGAGAGGGAGAGCGGCGTGGGCCGGGCGGCGTGCCAGGCGAAGACCCTGGCGCTGTCGGGGATGGGGCGGCGCGCCGCCTCCAGGTCCTGGGGCCGCGCGGCATGCTCGGGGCGCTCGCCCAGGATGAGGTGGACGTTCGTCTTGCCGAACCCGAACGAACTGATGCCGGCGTGCCGCGGGCCGGAGGACACGTCCCAGGCCTGGGCTTCGCGCTGCGGGAGGAAGGGCGTGCGGTCGAACTCGAAGCGCGGGTTGACCTTCTCGCAGTGCAGCGTGGGGACGAGCGTGCGGTGGTGCAGGCAGAGCGCCACCTTGATGAGGCTGGCCACGCCCGCGGCCGACAGCAGGTGCCCGAAGTTCGTCTTCACGCTGCCGATGGCGCAGTGCTCTGGCGGCTCGTGCGCGAAGGCGCGGGACAGGGCGCGAAGCTCGATGGGGTCGCCAATCATCGTCCCCGTGCCGTGGGCCTCCACGTAGGAGATGTTCCGAGGCGACAGGCCCGCGTTGTCCAGGGCGCGGGTGATGACGTCCACCTGTCCCTCCACCCCAGGCGTGGTGACGCCCAGCGTGCTGCCGTCGTTGTTCATCGCGCCGCCGTCCAGCACGGCGTAGATGGGGTCTCCATCCTCCAAGGCCCGGTCCAGGGGCTTGAGCAGGACGCAGCCCACGCCCTCGCCGGGGACGAAGCCGTTGGCGCGCTCGTCGAACGTGCGGCATCTCCCGTCGGGAGACAGCGCGTGGGCCGCGCTCAGGAACTGGTAGACCTTCTCCTCGAGCAGCACCTCCACGCCGCCCGCGATGGCCAGCTCCGAGTCCCCGCTGCGCAGGCTCTGACACGCCAGATGCACGGCCGCGAGCGACGAGGAGCACGCCGAGTCCAGCACGAGGCTGGGCCCTCGCAGGTCCAGCAGGTGGGAGACATACGCGGAGATGAAGTTCTGCCCGATGCCGGAGACGCTGTGCTTGCCGGGGATGGCGATGCGCTCGGCGTACTGTCCGGAGCGTGCTCCGGCGAAGACGCCCACGCGCTTGCCCTTGAGGCCCTCCCGTTCATAGGGCGAGTCCAGCACCGCCGCCAGGCTGCACTCGGTGAACAGGCGGATGAGCGGGTCGATGCCCGCGGCCTCCTCGGCGTTGACGCCGAAGAGGGTGGGGTCCAACCACTCGATGCCTTGGATGAAGCCGCCCCACTGGCTGATGGATTTGCCCGGCTGATGATGGGACGAGTAGAGCGTGCGGGTGTCCCAGCGCGAGCTGGGAACCTGGCTCACGCAGTCCTTGCCCGAGACCAGGTTGCGCCAGAAGGTCTCCTTGTCCGGAGCCTCGGGGAAGTGACACGCCATGCCGATGATGGCCACCCGGAAGGGCCCGGTGCCCGTCTTCGTCGCGGGTGGGGCCTCGGAGCGGGGCGCGGAGGGCTCCGCCGCGGGCGGCGGCTGCGGGGCGATGGCCTCCGAGGGGGCCAGCTTCGCGAGATAGCGCGCCGTCTCCGCGAGGGTCCCCGCGCTGATGACGGCCTCGGGGTCCACCGTGCGGCCGAGCCAGTTCTCGAGCTGACTCACCAGCCCCATCATCACGATGGAGTCGATGCCCATCTCCTCGAAGGGGACGTGGTCGTCCAGCTTGGATTCGCTCGTCTCCAGCTCCTTGGCCGCGATGGCGCGCAGCCGCGCGAGGATGGCGTCCGGCTTCGCCCGCGGAGCGTCTTCGCGGGGCGCGGGCGCGGCGGCGGCCGGGGCTCGGCGCGGCTCGGGTGCAGGCGTGGCCTGGAGGACGGAGTCTCCCTCTGACAAGACGCAGACCGTGGGGCCCCAGGTCGGCCCCGTGGCCAGCACATGGCGCAGCGCCGCGAGGCACAGGTCCACCGCCAGCGCATGTCCACCGGTCTGGGACTCGTGCGCGCCGCGCGCCATTCCCAGCTCCTGCCAGCGTGTCCACTGGATGGAGTGGTAGTACCGGTGGCCCAGCGCATGTTGGTGCTGGGCGAAGTGGTCCATGAAGCGGTTCGCGGCCGCGTAGTCCAGCACGCCCGCCGCGAGCCGCGACGCCACCGAGGACACGGAGGAGAAGAGCACGAAGGCGCGCGGCGGCTGGCTCACGAACAACCGGTGCAGCACGTGGAGCGCGCCGACCTTGGGAGACATCACCTCCGCCATCGACTCCGCCGTCTTCTGGAAGAAGGCCGGGCTCTTGCGGTCCACGGCGCCAGCGCAGTGGAAGACATGGGTGATGGCGCCGTGCCTGGCGCGGAAGTCCGCCAGCGCCTGGCCGAGCGCGTGTTCATCCTCCAGCGCGCCCCGGTACAGGACCACCGCCGTGCCCTGCCGCTCGAGCGCATCGAGCACGGCGCGCTTGTCCGCGGACAGCTCGCGTCGGCCCGTCAGCAGGAGCGCGCGGAAGCCTCGCTCCGCGAGGTCCTGCGCCACGCGCAGGCCAATGTCACCCAGGCCCCCGGTGATGAACGCGACGTCGTTGTCGCCGCGCTCCGGCGTGGCCAGGTCCGCTGGGACGCTCGCGCGCTCCAGCTCCCGCGCGAAGCGCTGGCCACGGGCGTGGGCCACCTCGCCTTCGCCGTCGTGGTGCTCCAGCTCGTGCGCCAGGTGCACCGCCAGCACCTCGGCGCTGAAGTCCTTGGCGGGGAAGTCGACCGTCTTGCTGCGGCAGCGCCGGTACTCCGCGGAGAGGTGCTTGAAGAAGCCGGCATCCTGCGCGCCAGCCAGGGAGGAGATGCCGCCCAGGTCCTGCAACCCGAGCGTCACCTGCACCAGGCTCATCGGCTCGCCTCGTCGCAGCGCGCCGCCGGTCAGGTGGCGCAGGAACTCCAGCTTGCGGAGGACCGCTGCGCTGTCCTGGTAGAGGTTCCCATCCAGCGGCGTGAGGTCCACCACCGCGCTCGGTGAGCCGATGCGCTGGAGCAGCTCCGTCGCGGCGGTCTGCGCGCTCGTCTGCGCCGACGGACACGGGGTGACCTTGACGGCGCACTGAGGCAAGAGGCGCGCGAGCACGCTCGCGGTGCTCCTGCCTCGCTCACCGTCGACCAAGGCCACGAGCGAGCCGCTCACGTTCCCTTGCGGCGCTGGCAGCGGTTTGGGCACCCAGCGCGGCGTGTAGAAGGCGACCGCCGGGGCGCGGGGCGCGGGCGACGGCGCCGAGGACTCCGCCTGGGCATGCCGGACCCAGAAGCGCTCGCGCGCGAACGGATACCCCGGCAAGGTCGCGAGCGCGGCGCCACCGCGCGGGAGGATTCGAGCCCAGTCGATGACCAGCCCCTGGGTCCAGAGCCGCGCGAGCTTGTGCAGCTCCCCGCGCGCCGCCATCTCACCCAGATGCGTGTGGAGCGCGTCCTCGCTTGCGAACAGCTCCCGGATGCTCTGGGGCTCGCCGTGGGCCACGCCCGTGAGCACCTCCAGGCTGTTGCCACCCGCGTCGCGCGAGAGGAGGTGGAGCCGCTCCACCAGCTCACCCACGGACTGGGCCACGAGGGCGGCCCGATGCGCCAGCGCCTGCCGGCCGTGGCGCAAGGTGAACGAGACGTCCTCCAGACAGGCGTGCTCCGTGCCCGTGTCCGGGAAGGTCCGCGCGGCCAGGTGCCGTGCGAGCTGGAGGCCCTGGGCCTTGAGCGCCTCCGCGGTGCGCGCGGAGAGCAGGAACAGCCGGGGCTTCGCCGGCGCGGTCCGCGCGGGGAGGGCAGGGGCCTCCTCGAGCACCACATGCGCATTGACGCCGCCAAAGCCGAACGAGCTCACGCCCGCGCGCCGAGGCGACACCGGAAGCGTCACCTCGCCCCGCGTGCCGTCCCACGGGAGGACGTGCGAGGGGATGCGGAAGCGGGCATCACTCAGGTCCACATGGCGGTTGAGCTGGGTGAGGTAGGGGCTGCCGGGGATGGACTGATTCGCGAGCGCGGCCACCGCCTTGAGCAGTCCCGCGAGTCCCGCGGCCGCCTCCAGGTGGCCAATCTGGGCCTTCACGCTTCCGACGTAGAAGTGTGGAGCCGCACCGTTGGCTTTGTCCGCCTCGGGCCGCGCGAAGGCCTTCTTCAGGCCTCGCACCTCGACGGGGTCTCCCAGGGCGGTGCCCGTACCATGCGCCTCCACGTAGCCGATGCTGGCGGCGTCCACCCGGGCGTCCCTCAGGGCCGCGCCGATGACCTCCGCCTGCGCGTCCGGGTTGGGCGCGGTGAGCGAGTTTGTCCGGCCGCTGTGCCGCACGGCGCCGCCCTTGATGATGCCCAGGATGCGGTCCGAGTCCCGGAGCGCGGCGCTGGCGCGCTTGAGCACCACACACGCGACGCCCTCGCCTCGGACATATCCCGCCGCCGAGTCGTCGAACGGCCGGCAGAGGCCCTGCGGGCTGAGCATTCCCGCGTCGGCGAACACCTGGAAGGGCGTGCGCGAGGCGAGCACGTTGACCCCGCCCACGAGCGCCAGGTCACACTCTCCTCGGCGCAGGGCCTGGACTCCGTGGTCCAGGGCCACGAGCGAGCTGGAGCAGGCGGTGTCGATGGCGCAGCTGGCGCCCTTGAAGTTGAAGTACTGGGAGATGCGGTTGGCCAGGATGGCGTGGCTGATGCCCGTCCCGATGTGCGTGGTGCGCGCCGCCTGCGTGCTCAGCAGCAGCTCGTAGTAGTCGAAGCTGGAGGCGCCCACGAAGACCGCGGTGTTCGAGCCGGAGAGCCGCTCGGGCGCATAGCCTCCATCCTCGAAGGCATGCCATGCGCACTCCAGCAGCAGGCGCTGCTGGGGGTCCATGGCGAGCGCCTCGCGAGGAGAGATGCCGAAGAAGGCGGCATCGAAGGCATCCACGTCCTCGGCGAAGCCCCCGCGCAGGTAGCCCGGTGTGGCGCCAGGCGCCTCGGGCCCCACGATGCGCTCCACGGGGAATTCCCGCAGCATGGATTCGCCGCCGGCCACCAGCGACCACAGCTCCTCCAGGTTGCGCGCTCCGGGCACCCTCAGCCCGACGCCGACAATCGCCACGTCGTTCTCACCGACGGAGACTTCGGGCGTTGTCTTGCGCGTGGGCTCGTCCGGCGGCCTCGGGCTCGACTCCGCGCTGACGGATGGAGTGGCGGAGGGCATGAGCGAGACGATGTGCGCGGCCGTCTCCCGCACCGAGTTGAACTCGTAGAGCGTCTCGACCGAGAGCGGGACGCCCAGCGTCTCGCGGATGAACCGCGCGACGTCGACGTAGCCGACGGAGTCCAGGCCCAGCTCGCTCAGGGAGCGCGAGAGGTCGATGTTTTCGGAGGGCTCCTGGAGGAGCCGGGCGAGGTGGCGTTGCAGCACCCATTCGACATCCCGGGCGCTCATGCGACCTCCTTGCCACGACCTGGAGGCGCTCCCTCGGAGGCGCCAGGGGCCGCCGCGTCAGTCGCCAGCTCGGCGTAGTCGAACTTCTTGGCCAGGTACAAATCCCGGCAGTGGCTGCGCCGCACCTTGCCGCTGGTCGTCTTGGGCAAGGTCGATGGCTTGATGAGGACAAGCTCCGCCAGACGCAGTCCGTGCAGGTCCGACACGGCCTTGCGCGCCTTCGTGAGGAGGGCCTCCTGCGTCGCCGCGGTGAGATGGGGCAGGGCGTTGCGGTGGACCTCGCAAACCACGACGAGCCGGGGCTCATCGCCCTCGGCGCTCTCCACGGTGAAGGCCGCCGCGCCACCCACCCTCAGCGCCTCGTGGCTGTAGTAGACGGTGTTCTCGATGTCGTCCGGATAGTGGTTGCGGCCCCGGATGATGAGCAGGTCCTTGAGTCGCCCGGTGATGAACAGCTCTCCGTCCCGCCAGCAGCCCAGGTCGCCGGTGCGCAGGAAGGGCCCGTCACCGTCCGCGGTGCGCGCCCGGAACGTCGTCTCCGTGAGCTCCGGCCGCCCCCAATAGCCCGCGGCCACCGAGTCGCCTCGAATCCACAGCTCACCGATGCGGCCCTCGGGGAGCACCCCGCGCGACTCGGGGTCCACCGCGCGGACCTCCATGCCGCCGTAGGTCGTCCCGCAGCCCACCAGCACCGTGGCCGAGTCGTCCTTGCGGACCAGGGCGTGCCTGGCCAGCTCCTCCGTGTCCACGGGGACCTGCACCGTCTTGGCCGTATGCAGCCCGCCGCTCACGAAGAGCGTGGACTCCGCCATGCCGTAACAGGGATAGAAGGCCTCCTCGCGCATGCCATGGGACGCGAACTTCTGGACGAACGCGTTGATGACGCGCGCCTTCACCGGCTCCGCGCCGTTGTAGGCCACCTTCCACGAGGACAAATCCAAACCCTTCATGTCCTCGGCGCTCACCCGGTTGACGCACAGCTCATACGCGAAGCTGGGAGCACCGCTGGTGGTGGCCCGCCAATCGGAGATGGCGCGCAGCCACGTCACCGGCGAGGACAGGAAGGTCGTGGGCGCGAAGAGCACGGCCTTGATGCCCAGGAACAGCGGCTGGAACACGTTACCGATGAGCCCCATGTCGTGGTAGAGCGGCAACCAACCCACGAAGATGGTGTTGTGGTCATGGCCGAAGGCCTCTTTGACCGTCTGCTCGTTGTGGATGAGGTTGCCGTGGGTGACCATCACTCCCTTGGGAGTGCCCGTGGAACCCGACGTGTACTGGAGGAACGCCAGGCTCGACGGCTCCAACACCTGACGTTGGAAGTCCTTCGCCTCGGCATCCGGAATCGTGTCCGTGCTCAGCCACGTCATCCCCGGCGTCATCGCCGCGGCCTGGGGGAGGATGCGCTCGATTTGAGCCTGGACCGTGGAGTTGGTGAGCAGGAAGCTGCTCTGGGAATCCCCCAGGATGCCCGCCAGCCGCTTCAGCTCCGTGGCGTTGCGCAGCGGCACGACGGGCACGGCGATGACCTGCGCCGCGAAGCAGGCCAGGATGGCTTCAATGAAGTCCAGGCTGGGCTGGTAGAGGAGAATCGCTCGCTCTCCCCGGGCCCCCGCCGCCTGCAGCCGGGCCGCAATGGCTCGCACCCGGCTCGACAGCTGCGAGAACGTCAGGGTTCGATGTCCCCCTTCCCCATCCAGGAAGACATATGCAACCGCGTCCGGCTGCGCTGCCGCATGCTGTTCAAGCGCATCAAACAAAGACATGGCTCCCCCCGCCAGGTTGAAGTCCCAGGTGTTCTCATCCTGGATTTTTGTAAAGCCGTAAATCGCTACATTGCGAAATATGTTGTAACTGCAATGCGACACGCCCCGCGTACACGAAGTGCGCGGCGTCATGCGCTGGCGATGCGGACTTGAGAGGTAGGGTGGGCCTCACCTGGTGAGTCGTTGAGGCCCGGGACTCAAGCGTTGCAGCGTGCGAGCAGTGGTGACGTGAGCGTTGGGTGGGTGCCGCTTGGGTTCTTGAACAACGGGTAATGCGAAAAACGTGTAAAGGCTAATCGCCATGGGCGCCGTGCGTCAAGGCGGTGTCCAGAAATGAATGGTGACGGGTCGAACGGCGTGGGGGCTTTTCCTTCGGGAGAAGCCCGAGCGACTCTGTGATTGGGCCTCGGGTGGCTCGGCGTCGGTGGAAGCCCCATGAAGGTGTTTCACCTCCATGGGGTTACATGGAGTGGGAGGGATTGGCGGACTCGGGTTCGCGCGGGAGGCCGGGCTTGAAGAAGTTCGAGGCGCTGACGACGAGAATCCCAGACAGGACCAGCACGGCGCCCACGGCGAAAAAGGTGTCCGCCCGTTCGTTCAGCACCACCACTCCGGCGGTGACGCCGAACAGGGGCGTCATGAACGAGAACACCGACAGGCCGGAGGCCACGTAGCGGCGCAGCAACCAGAACCAGGCCAGGTAGCTGATGAAGCACACTCCCACGGCCTGGAAGAGCAGGTTCACCCACGCCACCCCCGTCGACGTGACCTGGCCCACCTGCCCGGTGAAGAGCGCGACGGGGAACAGCAGCGCGAAGGCTCCCACCAGTTGGTAGAGCAGCGTCTGGGTTGGCCGTGCGTCCGCGAGCGAGGAGACGCGCACCACCACGATGGTCGCGCCCCAGGCCAGCGCCGCGAGCACACCCAAGGCGTCCCCCCAAAGCACGGCCGGGCTCAGCCCGCCCTGGACCCAGCCACCCGCGAAAGCCACCATGATTCCGGTGAACGCCACGCCAATGCCTATCCACTGGGTGGGGCGCAAGCGCTCCGCGGGCACGAACCAGTGCAGCCCCAACGCGGAGAAGACAGGCGCGGTGTAGAGGAAGACCGCCATGTGCGACGCGTGGGTGTGGCGAAGCCCCTCCGCCACGAAGAGGAACTCTCCGGCGAAGAGCCCGCCCGCCAGCAGGCCCGGACGCCAGGTGCCATCCCTCCAGGAGAAGCGCTCGCCCCGTATCCAGCACAGCAACCCCACGAGCACCGCGCTGATGCCCGAGCGCAGGGCCACCTGCACGAGCGGAGGGATGTGGGGCGCGGCCAGCTTGATGGCCACCTGCTGCGTGCCCCACGTCGCGCACAGCACGAACATCATCGCGAACGCGAAGCCATCGGTGGGTTTCCGGGAGGAGCTCATGTCACCATCCTGCGGATGGCGGGCTTGATTGATATAGCGAGAACACGACAACCCATCCCGAGAAGCCGCCATGGCGAAGCAGCTGCAAGTTCCCTTCACCTCAAAGCTTCCACACCCCGTGTATTTCCGGACGGCGAGCCTGCCGTCGGCGGCGTCGTATCCCCGTCACCAGCATCCGTGGGGTGAGTTCGTCTACGCCTTCAGCGGGGTGATGGAGCTCAAGCTGTCGGGCAGCCACTACCTGTCGCCGCCCCAGTACGGCATCTGGCTTCCGCCCGACGTGGAGCACCGGGGAATGAACCGCTCCGAGGCCAGCCACTGCTCGCTCTACATCTCCCGGGAGCTGTGCCGCGGGTTGCCGAAGGGGACGTGTGCGCTGGCGGTGAGCCCGTTGGTCAAGGCGCTGCTCGAGCACCTGCGGACCCATCGCGTGGCTCATCCTCGGACGAGTCATGAGCGCCGGCTCTTCCGGGTGCTCATCGACCAGCTCGCGCTGGCCCCCCAGCAAGGGAGCTATCTGCCCATGTCGGACGATGCGCTGCTGGGCCCGGTGTTGACGGCATTGGAGAAGGACCCGGCGGACAGCAGCTCCGTGGCCTCGTGGGCGAAGAAGATGCACACCACGGAGCGCACGCTGGAGCGCCGCTGTCAGCAGCACCTGGGGTTGTCCTTGAGCGACTGGCGCCAGAGGTTGCGGGTCGTCAAGGCGCTGGCCATGTTGGAGGCGGGGCGCTCGGTGGAGGCCATCGCCCTGGACCTGGGCTACAGCAGCGCCTCGGCCTTCATCGCGATGTTCCGGAGGTTGACGGGCACCACGCCCGACAAGGTGCGCAGCGAGGGCTTCGCGGGCTCCGGCGGCGCACAAACCTGACACCCGGGTGTCACCACCCGGAGGGAGGGTTCGCGTTCAACGAGGAGGTCGGACATGGAGAATCCCGCGGCGGTGGTGAAGGCGTACTTCGATGCGTGGAGCGCGAAGGACGAGGTGAAGCTGCGCGGCACGCTCGCACCCGGCGTGCGCTTTGAAGGTGTCCTGGCGTCGGTGGAGGGAGTCGAGGCCTGTGTCCAGGGACTGGTCCACGGGATGTGGAAGGTGTCGCCCCACATGACGGTGCTGCACCGCTTCGTGGACGGCGACGAGGTGCTGACCTGGTTTGAAATCCGCCCCTTCGACAAGGCGCCGGTGCAGGTGGCGAACTGGAGCCATGTCGAGAACGGACGCATCACGCACATCCGCGTCACGTTCGATCCACGCTCCATGTTGGAGAAGCGCTGACGGACACGGCGGTGTTGCCTGGCATCCCACCGGCGCCGTGGGATGCCACCGCATGCCCATCGTGAAACATCCCGATTCGTATCGCAGCCGCATGGCCACGAAGGCGGATGCTCCCGGCGTCGTCAAGGCGCCTGGGCGGGACTCACCGTCACGCTGAAGAACTGGAGAGCGCGGCTGTGGGTCCCACCAAAGGCTTGGGGGGCTGGCAGATAGCTCGACGGGGTCCAGGGGGCCAGCTCCACCGCGACGAGCCCCGAGCACTCGCCCACTCCATGGAACGTGAGCTCCAGCTCTCCCTCTGCCTTGGGTTCGAGCGCCATGCGCCGTTCAAACATGGCATCGAAGCCTTGTGTCTTCGTGAGCGGAATCTCCTCGCCATTCAAGCGCGCGCTGACCGTCATCATCCCCGACTCGAACGGCCCTCCATCCACGGAGAGGAGGAGGCCCGCTCCCAGGGCGCCGATGTTCTCGAAGCGCTGCTTCCAGGTCGTGGAGGAAGACTGGGGGAACGAGAGGACGGACATTCCCACCGTCCGCTTGTCGGGGGCGACCCCGGTCCATTCGAGGCGGGGTCTCGTGCTTCCCTCATCCCAGAGGGGGGCCCCCTGCTTGAGGGGCTTCTCGAACTTCAACAGCTCCAGCGGCTTGCCCGCCTCGCAGCGCACCTGCGCCAGCCGGCCATGCTCGAGGTGGTCGGGGGCAATCCACACGGTGCCGGGAGCGGCGGTCGCCGTGGCGAACCGGAACGCATCCTCCAATTCGGCGGGCACGAACTCCGCGAAGCCCACTTCGTCCCCGAGTTGGAGGCGGCCCAGCGCGCGCTTCATGACCACCAGGGCGGAGTCGGCGTCCGCGTCGGCGAGGCCACAAACGGCGGTTGCGTCCTCGGTATAGAACGCCGTCTGCAAGGCCCCCGCCTCGGAGTAGGTGAGCAGGGCGGAGGACTGCCGGCTCCGGGTGATGGCGACCAGCACGCCCTTCCGGGTGGGCACCGCGAACCATTGCTCCTCGAGGGTCGCGCGCTCGAGCTGAAGCACGAAGTTGACCTTTGAAGAGCCGGGACGAATCACCGCGATTCGCCCCGCGCCCGGGTCCACGGCCACCACTCCGTGCATGTGGTTCGACAGCAGGACGCCTGAAGGTGCTCCTCGTTCGGCGCCCGCGGACGCGGCCAGTTGATGGGGCTCGGCGGTGACGGGCTCGGGCAGCGGCATCGTCCGCCACTCGCTCCCCGACAAGTCGCTCCAGAGGATCTGGCTCAGGCGGGTCTGCCCATCGACCTGGCAGCCGATGAGCCGCTCTCCGTCGCAGACCAAATCCGCCAGCTCCACGTCCAACGGCTTGCACGGCGCCTTCGGGCCTTCGGCCAGGGTGAAGACCCGAGGGGGGCGGTTCTCCGGGCCGAACTTCTCCACCTCTCGTTGGGCACCGCGCCCCATCCATATCCGCTTCTTCTTGGGGGCGACGGCGAGGATGCAGTTCGACAGCCGGTTGAACTCCACATCTCCGTGGACCCTGCGTTGTGTGCCCTGGGCGCCCTTGTAGACGTCCAGTTGGGTGAGGGAGGCGACCCAGAGTTTGTCGGCGGTCGCGAAGAGGCGCAGCATCGGTTTCGTTGTCATGAGAAGTCTCTTCTGTTCGCGATGCCGCCGTCAGCCGACGATGAGCTGCAACAGGTCCCACTGCTCCGAGGAGACGCTGCCCGTTCCATCGTCAGAATCCTCCGAGCAGGTCCAGGCAAGCACTCCCGCCTGGATGATGCCGCCCCCCGCTCCCCGAGCGTGGAAGGTGAGCTGGACCTCGTGTTCGCCCTGGGGCGCCAACGGCATCAAGCACCGGGCCTGGCCTCCCGTGTGCGGGTGGATGAGCAGGCGATGCTCCGTCCCATCCAGCGTCATCCCGATGTCGAGCAGGCGTGTCTCGAGAAAGTCTCCCTTCAGCATGAGGGAGACCCCGGCCCCGCGCCCCCCGACATTCTTGAAGCGCCGGGTCCACGTGCCGGGTTGTGAGAAGGAGACCTTCACGACGCAGTTCGCGGTCGACGTCCACTCCAGTCGCGGGTCGGAATCTTCCGCGTCCTCGGACGGAGTGTCTTCCTCGGCCGGGGCCCGCGTCGTGTCCGGAACCTGGGCGGAGCCGCCGTGCCACTCCCGGTGGAGCGCGTCCATCTCGCTCGTGAGGATGTCCGACCGGGTGCGCTCCTGGCCTCGCCAGATGGCATTCCCGGCGCAGACTGGCCCTGATGCGAGCGCGACGAGGAGCCACTCCGTCGTGGCGGGCCGCTCCTCGGCGGGCAGCGCCCTCCACTGGTCGAGCAGGGTGTCGAGCAGCTCCTCGAAGTCCTTCCTGTACATGTCCGAGAGGAGGACCGCCCGGAGGAGAATCAAGTAGGGCGGGTGGCTCTGGGGGATGGCCACCCCCAGGTTGCCAGCGAGGTCCGTCAGGAGGGACACCGCCGAGCTTCGCTCACTCTCCCGCTGTTGCTCCGCCACGACGCGGTGGAAGTCCTCCCGGGTGACGAGTGTCTCGTCCGTGAGGAGCGCGAAGTCGGGCTGCACCAGGTCCGACCAGAATCGCGGCAGATTCTCCGCGATGGCGCTCACCGTCCCCGAGACAAACGCCTGGAAGCGCTCCTCGCCGACATCCAGGGACGCCACGGGCACGTAGGCCTGCGACTGGGAGCGCCCCAGGTCTTGCGAGTAGCGCAGCTCGGAGACCAGGCGGTTGGGGTCCTCCTCATGCATCCGGAAGGCGTAGTGGATGCCAGAAGGCTCCCCGTTCGGGGTGTTGATGTGTTGCTCGAACGCCTCGTTGAGGAGGCCGAGGTGCCGGGCGACTCGGGTCTGAGACATGACGCCCAGCGTAGTCTCCGCGCCATGCCCGCGCGGAGTTCGGTTGACGGGTGCTCGTGAGATTACCTGTAACTATATTGCACTTGATTTGACGGTTGCATTGGTGGGTGGGATTGCAACGGCCTGGAGGTGGAGCGCGTCAGGGGGGCGCCACTTCGAAGAGGGACAGCTCCGCGAGGGAGACGACGGAGATGAGTGTGTTGCCGCCCCACAAGGGCGAGAGGCGCACGAACCGGACAGGGCGGGCATCCGTCAGGGGGATATCGAGGAAGTATCGAACGGAGAGCGGGCCCGACAGCAGGGGTGGGTCCCAGGGGCTGTCGGACTGGGCGAGTTCCCGGAAGTTGTGACTGGAGGTCGACTGGGGGTTCTGGGGCGCCAGGGGGCGTCGCGCGAGCTCGAACCACTGTGTTCCCTCCTCGCTGCCTTCCACGAGCAGCTCGGCCGCGGACGTCTTGAGGTTGCGCACCACCAGACGCGAGAGTCGCGCGGAGGTGTCGAGACGGATGCCCACGCGAAGGGGCGCGGCCGATGGCGTCTGAGCGCCGGGCCAGACGTCCTCGATGGCATGTGAGGTGAGGGCCCCATCCGTGAAGGGGCAGGGCGCGGACAGCTCGGGGTGGCACGCGGCGCCTCGACTGAGGGGACGCAGCGTGCCCGTGGGCAGAGGGAGCCGTTCGCTTCGCCACTCCTGTCGGAACGTGAGCCACGACTCCGCGGAGATGACCGGGGTGCGTCTCCATTCGCCCGCGCTCACCACGCGCACCTGGGCCTCCACGGAGGTGAAGTCCTCGAGCCTCCACGGGGTCAGCGCCCAGGGGGAGGCCGCCTCCCGCTCTTCCCAGACAACCCCCGTGGCCTCTTGAATCCGCAGGATGGGGAGGGGCGTCAGCGCTGGCTTCAGCTCGGGAGCCTCCGGGGTGCTGGTGTATTCGCGCTGGGTGACGCCCATGGGGGCCTTGGGCTCGGGAGGGAGGGGCGCGAAGGTCAGCACGGGGCCCGTGGGTGACTCCGCCCGGGCCAGGTTCGCGGCCCATACCTGCATCACCGGGAGCTCGGCGTCTCCTCCTCCAGCGCCCTGGGTGAAGGAGAGGACGGTGCCCCGGCCGTTCTCCAGGGGTGTCGCCACGCGGTAGCGGTCGCGATACGTGGGCCGGTCGCGAGTCTTGCGTCCATCCACGTAGGTCATGACGTCTCCCGCGAGAATCTCCACGGAGAAGGCGCCATTGCCGCGCGTGCTCGTCACGGCGTGCGGAACGTACTCGGGCACCTCTCGGGGGACACCGGACGCGAGGGGACGTGAGCCTTCCACCGTGAGCCCGGTGTGGCTGAACGGGGTGCCATCCTCCCGGAGCGCCAGGCCATGGAAGTAGATGGGGGAGTCGGCGAACGGCTCGCAGCCCGCGCTGAACAGCGCGGCCAGGAGGAGTCCAGGGAAACAGGGGCGCATGTCAGTAGCTGCCTTTCAACCCCAGCATGGGGAGGATGACGGGGAAGCCGCGGGGGTTGCGCCGCAGCTCCGGAGTGGCTCCCGCCGCGGACTGCGTGGCGGTGTATTCGTAGAAGAGGACTTCCTGCTGGAGTGACGCGTTCATCAGGTCGAGCGAGAGCTCCAGGGTGAGGTCATCCAGGGCCCACGCCTTGGCGGCGCGCAGGTCCACCCGCCAGAACGAGGGGAGCCTTCCGACCCGGTCCCTGTCCTGCCTCACCCACTTCGGCCGGCCCTCGTCATCCAGGCCCGCGCGCATGGGCTGGGGCGTGAGCTCGCCCGTCTCGGGCCGCCCGGTGTTGAAGTGCAGCACGGCCCCCACGGTGTAACCGCCATCGAACTTGTAGCTGAGGGCCGCGTTGAAGATGTGCGCTTGCTCGAAGGCGAAGGGCACCGTGGCCTCCTCGCTCGCCACGCGTTGGTTCTGGTCGTCGTACCGGTCGATGCGCAGGCGACGGCGGCTCTGCAGGAAGCTGTAGGAGGCCCAGCCGAACCAGTTGTCGCCCAACGGATGCCGGGCCATCAGCTCGAAGCCATACGCGTCTCCGCTCGCGGTGGGAGAACTCCCCGAGGCGCCTCCCCGGCGGCGGTTGAGGGCCTGCTGGATGTCGAACTCCACCGAGCGGCGCAGCGGGTTGTAGAAGACGTCGGCGTTGAACTCCCAGGCTTCATGGGGCTTCCACTCGGCGCCCACGTCGAACTGTATTCCTTCCTGGAGCCCATGGCGCAGCGCGGAGGTGTCCATCACCGGCATGTGCACGAGCACGGTGGGCGCCTGGTGGAAGAGGCCCGCGCCCGCCTTGAGCACCAGCGTCTGGGTCAGGGCATGGCGCACCGCCAGCCGTGGCTCCAGCGTCGTATGGGTGACCTCGTCGAGGAGGTGATACGAGTCCACACGCACGCCGGGGACCACCATCCAGCGCGAGGAGGGCGTCCACCGCAGCTCCGCGAAGGCCGAGCTCATGCGCGCGTCCGAGCGAGGGCGGGTGAGCGGGTCCTCCTCGTCGAAGTACGTGGAGCCCACGGGGGCTCCGTTGCCTATCGCGATGACGGTGGCGCGGCGAAGCTCCAGGTCGCCACCCAACGTGAAGTGGAGCGTCTGTCCCAGCTCGCGCGTCCAGCGCAGGCGTCCCGCGAGGCTGTGCTCGCGCAGCGTGTACTCGCCCATGGGGACTCGCGGTGGGCCCATCTCCCAGGTGAAGCCCAGCTCGTCGATGCCCGCGGTGACGCCCAGCTCCAGCTCACCTCCCGCGAGTGGGTGGGTTC
Organism: Myxococcus stipitatus; assembly: GCF_037414475.1. The sequence continues at coordinate 2,021,352 of NZ_CP147913.1, read as the reverse complement.
CCCTCAGGTCCATCCGGTGGAAGCGCGAGCGGATGCCCATGCCGTCGGTCGGGTCCAGGGGGATGCTGTCTCCCGGGAGGAACTGCGTCTGCGTCGGAGCCCGCTCGGCGAGCGTGTCGGAGCTGCCCAGGGCCAACAGGCGCAGCTTCCCCTCGCCCACCCGCTGCTCGATGCGCGCCTGGTAGTCCCAGAACTCGGCCTCGATGTTCTCGGCGCCCCGGGCGGACGCGACCTGGGTGGCCAGCGACAACAGCAGGCCGGTGTAGCTCACGCGCCCCGCCAGCGTGACGTGGGTGCCCGTGGAGGGGAAAGGGACCTCGATGAGGAGGCTGCTGTTGATGAAGTCCAGCGAGGCGGTGGCGTGGAGCCGGTCCTCTCGCGGCCGGGACACGCGCCCTTCGACGACACCGCCCAGCAGCCGCCCGTAGCGCGCGGGGGGCGCTCCGGGATGGAAGTCCAGCGTGTCGATGAACTCGGGCTGCACGACGGCCGGACCCACGAACAGGTGGTAGAGCGTGGGGACTCGCACGCCGTCGATGAAGAACCCCGTGGCGGCGGGCTGGCCTCCTCGGATGACGGGGTGCCCCAGGCCCGACGCGAGGCCACCCACACCCGGCATCAACATCACCACCCGGAACGGGTCGCCCTGCGTGCCGGGCACCTCGCGAAGCTCCTGCTCATGCAGGGTGATGCGCGTCACCTCGGTGCGCGGACGCTCATCCCTCACCACCGTCTCGTACGGGTTGAGCCGCGTGGGCTCCAATCGGTAGATGACGGTGAGCCGTTGGCCGTCGGCGAGTGTCTCCTGGAACGTGGCGGGTTTGTGGCCAGGGGCTCGCACTTCAATCGTGTGGGTGCCGGCGGGGAGCGGGAGCTCGAAGTCTCCGTTGGCGTCCGGGGTGAGCGGCGTGGGTTGTCCCGAGACGAGGAGGGTGGCGTCGAGCAGGGGCCGGCGGGAGCCTCGGGCTCGCACGTTGCCGTGAATCCAGGCCCGGAGCGGCGTCTGGGCGCGGCCCTGGAAGTAGTAGGTGAAGCGCATGCGCACCGCGACGGGCCGCTCGTTCATCCGTGCGGGAGCGAAGCGCAGGCCCCGGGCGGCGGTGAGCGCGGCCTCCGAGAAGCGAGGCTCGCTGCTCTCGATGACGTGGGCCTCGCTCACGCCTCCGTGCTCATCCACCAACAGCTCGAGCGGGACGGTGGTGGTCGTCTCCTCGAGTCCCTCGGGGTGGTGGGCCGGAGAGTCGGCGATGAGGGTGGGGGGGATGAGCGCGGACGTCCCCGCGTCCTCGGAGGCATGGGCGGACTCGGAGACGCGCAGGCCCGCGTCGGTGGCCTGGATGTCGAGCTCGATGACCTGGGGGGCCGTCGGCACCACGCCTTGGGCCTGCGCGGAGGGGGCGATGAGGCATAGGAAGAGGGCGGCCCTTCGGAAGAAGGGTGGCGGTGGAGGCCAGGACATGGAGCTCTCGGGCTGCGCCCACGAGGCGCGAAAGGGTGACTCGGTGCCCTCGCGGCGGGGACTCTTCCGTCGCCCTGGGCCGTCCATCAGAACGGCGGAGCGGCGGGAATCCGGCCACCTTCTCCGCTAGAAATGCGCCGCGAGATTTCCTGGCCGGTTTTCGCAGCCGGGTTCGTTTCCCCTCGACGCCTTCGACTTCACTGGAGCCCGACGCACCGTGGCCGCAGACATCCAGAGTGCCTACCGGCGCTACTTCCCCCTCATCCGCGACAAGTGTCGCCGGATGTTGGGGGACTCCGACGAGGCGCAGGACGTCGCGCAGGAGACCTTCATCCGGCTGTGGCAGTCGGGGCTGGTGACGAAGGATGCCCAACGGGTGACGGCGTGGATCTACCGGACGAGCACGAACCTGGCCGTGGACAAGCTGCGCGCGCGTCGCACCCAGCCTCTGCGGGTGGAGCGGCTGTCGCTCACCAGCCCCGTGCGCGAGCGCTCCGCGGAGGCGCTCGCGGAGCAGCGTCAGGAGCTCGAGGCCTTCGCCCGGCACCTCCCTACGGATGCGCTGGAGGCGGCCTTGATGAGCCGGTTGGATGGCATGACGCAGGAGGAGATCGCGGAGGTGCTCCAGGTGTCCGAACGCACGGTGCGGCGGCTCCTCCAGCGGCTCGATGACCAGGTGCAACAGATACGGAGGATGCTCGGCACATGACGCCTTCCTCGCGACACCCGTCCTTCCTCGCGCTGGACCGCGCGGTGCTGGGCGTCCGGAACGATGTCCTCGATGAACACCTGGAGACCTGCGTCGAGTGCCGCGCCTATGTGCGGCGGACCCATGACGCCGAGCTGCTTCCCGCATGGGCGCGCGAGGTCCCCGTCGCCCGCGCGGAGCCCATGAGCGGTCGCTGGCCCGCGTGGCGGATGGTGGGGGCCGCGGCGATGGTGGCGGTGTTGGTGGCGGCGGGGGTGTACCTGTCGGCGAAGACGGAGGGGCTCACGGGCCCGGCTGTCGCCGCGAAGGGAGGCCCCGTGGTGGCGGTCCATCTCAAGCGGGGCGACCAGGTCTTCCTCTGGGACGGCCAGTCACTGCTCCAGCCGGGGGACCGCATCCGCTTGAGCGTGGTGTCGGAGCAGCACCGGCATGTGAGTGTGGGCGCGTGGGACTCGGGCGGTCTCTCGGGGTGGAGCCTGTTGTATTCGGGGCCTTTGACGCCGGGTGAGCCGCTGGTGCTGCCGGCGAGCTGGCGGGTGGATGCGGCGGAAGGGGATGAACACCTGCGCGTCATCTTCAGCGAGGAGCCCTTGGCGGAGCCCGAGGCCCTCGAGCTCTTTGCGCTCGCGCCCCACGGCACGAAGGTCTGGACCACGGACCTTCGCTTGCCCAAGAGTCACGCACCATGAGGCTGTTCGCGCACGTGTGTCTGCTGCTCGCCCTGGTGCCGTGGGCGGTTGCCTGGGCCGAGGGGGTGACATCGCGCGAACAGGGTGCGCCTCCCCGACGGGTGGCGGTCGTGGTGGGGGCCAATGCCGCGGTCCTGGGCCGGGCCGCGCTGCGCTATGCGCACGAGGATGCGCGCCGGGTGATGGACGTGCTCCTCCAGGTGGGGGAGTTCGCGCCGGACGACGTCGAGCTGTTGTTGGACCCGGCCCCCGAGGCCATCCTCACGGCGCTGGACGAGCGGCTCGAACAGCTCCGGGCGGCTCCGGGGCAGACGCTGCTGGTGTTCTACTACTCGGGCCACGCGGACCAGCACTCGCTGTATCCAGGTGGGACGCCGCTGGCGCTCGCGGAGGTGAAGAAGCGAATCGAGAGTGCGTCGGCCACGGTGCGGCTCGGCATCATCGACGCGTGCCGGGGAGGCGGGTGGACCCAGGCCAAGGGGCTGCACGCGGACGCGGAGCCCTTCGCGCTCAAGGTGCCCCTGGACGTCCAGAGCACGGGCTCGGTGCTCATCGCCTCCAGCTCGGGCCTGGAGAACGCGCATGAGACAGCGGCGCTGGAGGGCTCGTTCTTCACCCACCATCTGGTCGCGGGGCTGCGGGGCGCGGCCGACGTCGCGGGGGATGGTGAGGTGTCCCTCGTCGAGGCGTTCACCTACGCCAAGCAGTTCACCATCCGCGACACGGCGCTGTTCGCCGACAGGCTTCAACATCCCAGCTTCGACATGAACCTGCGGGGGCGCGAGGACCTGGCGCTCACCCGCGTGGAGACGGGAGGCACCATCGTCGTGCTGCGCCAGCGGCAGGGGCCGTTGGAAGTGGTCCAGGCCTCGACGGGGCGGAGTGTCCTCGAGCTTGCCGCGGGTGAGCGGCAGCTGAAGGTCGCGCTGCGTCCCGGGCGATATCTCCTGATTCGCAAGGACGCGAGCGCGCCCGCCGTCCAGGAGTTCAGCGTGCGGCCGGACCAATCGCTCCTGGTGGACGAGGAGCAGCTGGTGCCCGCGAGCTTCGCCTCCATCGCGACCAAGGGCGCGGAGTCGTGGTCGCCGTGGCCTCGCGAGGCGCCCCCTCGGGTGCTGATGGTCCATCCGCTCGAGATTGGCTTCTCCGTGCTGTACCACTTGGAGTACGTCACGGCGCTCGATTCGTCATGGTCGCTCGCGGTGGAGCCCATGGGCTGGAGTGATGCGGGCAGCCAGAATCTCCTGGGACTGGGATTGGACGTGGGGGCGCGCTACCACCTGGCCGGGCGCGCGCCGGTGGGTGCCTTCGTGGGGGCGAGGGTGGGCAGTCAGGTCGCGCGGCTCTACGGGGCGGAGATGGGCAGCGACCAGACCTTCATCTCGCTGAACGTGGGGCTCGACGCGGGCTTCACGATGCTGTTCTTGAACAGGATGGCCCTCTCGCTGGGGTTGAAGGTGGACCAATCCTTCGCGACCCGGCGGGACATGCGGGACTTCTTCATCGTGAACCGCCTGGAAGAGTACTTCGAGGGGCGCGGGCCGAAGCAGGGGCTCTCCGTGGGCTACCGGGTGGGTGTGGGAATCGCCTTCTGAGGCCGGGCGAAGTCCTGCTGGAGGGCGAGGGGCGTTCTCTGTCGAACAGGGAGGCGGCGAGGCGTGGGCTAGCACACAGGCCCGGACGCATTCGCCGCTCGGGGGCGCGGCATCTCTTGTACTGCGGGATGCTCGCTTCACCTCGGGCGGTCCATGGCGCTCTTCCCTTCAGGGACGGATGTGGTGCTGCGCGCCGTGCTCGGCGTGCTGGCCGGTCTGCCCGTGGTGGGAACGACGGTGCTGATGTTGCTGGCCCGCAGTCCCTTGGGGACGGGGGCCTTCGAGACGGTTCCGCAACCCGTGGAGTTCGACCACCGCCACCATGCGGGGGACGACGGCATCGGCTGCAGGTACTGCCACGAGGATGCGTGGAAGGGGCCCTTCGCGGGCGTTCCCCCGACCAGCCGCTGCATGGGCTGTCACGCGCAAATCTGGAATGACAGTCCGCTGCTCGCGCCCGTGCGTGAGAGCTACTTCCAGGACCGGCCCATCGCGTGGAACCGCGTCCACCGCCTGCCGTACTACGTCTTCTTCAATCACTCCATCCACGTCCACAAGGGCGTGGGGTGTGTGAGCTGTCATGGCCGCGTGGACCAGATGGCGCTCGTGGAGCAGGTCGCCCCGCTCACCATGGGTTGGTGCCTGGAGTGTCACCGCGACCCCGAGCCGCACCTGCGGCCCCTCGAGTTCATCGCGGACATGGCCTGGCGGCCTTCGGGCGGCGCGAGGGAGACGGGGCGCCGCGTGCGTGAGGCCCTGAGGGTCTCCCCCAGAACGGAGTGCAACACATGCCACCGCTGAAGGACCGCCATCCCCTGCCGCTGTGGTCTGGGTCGTCGGACGAGCCGTGGCGGAGCCTCGAGGAGCGGCGCTCGGGGGCGACGTGTTCTGCGGTGGAGGAGGAGTTCCCACCGGGAGCTTCGCGTCCTCCGGAAGGTCTCTCGCGCCGGGCCTTGTTGGAGCTGGCCGCCTTCGGCTCGGCGGCGGCGGGGCTGTCCGGGTGTTTCCGTCAGCCGCCCGAACCGTTGATGCCCTACTCGCGGCCTCCTCCCGAGGTGACGCCCGGCGTGCCGCTCCACTTCGCCACGGGCCTGGTCCTGGATGGCTATGCACGAGGGCTCGTCGTGCGCAGCGATGAAGGGCGCCCGACGAAGGTGGAGGGCAATCCACTCCATCCGGAGAGCCTCGGCGCGGCGGGGGCTCACGAGCAGGCCGCGTTGGTGGGGCTGGTGGACCCTCATCGTGCGCGCCTCGTGCGCCATGGAGGCGAACGCGCGACACGGGTGGCGCTCTTCGAGCGGCTGCGCGAGCTGGCGCGGCGGACGGACCAGGGCGCGGGGCTTCGCTTTCTGGTGGAGCCCACGGCTTCGCCCTTGTGGGCGCGTGCGTTCGCGCGTGTGTTGGAGCGCTACCCGCGTGCGCGGGTGGTGCCTTTCAGTGCCACCGACATCGGGGCGGCGCGGGAGGGCGCGCGTCTGGCTTCGGGCCGCTCCTTGTTGTCACTGCCCCGGTTCCAGGCCGCGCGAGTGGTGGTGTCGCTGGATGGCGACTTCCTCTCCAACCTGCCTGGGAGCCTGCGCGCGGCGCGTGAGTTCACCGCGGCCCGGATGCCGCCGGACCTCAACCGGCTGTGGGTGGTGGAGAGCCACCTCTCCGTGACGGGGGCCTTCTGCGACCAGCGGCTCCGGGCCCGGCCTTCACGGGTGCCGTGGCTGGCGCGTGCGCTGGCGGTCGAGGTGGGGCGGGTCCTCGGCCGGGCGGACCTGGTGGCGTTGGAGGAGGGCTCGGTGGCGCTGAGCGACGTCGAGCGGCGCTGGGTCACGGCGGCGGCGAAGGACCTGGCGTCGCGGCGGGGTGGAGCGCTGGTGGTCGTGGGGGCTCGGCAGCCCGCGGCGGTGCACGCACTCGCGCACCTGCTCAACGACGTGCTCGGCGCGGAGGGGCACACCGTGTCGTGGGTGGATGAGACCCGAAGCCCCGCTCCGGATGCGGGCGCGCTGCCCGCGCTCGTCGAGGAGATGCGCGCCGGCGTGGTGGATACGCTGCTCATCACCGCCTGGAACCCCGTCTACCGGGCGCCCGTGGACGTGCCATTCACGGAGGCGCTGGGACGCGTGCGCGATACCGTCTACTGCACGCTCCATGACGACGAGACCTCCGCCGCGTGCGCGTGGAGTGTCCCCGCCACCCATCCCTTCGAGTCCTGGTCTGACGCGGGGGCTCCGGATGGCACCGTCACGCTGCTTCAACCGCTCATCGCTCCGCTGGTGGAGGAGGCGGTGTCGCCGCTGGAGTGTGTCTCGTTCTTCTCGGGTGAGTTGGCGGCCTCGTCCCACGAGCAGCTCCAGGCGCTCTGGCGGGAGCGGAGCGGCGGGGCGGGCCGCTTCCAGGAGCAATGGGAAGGCTGGCTCGCGGAGGGGGTGGTGTCCGGCACCCGGCTGCCCGAGGTGCGAGTTCGAGTGGAGGCCGCTCCGGTGCTCGCCGCGGTGCGCGCGCTGGCGCCTCCGTCGGAGGACGGGCTCGAGCTCCAGCTCATCACGGACGCCAAGGTCCACGATGGCCGGTTTGGAACCAATCCCTGGCTCCAGGAGTTGCCGGACCCCATGACCAAGATGACGTGGGACAACGCCGCGCTGGTGAGCCCCGCCACGGCGTCGCGGCTGGGATTGGAGCGCGGAGCCCGCGTGCGGTTGGAGCTTCGAGGCCGGGCGTTGGAGGCGCCCGTGCTGGTGGTGCCCGGTCAGGCCGATGACACCGTCACGGTGCCGCTGGGGTACGGGCTCACGCGGGGAAGTCCCGTGGCGAGCGGGGTCGGCGTCAACGCGTATGCCCTGCGCTTCCAAGACGCACCCTGGTCGGCGCGAGGGTTGATGCTCACGCGCATCGCGGGGCACCACGACTTCGCGCTCACGCAGGAGCACTGGCGCATGGAGGGCAGACCCCTGGCCCTCCAGACGACGCGGTCTGAGTTCGAGTCTTATCGCGAGAAGCTGCTCACCAGGCTCCAGGAGCCTCAGGAACACCTGTACCCGCCTCGGCCAGGGACTCAGACGCCGCCGCACCGCTGGGGGATGGCCATCGACCTGCATCGCTGCACGGGGTGCGGTGCGTGCGTGGTGGCCTGCCAGGCGGAGAACAGCATCCCCACCGTGGGGAAGGACCAGGTGCGGCGTGGCCGGGAGATGCACTGGCTGCGCATCGACCGGTACTTCCTCGGCGGTGAAGACGACCCTGGTGTCGTCACCCAGCCCTTGATGTGTGTGCACTGCGAATACGCGCCTTGCGAGTACGTGTGCCCCGTGGCGGCCACGGTCCACTCGGACGAGGGGCTCAACCAGATGGTCTACAACCGCTGCATCGGCACGCGGTACTGCTCCAACAACTGCCCCTACAAGGTCCGCCGCTTCAACTACCTGGACTACACGGGCGGCGACTCGCGGGCCCGGATGTATCGCAACCCCGAGGTGACGGTGCGCTCGCGCGGGGTGATGGAGAAGTGCACGTACTGCGTGCAGCGCATCGAGGCGGCGCGCATCACCGCCCGCGTCGAGGGCCGGAGCATCCGTCCCGGTGACGTGGACACGGCCTGCGCGCAGACGTGTCCCACGCGGGCCATCGCGTTCGGGGACCTGGACCACGCGGAGGCGGAGGTGTCTCGGCTCCATCGGGACGTGCGCCACTACGCGCTCTTGAATCAACTGGGCACGCGTCCTCGCACGGTGCATCTGGTCCGGTTGAAGAACCCCTCGGAGGAGCGGGCATGAGCGAGCCCGCCCCCAGGGCACCGGTGTTGGAGGACCCGCTCGTCGAGCATCCGCTCCTCGAGGGGCGCTCGTCGGACGCGGCCTTGGGAGAGTCGCTGCTGCGGCCCGTGCTGCGCCCGGCGGGGTGGGGGTGGTGGGCGCTGGTGGGGGTGTGCTCGGCGTTGACGCTGTTGTTGTGCGTGGCCATCGCGGTGACGCTGCTCGAGGGCGTGGGGACGTGGGGCAACAACATCCCGGTGGCGTGGGCCTTCGGCATCATCAACTTCGTGTGGTGGATTGGGATTGGCCACGCGGGCACGCTCATCTCCGCCATCCTGCTGCTGTTTGGCGAGAAGTGGCGCAGCTCCGTCAACCGCATGGCGGAGGCGATGACGTTGTTCGCCGTGGCGTGCGCGGGCCTCTTTCCGCTGCTGCACCTGGGGCGGCCGTGGAAGTTCTACTACCTGGTGCCGTATCCCAGCACGCTGCGCCTCTGGCCGCAGTTCCGCTCGCCGCTCACGTGGGACATCGTGGCTGTCTCCACGTACCTCACGGTCTCCGTGCTGTTCTGGTACGTGGGCATGTTGCCGGACCTGGCCACCGCGCGAGACACGGCCCGGCAGACGTGGAAGCGGCGCGCGTGGGGGCTGCTGGCGCTGGGATGGCGAGGCAGCGCGCGGCACTGGCTGCGCTGGAGGACGGGCTACCTGCTGCTTGCGGGACTGGCCACGCCGCTGGTGGTGTCGGTGCACACCATCGTCTCGTTCGACTTCGCGGTGGCCCAGCTTCCGGGATGGCACACCACCGTCTTCCCACCGTACTTCGTGGCGGGCGCCATCTTCTCCGGGCTGGGCATGGTGCTGACGCTGCTATTGCCCGCGCGGCGGGTGCTCCAGCTGCATCACGTGGTGACGGATGCGCACCTGGACGCGCTCGCGCGGATGTTGTTGGTCTCCGGCCTGTTCGTGGCCTACGGCTACGCGCAGGAGCACTTCTTCGGTTGGTACAGCGGCAACGCGGAGGAGATGCACGCGATGTCCATCCTGCGCACCGGGGCCTATGCGCCAGGGTTCTGGCTGGTCGTCGCCTGCAACGTGCTGGTGCCGCAGGTGTTCTGGAGCGCGAGGATGAGGACCTCGCCCGGGGTGCTGTGGGCGGCGGCGCTGCTCGTCAACGTGGGCATGTGGACGGAGCGCTTCCTCATCATCGTGGCGTCGCTGAGCGAGGACTTCCTGCCCAGCAGCTGGCGGCACTACGCGCCCACGTGGGTGGACCTGTCCCTGCTGTCCGGCACGGTGGGCTTCTTCGGGCTGGGCTTCCTGCTGTTCCTCAAGTTGTTGCCGCCGGTCCCCATCAGCGAGGTGAAGCAGCTCCAGCGCGAAGTGGAGGAGTCGGAGGCGTTCGCCCGCGAGGTGGCGGCCCAGGCCGGGGCCCCGGGAGGTGGACGGTGACGCGCTGGCTGCTGGGAGAGTTCCGCGGCCCGGAGCGCATGCTGCACGCGGCGCGTGGGCTTCGGGCTCGGGGCTTCACGCGGATGGACGCGCTGACGCCCATTCCGGTGGAGGAGGTGGACGAGGTGCTGGAGTTGCCGGCATCGCGGCTGCCCTTGCTGGCGTTGGTGACGGGAGTGGGCGGCGCGGCGGGGGCGTATCTGGTGCAGTGGTTCACCCAGGCGGTGGACTGGCCCCTCGACGTGGGCGGGAGGCCGTTTCACAGCGGACCCGTGTTCATCCCCATCGCCTTCGAGTCGGCCGTGCTGGCCGCGGCGGGGGCCCTCTTCCTGGGCGTGCTGGTTGCGTGCGGATTGCCCCGGGTGACGCATCCGTTCCTGGGGGTGGAGGCCTTTCGAAGCGCCAGCGTGGATGGCTTCTGGGTGGCCGTGGTGGTGGAGGACGACGCGAGGGAGGCCGAGGCGCGCGAGGTGCTTCACGAGCTGGGGGCCGAGCACGTGTCGCGCGTGGAGGAGGGGACATGAGGGCGCGCGAGCTGAGGGGGCTCCTGGTCGCGCCGCTCATGGCGGCGTGTGTGGACCGGGAGCCCATGGAGGTCCAGGCGCGTGACATGGCTTATGGGGTGGACCCGGACTTCGCGGACGAGCGCGCCATGCGGCCAGCGGTGCCGGGGGCGTTGTCGCAGGAGTGGCATCGCCGGCGGGCGAGCCTGATTCCCTCGCGGTTTCCGGATGGGGGCTTGAGCGCGCCGGAGCACTTCCCGTTGCGCATGAGCCGAGGGCTGGTCGACCAGGGGCGGGGCCACTTCGAGACGTGGTGCTCGCCCTGTCATGGCCTGCTGGGGGATGGCCAGAGCCGCGTCGCGAGGAACATGCGGCTGCGTCCTCCGCCCGCGCTGTACGGGCCGCTGCACGCCCACACTCCGCCGCGCAACGCCTTGGAGGTGGATGGGGGGATGGGAGGGCGGCCCGGCTCCACGGGGTGGGAGGTGTTGCCGCATCCACCGGGCTTCTATTTCGACGTCATCACGCACGGGTACGGGTTGATGCCGTCGTATGCGGACGCGCTGCCGCCCGAGGATGCCTGGGCCGTGGTGGCGTGGCTGCGAGTCCTGGCCTACAGCCAGCAGGCTCCGTTGTCGGCCGCGCCGGACGAGGTGCAAGCGGCGCTGCGTCAGGCCACCGGGCAGGGAGGGGCGCCATGAGGGTGGACGCGCTCACTCGCTACGACGGGGGCCGGCGTGAGATGTGGGGCGCGTTCGGGTTGGGCGCCATCGCGTTGGCCCTCACCGGGGGCGGCGCGATTGCCGCTCCTCGCGAGGCCGCACACGGCTACTTGTTCGCCTTCGCCTACTGGCTGTCGTTGTGCCTGGGCGCGTTGCTCATCCTCTCCGCGTTCCATGCGTCGCGTGCGCGCTGGCCCACGGTGCTGCGCAGGCCCTTGGAGGTCATGGCCGCCTGTTGCCCGCTGTTCGCGGTGCTCTTCCTCCCCGTGGCGCTGTCGATGCCCCTGCTGTTCCCCTGGGTCGATGTGAGCGGCGAACTGGGCTCGCATGCGCGCCAGCTGCTGGAGCACAAGCGCCCCTACCTCAACGTGCCGTTCTTCCTCTTGCGGGCGGTGTTCTACTTCGCCGTCTGGGGCGCGGTGGGAGGACTGCTCTATCGCTGGTCCGTCCGCCAGGACGCCGAACCCGGCATCAGCGAGCGGGGCGTGAGGTTCACCGCCTGGCAGCGGCGGCTGTCCGCGGGCGCCTTGCCCGGGGTGGTGCTCTGTCTCTCCTTCGCCAGCCTGGACTGGCTCATGTCCATGGAGCCGCTGTGGCAGTCCACCGTCTATGCGCTCTACGTCGCATGTGGAGCGGTGGTGGCGGCGCTGTCCATGGTGGCGGTGCTGGCCTCTGGCGCGCGCGGGGCCGGTGAGTTTGGCGCGCTCATGGGCGCTCCTCACTTCCTGCGGCTGGGCACGCTGCTGCTGGCCTTCGTCTGCCTTTGGGCCTACTGCGGCTACTCGCAGTTCATGCTCATCTGGGTCGCCTCGTTGCCCGAAGAGGTGACGTGGTACCGGGCTCGGCTCGATGGTGGCTGGCTCCCGGTGGCGGTGCTGCTCACGGTGGGGCACTTCGTGGTGCCCTTCTTCCTCTTGCTGTCCCGGCGCATCAAGCAGAGCCCGCGCCTGCTCTCGGGCGTGGCCGTGGGGCTGCTCCTCATGCGCGCGGTGGACCTGTACTGGTTGGTGGTGCCCGCGCTGCATCCCGGGCGCGCCTCGTTCCACTGGACCTGTCTCAGCGCGTGGCTGGGCGTGGGTGGGCTCACCGTGGCGGCGTGTCTGGCGTTGGCGCGGGGCGGCTACCTGGTGCCGGTGAGAGACCCGTTCCTCCTTCATTCCCTCCGGGTCCCCAAGTCATGAGCGCCGGGTTCACACCCCCGCCGCCGGACCGCGGCCAGCTCCCCAGCCGGCGCATCGCGCTGGTGACGCTGGGCTGGTTGTTGCTCATGGCCGCCGCGCTGGGCGGCACCGGCTGGTGGGAGCGCCGTACACGCCCCGCGCCCCAGGCTCCGGCCTCGCCCGTGATGGGGCGCCCCGAGCAGGCGAACATCGACCAGCGGCCCTTCGCGTTGACGGACGACGCGCGACGCCTGAGGGCTTCGCAGCGCAAGCGGCTGGAGTCCTACGGCTGGGTGGACCGGGACGCGGGCCTCATCCACGTCCCGGTGGAGCGGGCGCGGGAGCAGGTGCTGGCGGAGGAGGGTGGTCATGAATGAGCTGCTGCGGCGCATGCTCTTCCTCCCGGAGCAGGGCTCCACGCTCGCCTCGCGCGTGGACCACATGCACTACTTCATCGTCCTCACCACGTTGTTGGTGGGGACGGGAATCGGCCTCACGGGGCTCGTCTTCCTGGTGCGCTACCGCCGCCGGGGAGACCACACCGTGACGCCCCGAATCGAGGCCCCCAACTGGCTGGAGGCCCTCTACATCAGCATCCCCTTGTCCCTGTTCCTCTTGTGGGGAGCGCTGGGGTACCGGGACTATGTGTGGGCGCGCACGCCGCCGGAGGGGGCGCTGGATGTCTACGTCTCCGCCAAGCAGTGGATGTGGAAGTTCTCCTATCCCGAAGGCATCGGTGGCGTGGGCGTCCTCTACGTGCCCGCGGGCCGCCCGGTGCGCCTGCTCATCACCTCGCGCGATGTCATCCACTCCTTCTTCGTGCCCGCGTTCCGGCTGAAGATGGACGCGCTGCCCGGACGCTACACCGAGGCGTGGTTCGAGGCCGTGCGCCCCGGGCGCTACCAGGTGCTGTGCGCGGAGCTCTGTGGGCTGGACCACTCGTTGATGCGCGCCGAAGTCGTCGTGCTGGCCCCGGGCGAGTTCGAGGAGTGGCGAGCCCGGCAGCAGGCCCTGCCACCCGTGGCGGCCGGCGAGTCGTCGGAGGTCTTGCTCCGAGAGGACCTCGCGACACCGCTGGTCGAGCAGGGCCGCGCGGTGGCCGTCCGCGAGGGCTGCTTCAAATGCCACACCGTGGATGGCACACCGCACATCGGCCCCACGTGGCGGGGGCTGTACCTGCGCGAGGAGCCCCTCACGGGCGGAGGACACATCCGCGCGGACGTCGCCTACCTCACCGAGTCGATGATGGACCCGGAGGCGAAGGTGGTGGCCGGCTTCCAACCGGTGATGCCCTCGTTCCAGGGGCGGCTGAACGCGGCGGAGGTGGCGTCGCTCGTCGAGTTCATCCAGTCATTGAGGCCGGAGCGCCCGGTGCCTCCCGCCGCGAAGGAGCCTCTCTATGAGCAGCGCCGCGGACGCTGAGCCCGCCGTGCCGGCGGAGGACTATCTCCACGCGGAGCGAGGACCCTGGTCCTGGCTCACGACGCACGACCACAAGCGCATCGGGGTGATGTTCCTGGCGTCACTGCTGCTCATGTTCCTCCTGGGCGGCGGCTACGCGCTCGCGCTGCGGATGGAGCTGCTCACGCCGGGGGAAACGGTGATGGGCCGGCTCGCCTACAACCGCGCCTTCACCCTCCACGGCGTCATCATGGTGTGGCTGTTCCTCATCCCTTCCATCCCGTCTTCCTTCGGCAACTTCCTGTTGCCGCTGATGGTGGGGGCGCGGGACGTGGCCTTTCCCCGGCTCAACCTGGCCAGCTTCTACCTGTACGTGCTGGGCGCGGTGATGACCCTCTGGGCCATCCTCCAGGGCGGCGTGGACACGGGCTGGACGTTCTACACGCCCTTCAGCACCGCCACCGGAACCGACGTGCTGCCCGTGCTCTTGGGGGTGTTCGTGGTGGGCTTCTCCACCATCTTCACGGGCCTGAACTTCATCGCCACCGTGCACACGATGCGCGCGCCCGGGATGGGGTGGATGCGCCTGCCGCTCTTCGTGTGGGCCATCTACGGCACCGCCATCATCCAGGTGCTCGCCACGCCCGTGCTCGGCATGGTGCTGGTGCTGGTGGCGTTGGAGCGGGTGGCGGGCGTGGGCTTCTTCGACCCGGCGCGAGGCGGAGACCCGCTGCTGTACCAGCACCTGTTCTGGTTCTACAGCCACCCGGCCGTCTACATCATGATTCTCCCCGGCATGGGCGTCATCAGCGAGATGGTGCCCGCCTTCAGCCGGAAGAACCCCTTCAGCTATCGCGTGCTGGTGTGGAGCACCGCGGGCATCGCCTTCGTGGGCTTCCTCACCTGGGGCCACCACATGTTCGTGTCGGGCCAGTCCACGTTCGGCTCGGGGGCGTTCAGCATCCTGTCGATGCTGGTGGCCATCTTCACGGCGCTGAAGATATTCACCTGGTTGAGCACGATGTATCGCGGGAGCATCTGGGTGAACGCGCCGTTCACCTACGTGCTCGGCTTCATCTTCCTGCTCTTCTTCGGGGGGATGAGCGGGGTGGCGGTGGCCGTCACGTCCACGGACATCCACTGGCATGACACGTACTTCGTCGTGGCGCACTTCCACTTCATCATGGTGGGGGCGTCGCTGATGGCGTTCCTGGGCGCGCTGCACTACTGGTTCCCGAAGATGTTCGGCCGGCGCTACCCCGAGTCGCTCGGAGTCGGGGCCGCGGTGCTCATCATCTTCGGCTTCATCGCCACGTTCCTGCCGCAGTTCCTCCTGGGGAACATGGGCATGCCGCGCCGCTACGCGGACTATCCCGAGCACTTCCAGCCGCTTCACGTCGCGTCCACGGCGGGGGCCTCGCTGCTGGGGTTCGGGTTCGTCATCGTCGCCGTCTATCTGGGCTGGTCGCTGCGCCATGGCGCGGTGGCGGGGAGGGACCCGTGGGGGAGCCGGGGCTACGAGTGGCTCAGCGACTCACCGCCGCCGGAGTTCAACTTCCACGAGCCCCCCACGTTCCCCGACCGGCCTCACGACTACGCCGAGCGCGAAGACAGGCCGGAGGTGGGGCATGCCCTCTGATTCCACCCAGAGGCCCGTGGTGACCCAGGCGCTGCACTTCGGCGCGGAGGCCGCGCGCCAGGACGCGGCGCACATGGGGATGTGGGTCTTCCTCGCGTCGGAGGTGATGCTCTTCACCGGGCTCTTCACCGCGTATGCGCTCTACCGGCTGGCGTATCCGGAGGTCTTCCTCCACGGACGCGAGCACATGGAGGTGACGCTGGGGACGGTGAACACCTACGTCCTCATCACCAGCAGCGTCTTCGTCGCGCTGGGAATCGCCTTCATCCGGCGCGGCAGGGAGTGGGGCGCGGGGATGTGGTTCGCGGGCGCGGTGCTGCTGGGCCTGACGTTCCTCACCATCAAGGGCGTGGAGTACGCCCACCACATCCGGGATGGTGCCCTGCCTGGCGCGCACTACGACTTCGACGGGTTCGCCGTCCCCGGCGCCAACCTGTACTTCACCCTCTACTGGGTGATGACGGGGGTCCACGCGGTGCACGTGGCGGTGGGCGTGAGCGTGCTGTCGGTGCTGGTCTTCCGGACGTTCGGGGGCGCCTTCGGAGTCGCGTACCACACACCCTTGGAGCTGGGCGGGATGTACTGGCACCTGGTGGACCTCATCTGGTTGTTCCTGTGGCCCCTGCTGTACCTGGTGTGAGGCGCGAATGGCTGGGACGCGAGGCGGAAGCCATCAGCACGGCATCGGGCACGTGCTGGTCGTGGGCGTGGCGCTGTGGTTCTTCACCACGTTGACGTGGGGGTTGTCCTTCACGAGCCTGCATCAGACGGCCTGGGGGATGGTGGTGGCGTTGGCCATCGCCTCGGTCAAGGTGGGGCTCATCGCCTTCTTCTTCATGCACCTGTCGGAGCGGCAGGGCGGGCCCCGGCTGGTGTTCGCCACGGCGTTTGTCTTCGTCGTCATCCTCGTGGGGATGGTGTTGCTGGAGGCGAGGGCGCGCGCGAAGCCCTCGCTGCCGCCAGGGCCCTTCCGTCCGCTCGTGTTGCCGGGACAGGACACCGGTGAACCCCGGGCGGCGCCACCCCGCGAGCGGCTGCCCTGAGGTCCAGCGTCACGCGTGGGGTTCGCGCAGGGGATGGACCGAGCGGCGCACCAGGTCCGCCGAGCCGAGCAGCCGCCGCAGCGGGACGATGATGGCGAGCGAGGCGCCGAACACGAGGTGCAGCAGGAAGAGCGCTGAGTCGGGAGCCTCGCGAGCGAGGGGCGGGGACGCGAAGGGGACGATGAGGGGCGGCATGACGGCCTGGAGCATCAGGCCCATCAAGAGGCCCAACATGAGCGCCGCGGTCGCGGTGCCACCGCGTGGCAGGAGCAGGGCGAAGAGCGTGGCCACTCCGCTCGCGGTCGTCAGGTGGACCAGCAAGCCGAGCACCACCGCCCACGGTCCCACGGGCTCCTCGCGGAAGAAGACGCCTCCGGCCAGCCGCGCCGCGTACCAGGCATCGCCGGAGGTGAGCGCGCCCAGGGGGAGCGCCACGGCCAGCATGAGCAGGGCTCCGAACGTGCCCGTGACGGCGCCGGGGAGGAGGACGTCGCGAGGAAGGCTCCATTCAGCGACGTCGGCGCGAGAGGCTCCCAGCCGGTGGCGCAGAGGGTCGAGATTCTCCACGGAGGCTCCTTGGGTGCGGAGGCATCGCGCAGGATGACATTGCTCGGGGCCCTGCGTGGGCCCGGTGCGCGGAGGTGTCGAAAGTCCGGTACGAGGCGCGTTGGCTGGCGGACGGAGTGACCGCGTCAACACGTGCCCTCCAACAGATGCGGGGAGCCCTGCTTTCAATTCAAGGCAGGGCTCTCTAGAGCTCGTTGAGACATCACGGAAAGGACAGGGCCATGGCTGACCACGGCATCCGGGGCAAGACCGTCCTCATCGCGGGAGGCGCGAAGAATCTGGGGGGCTTGCTGGCTCGCGACCTCGCGGCACAGGGCGCGAAGGCGGTGGTGATTCACTACAACAGCGCCAAGACGAAGAAGGACGCGGATGAGACGGTCGCCGCGGTGTCCGCCGCGGGAGCCAAGGCCATCGCGCTCCAGGCGGACCTGAGGACCGCGGGGGCGGTGGAGAAGTTGTTCAAGGACGCGGTCGCCGCCGTGGGCAGGCCCGACATCGCCATCAACACCGTGGGCAAGGTGCTGAAGAAGCCGCTGGCGGAGACGACGGAGGCCGAGTTCGACGAGATGAGCGCGGTGAACTCCAAGGCCGCCTTCTTCTTCCTCAAGGAGGCGGGGCGGCACGTCAATGACCACGGGAAGATTTGTACCCTGGTGACGTCGCTGCTGGGGGCCTTCACGCCCTTCTATGCTTCGTATGCGGGCATGAAGGCGCCGGTGGAGCACTTCACCCGCGCGGCCTCCAAGGAGTTCGGCGAGCGGGGCATCTCCGTGACGGCCATTGGCCCGGGGCCCATGGACACGCCGTTCTTCTATCCGGCGGAGGGCGCGGACGCGGTCGCCTACCACAAGACGGCGGCGGCCCTCTCCAAGTTCACCAAGACGGGCCTCACGGACATCGCGGACATCGTCCCCTTCATCCGGTTCCTCGTCTCGGAGGGGTGGTGGATGACGGGACAGACCATCCTGGTCAACGGGGGCTACACCACGAAGTAGCGCGTCGTGGGAAGATGGGGCGGATGAGTTCGCCCCTTCGAATCGATTGTGGTCCGTGTGTCCTGCGCCCCTGGCGGAAGGGGGACGAGGCATCGCTGGTCCGGCATGCGAATGACCGCGCCGTCTGGCTCAACCTCCGCGACCGGTTTCCCCACCCCTATACGCCCGAGGACGCGGCCTGGTGGGTCTCCCACGCGGGAGGAGAGGAGCCGCCCACGAACCTCGCCATCGAGGTGGAGGGCGAGGCCGTTGGCTCCATCGGGCTGATTCCAGGCACGGACATCGAGCGCCGCTCGGCGGAGGTGGGCTACTGGCTGGGGCAGTCCCTGTGGGGCCGGGGCCTCGCTGCCTCGGCGCTCAAGGGCTTCTGTCACTGGGCCTTCGAGCGCTACGACTACCTGCGCCTGTTCGCGGTGCCCTTCGCGGACAACGTCGCGTCCTGCCGCGTGCTGGAGAAGGCGGGCTTCCAGCGCGAGGGGCTGATTCGGCGCGGCGCCGTGAAGGACGGCGTCGTGCATGACCAGGCGCTCTATGCGCGCCTCCGCACCGGAATCTGAGGGGGGCTCGACGCCGAGCGCAGCGCACGGGGCGGCGCGATGCCCATCTTCTTCAGCAGGCGGCGCAGGGTGCTCGCGTCCTGGTAGCCCACCGCCTCGGCGATGTCGTCGACGCTCAGGTGCGTGGATTGGAGCAGCGCCTGGGCGCGCCGTGACTTGAGGCTGTGGACCAGCGCCAGCGGGCTCTGCCCCGTCACGCGCCGCACGTGGCGCGACAGGGTCCGCTCCGTCATCCCCAACCGCGAGGCCAGCGTGGCGACGCTGGGCGGGTTCGGGAAGTGTGCCTCCACCTCCTGGGAGAAGCGCGCGATCAGCGAGTCTCCGTTCGCGAGGAGCTCCGGGGCGATGAACCTCGCCTGCGCTTGCCGGCCGTCGAGCAGCAGTGTCCTCGCGAGCGCGTCGACGAGGCGAGGGCCGCAGTGCTCCCGAAGCAGGTGCAGCATGAGGTCGGTCTGCGCGAAGGCCGCTCCGGCGGTGATGATGGGGCCGTCGGCGCACACCATCGCGTTCGCGTCGACGCTGCACTCCGTCTCCATCTCGGAGAGCAGGCCCGCCAGCCACCACGTGGTGGTGACCCGGCGGCGCGGCAGCACGCCGGCTTGCCGCAACAGGAAGACGGCGGTGCAGGCCGCCGCGACACGGCCACCTCTCGAGATGTGGCGGGCGATGAGCTTCGAGAGCGCTGACGCGTCCGGCCGCGCGAGCCGTTCGTGCACGGCCGCCGCGTGGGTCGTCCCCAGGCCCGGGATGACCCACGTCGTCTCGTCCGCGCGAGAGCGGGCGGGCAGCCGCGAGGTCTCGACTCCCACGCCCGAGGAGAGGGGCACGAAGCCCCCTTGGACCGAGCACACCCGGAAGCTCAGCGACCGGGCCCCGAGCGCATGTGCGGCCCGGAGCATGTCGAGCGTCGCCGCGACGCTCGCCGCGAAGGCACCCTCCAGGACGATGATGGTGAAGGCCATGGTGTCTGATTCTGCCCGAAAGATGTCTTTTCGGACACTGGCGGTTCCGGGGCCGTGGATGGTGTGTTGGGGGCCAGGAGGAAGACCGTCCCATGACGACCCAGGCCACCCGGATGCAGCGCGATGTCGAGCAGGATGACCCGCTCGAGGACTTTCAGCCCCGCGAAGTGACGTTGCTGGGGGAGACGCGCAAGGTCTACGTCTCGGGGAGCGGGCCCGCGGTCATCGTCATGGCGGAGATGCCGGGCATCAGCCCGCGCGTCGCGCGCTTCGCCCGCTGGGTGAGGGAGGCGGGCTTCACCGTCTGGATGCCGAGCCTCTTCGGCAAGGACGGCGCCGTGCCCACCGCGAAGGAAGGCAAGGCCATCTTCGAGAAGATCTGCATCAGCAAGGAGTTCCGGGCGATGGGTGGAAACGCCTCGAGCCCGATTTCCGGGTGGTTGAGGGCACTCGCCGCGCACGCCCATGTGGAATGTGGAGGCCCGGGCGTGGGGGCCATCGGCATGTGCCTCACCGGCAACTTCGCGCTGTCGATGATGCTGGAGAAGTCGGTGCTGGCGCCCGTGTTGTCGCAGCCGTCCCTGCCGCTGGATGAGCCGGGAGCGGTCAACATCTCCGCCGAGGAGCTCGCGACCGTGAGAGCGCGCCTGGAGAAGGAGGACCTGTCCGTCCTCGCCTACCGGTTCGAGGGAGACGCCTTCTGCAAGGCGGAGCGCTTCGCCGCCTATCAGCAGGCCCTCGGGGAGCGGTTTCACGGAAGAGTCCTGCCAGACAGCGCGGCCGGCCCGAAGTCCTCGCGCCCCGATGACTTCTTCCGCTTCATCCCGACGCCGCACAGCGTGATGACCGTCCACCTCGTCGACGAGGCGGGCTCGCCCACCGCGATGGCGAGAGACGAGGTCCTCGCGTTCTTCCGCCGGCGGCTCTTGCCTTAGCGGGCCGGGTGGCTGGTGCTCCCAGCGGGGCACGGCCGCCGGTGGGAATCCTGTCCTGGCGTCCTGCCCTCGGCGACGCGATGAGCTGCCCGGTGTGACGCCGGGCAGCCCACTCACGGCTGGACTACTTCGAGGGCGCGGCCGGGGCTTTCTCCTCGACGACGATGGAGACCTTGCCGTCCTTCTCCTCGACGTTGTGGGTGCTGCCGATGCCGAAGCGCTGGAACTCCTCGAGGCTCTTCGGCGTGTACGTGACACCCGGCTTCGCTTCGCTGCCCTGGAAGACCACGCTGTACGAGGCCGTGCGTGCCTCGCGCTCCTTCTCCCCGTTCTGCAGCCCCTGGGCGGGCTTCAGCTCGGCCTCCGTGGGCCAATGGGTCGTGAGCGTGTTCCCCCGGGCCTTCACATCCCGGTCATGGCTCCACGTCCACTCCTTCCACGAGAACCAGGCCGCGTCGCGCGGCTCGCTCCGGTAGCGAGGCTCCTTGCGCGAGCGGCGCTCGTCGACGTAGCGCGGCACCTTGCGCGTCTTCGTCACGCTGCAGTAGCGCGTCTTGCAGCGCTCCTCGCCGCCCGTGCACGTCTCCTTGCACGTGGCGAAGCCGTTCTTGTTGCTCGTGCAGGTCTCCTTGCACTTCTTGGGCGTCGTGGTGCAGTCCTCGCCGCACGCCTCCTTGTCCTTGTAGGACTCGGTCGTGTAACCGTCCTGCCGCTGCTCCGTGTAGTAGACGGTCTCGTAGCCGGTGAGGATCTGCTCGTCGTGGTGGTGGCGCTTGCCCAGGGCCTTCACCTGAAGCGCCGCGTCGGGCCGGTCCTCGGCGAAGCCCTCCTTGTCGACCAGCCGGTAGCGCTCCACGCTGACCGTGTGCTCCCACGTCACCTCCTTGACCTGGAGTGCCTGGGGCTTGTCCTTCATCGACCCGGAGTTGCAGATGAAGCACGGGCAACACGCGAGGACGCCGATGAGCAGGGCCCACACGTACCAGGGCAGTCGCTTGCGTGGACTCGACTCGGGCCGGGCGGGCGCGGCTTGCGGAGGCTCCTGCGTGGGCTCGGGCAAGCCGGCTCCGCAGTTCTTGCAGGTGCCGTCGAAGGCCCGCTGGTCGCTCTCGCAATAGGCACATCGCCAGTTCGGGCCCGCGGTGGCCATCCGAAGGAGCGCTTCGTCGGTCACCGTCACCGCCGAGGCCGTGTCCTCCGGCATCTCGTATTCTTCGCTGCCGTCCTTGGCGTTCTTGCACTGCTGGCACACCTGGTGCCGGCCAAGGTTGCGGTGGCTGCAACTGGAACAACGCCAGAACATCTCGATATGCCGCTCTGACATTCTCTTTTTGTCACCCCTCTTGCTCACCCCAATGAGCCCCGCCTCTATAGCACGCGGTGGATGGGAGCGTGAGACGGCCCCTCAGGCCAGCGTCAGCAGCGCGCCGCAGACCATGAGCGCCACGCCCAGCACGAGCTTCCACGACATGGGCTCGCCCAGCAGCGCCCACGCGAGCACGAGCGTGAGCGCCAGGCTCAGCTTGTCGATGGGCGCCACCCGCGAGGCGGGCGCGAGCTGGAGCGCCCGGAAGTAGGCGAGCCACGACAGGCCCGTGGCGATGCCCGAGAGCGCCAGGAACAGCCACGTGCGGCGGCTCAACGTGTCGAGCGCCGCGCCCTCTCCCCGCGCCAGGGCGATGCTCCAGGCGAAGACGAGCACCACCCCGGTGCGCAAGGCCGTGGCGAGCGTGGAAGGCACACCCTCCACGCCCACCTTGGCGAGAATGGCCGTCAGCGCGGCGAAGCCCGCGGAGGCCAACGCATACATCCACCACGTCATCATGCGGCTCCTTGTCCCCAGGACGGGAGCACGTTGCCCGTCCCGAGTCGAGGCGCATGACGCGACGGGGGCTTGAGCGACGAGACGGCGTTGCTGTCGAAGCAGGTTGTCGAGCAGCTCGGGCGGGGTCAGGTGACCATGTTCGTGCTCATGAACTCCACGAGCAGGTCGATGAAGGCATCCCAGCTCCCCTGGGTCTGCACCCACTGCTGGAACTTCTGGTAGAGCGAGATGGCCTTGCCGTTCTGGAGTCCGAGCCCCTGGGCCGTGGTGTCGAGGTCGAGGTTTGCCGTATCCGCGAGGTCCTCCACCAGGTTGATGGCCTCCTGGAGTGTGTCCGCGCTCTGGAGCACCGGCAGGTAGGTCAGGATGATGCTCTTGACCAGCTTCCCCACCGGTTTGCCCCACTTGGGTGGGGACCGGACCAGCTCGAACTCACCGAGGAGCGCGGTCAGGTTGCTCATCGTGGGGGCCTTCTTGCTGTACTTGTCGGCGAGGTCTCGCAGCGCATGGGCCAGCGCGCCGATGGCTGAGTTGGGCGGCCCCTCGGCGAGGAAGAGATTGTTCGGGTTCTCGTTGATTCTGTAGAGGATGGCCGAGCAGAGCTGTCGCTCGTTCTTGTACTCGCCGGTCATGCCCAGGGCCATGGCCAGCTTCGCCAGGGCTTTCTTGTCGGGCTTGTTCCGGATGACCGCTTCGTTCCAGGCCTCGCGCAACAGGTGCTGGGGAATGACATGGCGGCGGTGCATCCAGCAGCCAGTGCTGTCCTTGTGGCTGGGCATCAACTGTTTGAAGGCTTCCCGGAAGTCGATGCGCGTCTCGGAGAGCAGGTGCTCGTTGACCAGGTACTTCGTCCGACGGACCTGCACCGTCTTGAGCAGGGCACTGACGACCTGTTGGGCATTGGTGGTCAGGCTGCCCTGTTCCTCGTCATCGTCCTCTCCTTGTTCGCAGTAGTCGTGGGGGCAGAACTTGACCGTGGCGTTCTCGGAGTCGAAGCGGATCAAGCAATTGCAGACCAGGCAGGCCTGCTCGGGCAAGCCTTTGTGCTTCAGCTTGGCCTGGACCTTCTCGATGAGGGTTCCTCCACAGTAGGTGCAGCGGCAGCTGGCGTGCCTGTCATCCGAGCCCCAGTAGAGGCCACAGGAGAAGGACTTGCATTGATACATGGTATAGGTCGTCTGGTTCTCGATGCGCTGCTGCCGGGAGGTCGCGACCTTCTTGCCAGGCGTCACGGAGACGGTGTTCCCCGTGGACGCGACCCTCGAGGGAGCTTTGAACGGCTGTCTGAGGCCGCTGCCGCGGTAGCGGGACGGCGTGAGGGACATCGAAGAGGTGAGGGACATCGAAGGCGCCTGGGGGGAGGGCGTCCCCACGTCGTCGTCCTCGTCCATCGCCTCCTCTTCGAGAATCCCTCCACAGACAGCGCAGTACGTCGCGCTCATCCCGAGAGGGCACTCGGTCTTGCCCTGACAGGACTTGCAATGGTTTGGCTGGGTGGCGGGGACGTCGTCCGGAAAGTCCGCGGAGACGAAGTTCTGCTTCTCCCCACAGGAGGGACACCGTTTGCTGGGCCTGGAGGAGAACCAGCCCTGGTTGCAGCTTCGACAGCCGTAGCAATACACGCCGAATCCCCCTGCGAAGGCGTCCCATGGCCCATTCGCTCCGGGAGGCCGTGCCGCGAATCGTCCGGCCTTGAGCAAGCGCCATGCCTCCGGCTCCCTCTCCTGGTGCGAGGAGAAGGACTTCGGCGATGGGGGTGGGACGCGTCCTGGTGGAACCCGGTTGCGTTCCAGCGAAACGCGGAAGGGGGTTACCGCTGGAAGAAGGCCCGCTGTTGAAAGCGCAGGCCGGCGAGAATCTGCTCCACGCGCGTGTCGGACAGCGCGCCGATGCGCTCACCCAGGCGGGACTTTTCAACCGAGGCGATTTGCGAGACGACCACCACGCTCTGCTTGGGGAGGTTGCCTTCGCCCACCTCCAGCAGCACGTTCCCCGGCTCAGTGGCCCGGTGCAGGTTGGAGGTCAGCGCACACATCACCACGGTGGTGATGCGCGAGTGATTGAAGACGTCCTCCTGCACGACGACGTGGGGATGCGAGTAGTCCGGGGTGGGCCCTCGTGAGTCATCCGGGGCCACCCAGAACACGTCGCCCCGGTGGATGTCCTCGGAGCGTGGGCCCGTGGGGCCTGGGGTGTTCGTCGCCATGTCGTGCGCGCGAGCCTCGCCCGAGGGGCGCTTCCTGGCAAGCCGCCTGCTTTCGCCGAGGGACCGGGACGCAAGCGCGTCCCAGCCTCCGATGCGGCGCACTACGTGGGGCGGGGAGCGTTCCTGGTGGAGGAAGGCCGGTGGAAGACCCTCTCCGGGGAGATTTCCCTGCGCGCCTCGGGGGCGTGCTGGCGATGGACTCGGCGCATCGGTTCACCCTCACGCCCGTGGGCTCCTCGCCAGCCGGGGGCCTCAGGGCTCGTTGAGGATCAGCAAGCCGCGCGCCATGTCCACGACGTACACGTGACCGTCCCCTGGGACGCGGACGCCGATGGCCCCGTCGAGGATTTCATCGGTCCGGCCAGGGTCCGACTCTCGATAGGTATTGAAGTAGGCAATCTCTCGCGGCTGGGGTGGCACGGAGACGTCCAGGACGCGCAATCCCTCATGGTAGTAGGTGATGTAGAGCCGCTTGTCCTTGAGGATGATGTTGTGGATGGAGGTCTGGCGACGCAGCTTGTATTGGCCGATGAGCTGGATGTTCGCCGGGTCCGTCACATCCAGTACCCGAAGATGCGTGCCCATGCCCTCGCCTCCCTCGAAGGCGATGGTCTTTCCCGCGAAGGTCCCCACCGCGCTCGCGTGGCTCAGCGGCTCGCGGCCGTCCACGGAGAAGGTGTAGCGGCCCAACTGCCGCGGGTTCTGCGCGTCCTTCACGTCGAAGACGATATAGCCTGTCGAGAACTGGTTGACGTAGAGCCGGTCTTGATACGCGAAGGAGTCGTGGGAGGAGGGAATCCACGACACCTCGTCGGGCGTGACGAGGCGGTTGAGCAGGACGGGCTCGAGCGGGGACGAGATGTCGAAGATGAGTGTCTCCCCAGGCACCGCCGGAGAGGGTGACACGGCATACAGCCTGTTGCCGTCCACGAAGAGGGTGTGGACGTTGACGGGGGCACCGGCGGGCAGGCTGCGCACGAAGACGGGCTCGGCGGGATTGGAGATGTCGTAGACGATGACGCCCGAGGTCCTGCTGCCGATGTAGAGCGCGTTGTCCTTGGCCCATGCCGCGTTCCAGAAGGAATCTCCTGGAAGGGTGATCTGCTTCTTGATGACAGGGTGGCTCGGATCGCTGACGTCCACCACCGTGAGCCCGCCCTCCGCGCGGGTGAAGATATCGCCGACGGCCACGACATAGGCGTGTTTGCGGTGGACGTAGACATCCACGGGGCGGAGCGTCTCGACGCGAGTCTCGGAGAGGAGTCGCAGCCCGCCTGATGACTCGGACTCGCCACGGCCCCAGGTCATCCGCGCCGCCTCGAAGGTGCCCGACGAAGTGAACTTCCCATTGGTGCAGAGGGCGAAGCAGCCCGTCACGGTTCCCGGACTCGTGACACCGCAGCCCGCCATGACGAACTGTTGGACACGGGTCCGGCGTGTGAAGCGCGCCGAGAGGTGGAAGCTCCCGTTCAATTGCTGTCGTGTGAGTTGCGTGGGCAAGCTGTACATGAAGTTGATGAGCCCGGTGCTGCCGTCCGCGGGGACGCGGAACCCCGCGAAGTTCGTCACATCTGTCGGGCCCGACGCCTGACGCATATCCACCTGGTAGATGCCATGCGAGTCCAGGGCGGCGAGAGAGGCTGTGTCACACTTTGAGCGGTCGAAGAGCGACAGGTCATCGCAATCGATGTTGGTTCCCGCGGGGGGCGTGAAGGAGCAGGGCGCGAAGGGGCCCGGGTCGACCCAGTCCGAGGGTTCGACCAGCGGTGTGTACGTCCCATCCCAAGGTTCCACGGGAGGGGGAGGAGGCTGGTTGGGTTCAGGCTTGTCGGAACACGCGACGCCCAGTGAGACGAATCCAATCAGCACTGCACGGAGGGGGAATGCCTTGAACGTCATGTCGCGGGCTCCTGTCGCTGGACGATGCCCAAGGGACATCGCCATGGGGCAGCGCGCTCACGGTAGGAGGTTCGGCCGAGTCGCGACGCGGGTTGTTCCCGACGCCCGCTGGCCGGAGGGCATGTGACAAGGGTCGTTCGGAGCGGGGCGAAGAGGCGTGCTAGCCTGAGGGGTTACCCTGACTCCGGGAGCCGGTGGAGGATGGCGCCCGAGCGCCCGCGGGATGCGCTCACCTCCCCGTGGTGCCCGCTCCATTCCGCAGCAACAGGGCGGCGCGCTTGATGGCGGCACGGATGCGGACGTAGGTGCCGCAACGGCAGACGTTGTCGCTCATGGCGGCGTCGATGTCCGCGTCGGAGGGCTGGAGGTTGGTCCTCAGCAGCGCGACCGCGGCCATGATCTGCCCCGGCTGACAGAAGCCACACTGCGCCACGTCTTCGGCAATCCAGGCCTCCTGCACCGGATGCAATCCTCCCGCGCCCAGTCCTTCGATGGTCATCACCTCGTGGCCTGTCATGTCGCCCACGGGGTGGATGCAGGGACGGAAGGCCTCGCCATCCAGGTGGCTGGTGCAGGCGCCACACACGCCCACGCCGCAGCCGTACTTGGGCCCCTTGACGCCCAACACGTCGCGCAGCACCCAGAGCAGCGGCACGTCCGAGGGCAGCTCCACCGACACGCTCTGACCATTGAGGATGAACTGATGGGCCGGCATGGTCAGACTCCCTCGTCGAGGATGGGAAAGCGGGTGGGCATCGTGCCCGTGGCCCGGGCCAGGGCGTTGGTCAGGGCCGCGGCGGCGCTGGGATAACCCAGCTCCCCCACGCCGCCCACGCGGTCATCCGAGCGGACCAGGTGCACCTGGATGTCGGCGGGGACGTGCTTCATGCGCAGCCAGTGGTAGTCCGCGAAGCTGCCCTCGCGCACGGCGCCGGAGTCGATGTGGATTCCGGCGCTCAGCGTGGTGGACATCGCGTCCACCGCAGCGCCCTGCAACTGCGCCTCGATGCCCTTGGGGTTGATGGGCAGCCCCACGTCCGCGGCGATGACGATGCGCAGGACGCGGGGCACCGTCCCCCGGGCATCCACCTCGACGAGGTGGGCGATGGCGCTGTTCCACTCCTCCAGGACGGCCACGCCCTGGGCGACACCCGGCGGAAGCGCGCGGCCCCACTGTCCCTCGGACACCACCTTGTCCAGGACGGCCTTGAGGCGGTTGGACGACAGCCTCGAGCGCCGCAACGCCACCGGGTCGACCTGGAGCTCACGCGCCACCTGGTCGATGAAGACCTCGTTGGCCACGCCCACCTGGCTGGTGAACACCGAGCGGAACGACGCGGTGGGAATGGGGAGGGGGACCTCGCACAGCTCCTGCGTCACCAGCCCCATCCGGTAGGGCAGGTGCTGGGTGAGCGTGAAGAACACGGCGCTTGTCACCTCGGGCAGCAGCTCTCCGACGAGCGCGGTGACGGCGTCGCCGAAGCCATGTGGAAACTCCACCGTGGGAATCGCGGCGCGGTGATTCCAACCGAGCAGCGCTCCGCCTGGCCCCACGTGCGCGAGGATTCGGTGGTGGCTCGCGGGGCGGAAGCGCCCGTGGCGCATGTCGTCGTTGCGGCTCCACATCAACTTCACGGGCTGGCCGACGGCGCGCGACACGAGCGCCGCCTCCACCGCGGCCTCGTTGAAGAACCTGCGCCCAAAGCCGCCGCCCGCCCGGAGGACATGCACGGCCACCTGATGCGGCGTGAGCAACCAGCCCAGGGCCTTGGCCACCTCGCGCTGCGCGTACTTGGGGTCCTGGGCGCCCATCCAGATGTCCGCCTGGTTTCCTCGCACGTGCGCCACGCAGCTCTGCGTCTCCATGGGCGCGTGGGCCAGGTAGGGGAAGTCGAAGCGCCCCTCCAACGTCCGCGTCGTGAACAGCGGCGGCAGCGGTCGGGGCCCCACGGCGTCGCGCAGCCGCGTCCGGATGTCCACGTCGGACAGCGCGCTGGCGGGTCCCGGCCGCCAGGTGATGTTCAAGGACTCCCTCGCCGCGAAGGCCTGCGCGAAGGTCCGCGCCACCACGGCCACGCCTGACTCCAGCCGCACCACGCCCATGACGCCGGGCATCGCTCGCGCGGCGGCGTCGTCGAAGGATTGGACGGTGCCTCGCAGCGTGGGAGGACGCGCCACGACAGTGGGCAGCGCGTCGGGATGGTCCAGGTCCATCGCATACCGGGCCGCGCCGGTGACGATGTCTCGCGCGTCGATGCGGCCCGTGGGCTTGCCCACCAGTGTGTACTCACTGGGGTTCTTGGGCTGCGTGGAGACCAGGGGCAGCAGCACGCG
This sequence comes from Myxococcus stipitatus, assembly GCF_037414475.1. Next base: position 1,992,958 of record NZ_CP147913.1, on the reverse strand, counting down.
CGCGGCGTCCTCCGCCAGCTCGCCGTAGCCGGCCCTCCGGCCGTCGGGCGCGAGCACCTCGCCGCCCGCGGTGGTGAGCGGAAAGGCCAGCACCTTCCATCGCAGGGCCGCGGCGGTGACCAGCCGCGCCCGCGCATCCGCCGCCGCCGCGCGCAGCGGGCCCGCCAGATAGCGCATCGTCGACGACAGGCCGGTGAGCTGGATGAGGTAGCGCGGGTCCGCGTCGGCGCTGCGCACGTCGACGCGCTCGAGCGGCACGTCCAGCTCCTCCGCCACCAGCATGGCCACGGCCGTGGTGATGCCCTGGCCCATCTCCGTGCGAGGCAGCGTCGCCGTGACGCGCCCGTCGCCCTGGATGGCGATGGACAGACTGAGGGCTGTCTCGGCGGAAGGAACATCCAATCCCAACCGCGCCGCGACCATCAACGTGGGAGAGGCGATGACCCAGGTCAGGAACCCGCGCCGGTCCAACTTCCCGGGTGAGGCCGTGTCCTGCTCGAGTGTTTCCGACATGTCGCGGAGAAAAGCACACGGCGCGGACACACCCAAGGTGCGGCCAGGTGGGCCGCCCGGTGCCTCACATCTCGCGTCGGAATGTCCAGGGCCTCACACGCGCGAGCCACTCCGGACAAAACAAAAGCGCCACGAGCCAGGGACGGAAGAACGCCTCCGTCGGCTCGTGGCGCCAAGGGGCGCGGCCGCGGCTCGACGTGGAGGTCGAGCCCGCGGCCGTCCCGGACCCGTCAGGACCCTTGCTGCGCGGCCGCCTCCGGGATGAGCGGAGCGGGCGCCGCGTGACCAGGAACCTGCGCGCTCGCGGGGACCTCGCGCGTCTTCGCGATGAGCAGGTAGATGGCCGGCACGAAGTAGAGGGTGAAGAACGTGCCGATGGCCATGCCCGTCACCAGCACCAGGCCGATGCTGTTGCGCGCCGCCGCGCCCGGACCTTCGACGAGGACGAGCGGGAAGTGGCCCGCCACCGTCGCCATCGTCGTCATGAGGATGGGACGCAGACGGCCCGCGGACGCCTCCTTGATGGCCTCGAGCTTCGACTTGCCCTCCTCCTGGAGCCGGTTGGCGAAGTCGACGATGAGGATTCCGTTCTTCGCGATGAGACCCACCAACGTCACCAGACCCACCTGGGAGTAGATGTTGAGCGTCGTGGTGAAGCTGTCCGTGAAGTACGGCATCGTCGGGTTCGGCATCTTCAGGAACGTCGTCAAGAGCGCGCCGAAGAGCGCCAGCGGCACCGAGCCCGCGAGGATGATGAACGGGTCCCTGAAGCTGTTGAACTGGGCCGCGAGCACCAGGAAGATGAGCACCACCGCGAGGCCGAAGGCGGGCAGGAATTTGTTGCCCTCCACGCGCAGCTGCCGCGACTCACCCGTGTAGTCCAGCCGGTAGCCCTGGGGCAGGATGCGCGAGGCCTCCGTCTCCAGGTACATGAGCGCCTCGTCCAGCGGCCGGATGGCCACGCCGCTGAGCTTCACGGCGTTGAGCTGCTGGAAGCGGTTGAGCGAGCGCGGCGCCACCGTGTCCTTGATGGTCGCGATGGAGGACAGCGCCACCAACTGCCCGTCCGGCCCGGTGACGTGGATGTCCTTGAGCTGGTCGGGGTTGAGCCGCGACACACGCAACACCTGGGGGATGACCTTGTAGCTGCGGCCGGAGATGTTGAACCGGTTGACGAAGTTGCCGCCCACCGCCGCGCTCAAGTCCTGGCCCACCGTGCCCAGGTCCAACCCGAGCTGGGCCACCTTCTCGCGGTCCAGCTCGATGCGCGACTGGGGCTGGTCCATCTTCACGTCGATGATGGGCGGGAAGGCGAAGATACCGCTCGCCGCCGCCTTCCCCTGCAACTGCTCGGCGAAGCCCAGCAGCTCCTCCGTGCTCGCCGTGGAGGCGATGACGAACTCCACCGGGAAGCTGCCGCCACCCGGCAGCGCGGGGGGGATGATGGCGAACGTCTGCACGCCCGGAATCGCGCTCACCCGGGCCTGCGCCTCCGCCAGCGTCTCCCCCAGCGGGCGCGTGCGCTCCGCCCACGACTTGAGGCCCAGACCCCAGAACCCGCTGCCGGGGTTGGTGATCTGGAACGTGTACTCGGACTCCGGCATCTCCATCAGCGTCTTGTTGATTTCGCGGACGGCCGGGGTGAGCTGCTCGATGGTGGAGTTGGACGGGGTGTTGACGAAGCCGAAGATGACACCCTGGTCCTCGTTGGGCGCCAGCTCCTGCGGCGACTGGGTGAACATGAGCAGGGCCAGCGCGCTCAGCACCGCCCACGACATGTAGACCACCCGGCGCGAGTTCAGCGCGCTCTCCAGCGAGCGCGAGTACGCGGCCCGGACCCGGTCGAACGTGCGGTTGATGGAGCCCGCCAGGCCCTGGTTGTCGTGGCCCGCGCGCAGCAGCGCCGCGGACATCATGGGTGAGAGCGTCAGCGCCACCACTCCGGAGAGCGTCACCGCGCCCGCCAGCGTGAGCGCGAACTCGCGGAACAGCGAGCCGGTGAGGCCACCCTGGAAGGCGATGGGGGCGTAGACCGCGGCCAGGGTGATGGTCATCGCGATGATGGGCCCCACCAACTCCCGCGCGCTGCGCAGCGCCGCCTCCACGGGGCTCAGGCCCTCGCGCAGGTGGTGCTCCACGTTCTCCACCACGACGATGGCGTCATCCACCACCAGGCCCACGGACAGCACCACCGCGAGCAGGGTGAGCAGGTTCACCGTGAAGCCGAAGACCTGCATCAGGAACACCGTGCCAATCAGCGACACGGGGATGGCCACGATGGGAATCAGAATCGAGCGGACCGAGCCCAGGAACAGGAAGATGATGACCACGACGATGACCAGCGTCTCGACGAGCGTCTTCACCACCTCGTCGATGGCGCTGCTGATGTACGAGGTGCCGTCGAAGGCAATCTTCGCCTCCAACTGCTTGGGCAGCTCGCGCTGGAGCGAATCCATCTCCGCGCGCACGTCCTTGAGCACGTCCAACGCGTTGGAGTGCGGGAGCACCCACACGCCGATGAACACCGCCGTCTGCCCGGCGAAGGCCACGTCGCTGTCGTAGTCCTCGGCGCCCAGCACCACGTCCGCGATGTCCGCCAGCCGGACCACCGCGTCACCCTCGCGCCGCACGATGAGGTTGCGGAACTCCTCCACCGAGTGCAGGTCCGTGTCCGTGGTGAGGTTCACCTGGACCAGCGCGCCCTTCGTCTGGCCCACCGCCGCCAGGTGGTTGTTGGCCGCCAGCGCCTGGCGCACCTGCGCCGGGCTGATGTTGAGCGCGGCCATCCGGTCCGGCTTCATCCACACCCGCATGGCGAACGTGCGCGCGCCCAGGATGTCCGCGCGCTGCACGCCCGACACGGACGACAGCCGGGGCTGCACCACGCGCGTGAGGTAGTCGGTGATTTCGTGCTGCTTGAGGAACTCCGAGGAGAAGCTGAGGTAGGCCACGGCGGCCTGGCTCTCCGCGGACTCGATGCTGAGCACCGGGACCTGGGATTCGGGAGGCAGGTCTCCGCGCACCTGGTCGACCTTGGCGCTGATTTCGCTCAAGGCCCGGTTGGAGTCGTAGTTGAGCTTGAGCCGGGCACGGATGAACGACATGCCCTGCGTGCTCTGGGATTCCACGTAGTCGATGCCATCCGCCGAGGCGATGGCCCGCTCGAGCGGCGTGGTGATGAAGCCGCGGACCAGGTCCGCGTTGGCGCCGACGTAGACCGTCGTGACGGTGATGTCGGCGTTCTCGCTCTGCGGATACTGCCGCACGTTGAGCGTCCGGATGGCCTGGAGTCCCGCGATGATGAGCAGGAGGTTGACCACCAGCGCCACCACGGGGCGCTTGATGAAGAGGGCGGTGAAGTTCATGCGGTCTCTTCCCGGTCCACTACGGGTTCACCGGCTGGGGGGCGAGCTCGGTCGACGGCGCCAGCGCGTTGTTCACCACCACGGCCATGCCGTTGCGCAGCTTGAACACGCCGCTGCTGACCACGGTGTCGCCCGCCTTCAGGCCGGAGGCGACCTCCACGTAGTCACCCCGGCGCTCACCCAGGCGCACGAAGCGCTGGTTGGCGACGAGGTTGGCCTTGCCCGCCGCGTCCTTGCCCTCCTCGAGCACGTAGACGGAGTCGCCGTACGGCGCGAAGAGCACCGCCGTCGCCGGCACCGCCACCACCTGGCGGCTGTCGTCGGCGACCACGTCGATGTTGGCGAACATGCCCGGCAGCAGCCGTCCGTCCGTGTTGGGAACGGTCGCACGCATGCGCACGTTTCGGGACGAACGCTCCACCTCGGGGTTGATGGTGGTGAGCGTCCCCTCCCAGAGGTCCTGGGGGAACACGTCCACGCGCATGCGAACCTTCTGGCCGGACTTCACGTCCGCCAGCAGCTGCTGCGGCACCTGGAACTCCACCAGGACGGGGTCCACGGTGTGGAGGGAGGCCACGGGGTTTCCCGGAGAGATGACCTGGCCCAGCTCCACCTGCCGGATGCCGACCCGGCCATCGAACGGGGCGCGAATGGACTTCTTGGCGATGAGGGTGCGCAGGTTGGCCACCTGGGCCTGCGTCTGGACGGCGCGGGCCGCGGCCGCCTCCAGCTCCTGCGGCGTGTTGGCGCCCTGGTCGCGGAGCGTCTTCGCGCGGGCGTGGGTCAGCCGGGCCAGCTCCGCGTCGGCCTCGGCGCCGGTCAGCTGCGCCGCCTCGCTGGCGGTGTCGAGCTGCACGAGCACCTGGCCCTTCTTCACGGAGGCTCCATCCACGAAGCCGATGTCGCGGACGATGCCGGGCAGCTCCGCGCCCAGGGTGACGCCGCGCAGCGCGACCACGGTGCCCACCGCCCGCTGCGTCGCCTGCCAGTCGACGGCGGCGGCGGTGACGGACGTCACCGACTCAGGGGGCGGGGTGTAGGCCGCGCCCGCGTCAATCATCGCTCCAATCTGGGCGGCCTTGATGCCCGCGAGCACTGCGATGACTCCCAGGAGGAGCAGGATGCCCACGACCCAGCGCTTCACGCTGCCGGTGGGGCGCTTCGAGGGCGAGACGACTTCGTCGGAAGGGGACGTGACAGATGCACGCATGGGGGACACTCGATGAGACGGAAAGGCGCGACCCTGTATAGGATTTGAAATCTTTGTGCGCTCTTGAAAGTGAAAGAATCTCGCGAGCAGGGCGTGCGACAACGTCGCGCTTGAATTCCCCCAGCGGCTGTGTCCCGCGCCGCTGGAACCGTGAGTGCTTCGAACCCGCGACTCGGTGTGTCTGATTGATTGAAGGAGGGCGGCGCGTGCCTCAGACGCCCGTCACTTCGCGGATGAAGCTGATCATCCGATCACACGTGGTGCGCAGGTCCATGCGCTCCTCGGCCATGCGGCGGGCCTCCTGGCCCATCTCACGCAGGGTCTCCGGCCGGGCCACCAGCCCATCCAGCGCGCTCGCGAGCGCCGCGTAATCCCCCACGGGGACGATGCGTCCGTCCACGCCGTCGCGCACCAGCTCGCCCACGCCGCCCATGGGGGTGGTCACCACCGCGATGCCCGCCGCCTTCGCCTCGGCGATGGCCCATGACGACATGTCCGCCATCGTGGGAAGTACGAACAAGTCGGCGGCCTGGGCCAGGCCAATCAGCTCGGGCGAGTTGGGCTTCAGCCCGACGTGGACGTGCACGCCCGGGGGCGACTCGAAGGTCTGCGAGGTCACCAGGTCCAGCCGCCAGCCACGCAGGCGTGTCTCACGCGCCCAGCGCAGCAGCAGCAGGCCGCCCTTCCGGTCCAGGTCTCCTCCCACGAAGAGCAGGCGCACCAGGCCGTCGCCGGGTTTGCGGCCCGGGTTCGGACGCCACAATTCCGTGTCGACGCTGGGCCAGGCCACGTGGACGCGCGATACGGGAACCCCGTATTCCTCGACGAGCGAACGTTTGGTGAACTCGGAGAACGACAACATGCCCTTCGCCACGGCGTAGGTGCGGCGGTGGAGCGCGTTCTTGGCCCGGCCCACCCATCCCGCGTGCTGCGAGCGCAGCCCGTAGTAGCGCAGGTACGTCTCCAGTCCGCTGGGGGTGGCGTCCGTGGAGATGACGCTGGGCACCCGGCTCATGAAGTCATGGACCAGATGCGCCATCCGCTGCGTGTGGACGACGGCGGCCTGGATGGGGAGGTGTTCGGCGGCGCGCTGGAGCGCGGCGCGCGCGCGCAGTCCTCCACGCAACGACAGGCGCGAGCGCACCAGCGGCAGGTGTTCCCACATGTCGTCGGCGTGCTCGTCGATGGGCAACCACACCGGCTGGATGTCGGTGCGCTTCGACATCGCGCGCTTGAGGTTCTGCAGGAAGACGGCGTTGCCGAGCGTCGTCTCGATGGCGAACGCGATACGAGGGGGAGACGTCACCATCACTCTTGGAGGCCTCTATCCGGAGGTGGAAAGAGTCTCCTATCCCGGTCCCACGGGGCTTGGTAACCCCTTTGGCGGCGCCATGTTGGCGTTCGGGCGGAGCCCCCGCGGGGATGGGGCATTCTGGTCGTGGGTGGGACGCGGGAGGTTCACTGGAGGAACCTCCCGCCGTGTTCCATTTCCGCTCAGTTCGCGAAACGTTTCTCAAAAACGGCGAACTGGCCCTCGAGCTTCCACTGCAGCGCGGCGCGCTTCTGGGAGGTGAGGAATCCGACACAGCTGGAGGACAGGGAGTCGGCGGCGGGCGAATCCTTCTCGCAGGCCGGCACGCGCTTGCTGAAGTCATCGCGTTTGGCCCAGAGGCTGTCGCCCTCCACGAAGGCGTGCTCCATGCTGGCGCGAGCCAGCTGCTTGAGCCGCTTGTAGTCGAGCTTCTGGTCGGTGGCGGCGGCGATGTACTCCTGGGTGATGTCGCCGCGGAGGATTCCGGAGTCATCCGTCGCGAGGGTGACGGGCACGCTCTCCGCGAGGTACGTGGACAGCGGGTGGTCCACGCCCGTCACACCCAGCAGGACCTTGTTGGATGACAGACAGATTTCGACCAGGACACCGGCCTCGCGCATGTCCTTGAGGAGCGCCACGACGCCTTCGCCGTCGGTTTCGTCCAGCACGTCCACGCCGTGGCCAATCCGCTCCGCGTGCGCCAGCTTCACGGCGTTGCGGATGTGGAAGCGCAGGTGGTTCTGGTCCTGGGGCTTGAGCACCGCCGGGATGAGCTCACCGGCGTGCAGGGAGACGTGGATCTTCTTGCGCCCCGCGGTGTTGTCATTGAAGTCGTCGAGCGTCCCGAGCGCGAACATCTCGTCGTTGTAGTACGCGAGCGAGTTCTCATGCTCCTCGGGGGAGACCAGGTTGACGCCGACAATCTCCGGCACCAGCTGGGCCAGCTCATAGGCATACACCCATTGGCCGAAGACGTTGGCGCGCTCGGCCGTGCGGTTGGCCGACACGAGCAGCCGCACCTCCACGTCGCAGCCGGGGTCCGCCTGGGGCGTTCCACAGCGGAGCAGCTGCCGGCTGCCGCGCAGCGTGGCGGCGATGCTGTTGGCCTGACGGACCAGGGCGACCTGGAAGTCCGGCAGGGCGACGAGCTGGGTGCGCTTGGCGAGCAGGGTCGCCGCGTCCCACGGGTCCGTGGGCTGGAACAGGGGAACGGCGAGCCGGCCGCCGGTGGAGGCGCCAAAGCCTTGCATCAGCTCCACGTAGACCTGGTTGTGCTGGCCGGCGCGGGAGATGATGTCCGCGTAGCTGTCGTCATTGCGCGCATCGGTCTGGATGGCGCCGTACTTGCCGAATGCATCGAAGAAGTGCTGGTGCGCGTCGAGCAGGGGGCCCGTGAAGCCCTCCATGGACCAGGCGCCCAGCACCGCGTTGTAGAAGTCGCGGTCCGTCGTCGTGTTGGACAGGGGCCGAGTCCCGGACGCGCACGGGTTGCTGGCCACGAAGGTGGTGGGGTGGACACACGCGCCATCCTCGGAGCCCCACTGGATGAGCTTCTCCATGGTGATGGCGCCCGAGGTGTGGCTGTGCAGGTCTCCGCCCTTGGGCATCTCACGCAGGAACGTGGCGAGCGCGGCGGGGTTGCCCCGGAGCGACTCCATGTGCTCTTGCGTGAGGTCTTCGCTGGGCCGCTGGACAGGCGGGTCCTCGTCACCACACGCGCTCGTGGCGAGCGCCACCGCGACGGCCCATCCCAATAGTCTGTTCATGTCTGGTTTCCCTGGCGGAATCACCGCGCAAGGCCTTTCTCGACGGCAAGGGGGCGCGCACTCTAGCGAGGGAGGTCTGTGTGAAAAGAGGAATCCGTGGAAGTTGCATTTTCCACGAAGATGGAGGGATTGCGCCCGGGGCGCCCAGGGGTCGGTGGCGACTCCTCCCGAGGGCGTCCTGGGACGTGGACGCCCTGGGGACGGGCTTTCAGAGCACGCGCATGAAGGCGACCAGGTCTTTCTTCTCCTGGTCGCTGAGCTTCGTCTCCAGCACGATGTTGAAGAACTCGACGGTGTCGTCCAGGGTCATGAGGCGCCCGTCGTGGAGGTAGGGCGGGCTCTCCTTGATGCCTCGCAAGGGGAACGTCTTGATGGGGCCATCCGCGCCCATCACCATCCCGTTCACCAGCCGCGGCTTGTAGAAGCGCTCGGCTTGCAGGTTGTGCATCAGGTTGTCTGTGTAATACGGCGGGATGTGACACACGGAGCACTGCGCCTTGCCGAAGAAGAGGTTCTGTCCGCGCATCTCCGCCTCGGTGGCCTTCTTGGGGTCCAGCTTCCCGTCGACGACGCGCAGCTTGGGCGCCGGGGGGAAGTCCATGAGCTCCTGGAACTCCGCCATGAAGTGCACCTGGCTGCCGCGCTCGAGGATGTTGACGCCCTTCTTCGTCGCGATGACCGGGTCGCCATCGAAGTAGGCCGCGCGCTGCTCGAACTCGGTGAAGTCCTCCACCGTCTTGAGGGCGCGCTGCGAGCCGAACAGGCGCTGGATGTTCACCCCGCGCAGGGTCGGCGTCTCGATGCGGTGGCGGAACTCCTGCGGACGGATGTCTCCCACCAGGTGGGTGGAGCCATTGGTGTGGCCATTGACGTGACAGTCGAAGCACGTCACGCCCCGGCTGGCGAGCTCGGAGCGGCGGTCCGAGGTCTGGTTGAACTGCTGCTGGGGGAAAGGTGTGACGAGCAGCCGCAGACCTTCCAGCTGCTTGGGATTCAGGAGGCCGTTGAACAGGTCCTGATGGTTCATGATGGTGACCAGCTTGCCCTGGGACACGTCACCCAGGTCCGGCCGCGTGGTGAGGAAGATGGCGGGCGGGAACTCCGGCAGCAGGTGGTCAGGCAGGTCGAAGTCCAGGTCGAACCGCGTGAGGTCCCGGGCCTCCTGACGTTTGATTTCGTCGATGTGGAACTTGGGGAAGAGCATGCCGCCTTCCGGTTGCTTCGGATGCGGCAACGGCATGAAGCCACCCGGGAAGACTCCCTTCTCGCGAACCACTTCCGGAGTCATGGCGGCCAGGCTCGCCCAGGTGACACCGGGTGGGAGCTTGACGCGCACGCCCTCCTGCACGGCCTTGCCGCGGGTCATGGTGACGCCCGGCGCGGGCTTGTTCCCCAGGTCATAGCGCTGGTTGAGGAGCTGTTGGTGGCGCGCGGTGACTTGGGGCTTCTCGGCCTTCAGCCGGGCCATGACCTGGGCGAAGGGCTCCGTCTGGTCCACGGGCATGTAACTGGTGGCGCCGCGCGGAGGTGGCTCCTGGGCCTGCACGGCTCCAGAGTCCATCAGCAACAGGCCCATGACAGCGATTGCAATCTGCGGACGGCCGAACACAGACGGCTCCATGCGTGCGCTCCTTCTGTCTGACTTCATTCAGACTGACGCCCTGCCGTCCGGCCAAGCTATTCGATTTGCAATCGCTCCCGTCCGCACGTTGGCGCGAACCGTTGGCCAGTTCATACGAGGCCGCGCGCGGGCGCCCACGCCCTCCCCGAGACGTTGACCGGTCCACGAAGCGGGCCTGGGGCAGGCGCTCGGCCAGGTGCGTCAGCCGCCGGAGGCGGCGGCCTGGGCGGAGGGCAGGGGCGGCAGGTGTGTGGGTTTGCCATGGGCATCGAGCGCGACGAGCACGAAGAGTCCCCGCGTCCCGAGCTGCCGGTCTCCGGTGAGGAGGTCCTCCGCGAAGAGGTCCACCTCCACCGTCAAGGAGAGGCCAGCTCGCGAGGGTCGTCTCGGGAGATGAGCTCGAGCAGGTCGGGCTTCACTCCGACGAGCAGGCGCCGCTCATCCCAACTCCAGACGCCATCGGTCGGGGAGGGAGGTGCTCCGCCGAAGGTGGGGAGCTCCGTCCAGGGCATGCCGGTGAGCAAGGCGCCATGGCGTTGGAGGACCGCCGCCAGCGCATCGAGCGAGGGCAGGGCCCCTGTCTCGGAGACACCCTGGGGATTCGTGACGCGGTAGCTCCACGCGCGCGGCGTGGCCGCGGGTTCCAGGAAGATGTGCAGGGCGCGCTCCACGAGGGGGGCCTTCATGAGTCTCGCTCCACGGTCATCGCGAGCCCCTGGCCCACGCCGACACACAAGGTCGCCAGTCCCCGCTTCGCGTCCTGCCGCTTCATGGCGTGCACCAAGGTCGTGAGGATGCGGGCGCCGCTGGAGCCCAGCGGGTGGCCCAGGGCGATACCGCCTCCATGGACGTTGACGCGCTCCATGGGCAGCTCGAGGTCCCGGAGGCAGGCCAGCGCCTGCGCGGCGAAGGCCTCGTTGAGCTCCACCAGGTCCACGGAGTCCAGGCTCCAGCCCGCGCGCGCCAGGGCCTTGCGAGTGGCCGGCACGGGGCCCACGCCCATGTAGCGAGGGTCCACGCCCACGCTCGCGCTGCTCACGTAGCGGGCCATGGGCCGGGCCCCGGTGTCGCGCAGCGCCTTCTCGCTCATCAACAGCAGCGCGGTGGCGCCGTCGTTGAGGGTGGAGGAGTTTCCCGCCGTCACGCTTCCGTCTGGCCGGAAGGCGGGCTTCAAGGTGGACAGCTTCTCCAGCGATGTCTCCGCGCGGGGGCCTTCATCGGCCTCCACGCGCACGGGAGGTCCCTTGGGCTGGGGGACCTCCAGCGCGACGAGCTCCTGCGCGAACGCGCCCGTCGTCTGTGCCGCCACCGCCTTGCGGTGGGAGGCGAGCGCGAAGCCATCCTGCGCCTCGCGGGAGATGCCCCACTTGTGTGCGACGTTCTCCGCCGTCTCGCCCATCTGCTCCAGCGGGAACAGGTGCGCGAGGCGGGGATTGGGATAGCGCCAGCCCAGCGCGGTGTCCCAGGCCTCCCACTTGCCGGAGGCAAAGCCGTCCTCGGGTTTGGGCATGGACCAGGGAGCACGCGTCATGGACTCGACTCCCCCCGCGAGCACGATGTCCGCCTCGCCCACCTGAATCATGCGGCAGCCCTGGATGACGGCCTCCAGTCCGCTGGCGCACAGCCGGTTGACGGTGACGCCGGGCACGCTGGTGGGGACTCCCGCGAGCAGCAGCGCCATGCGCGCCACGTTGCGGTTGTCCTCGCCCGCCTGATTGGCGCAGCCGAGGAACACCTCGTCCACGCGTGAGCCGTCCAGGGCGTTGCGCTGGAGGACGGCGCGCAGGACGTGTGCGGCCAGGTCGTCGGGGCGGACGCTCTTGAGAGCGCCCCGGAACCTGCCGATGGGAGTGCGGACCGCGTCGACGATGAAGGCCTGGGCCATGGAGTCTCCGGGGATGTCGGCTAGAGGTAGAGGCGCTTGGGGTCGAGCTTCTCGCGCAGCAGTCGCAGCACGGAGGCGTCGGGCTCGGTGGCCGCGCGCAGCGTCGGGGCGACCCGCAGCGGCCAGCCGCAGGACTGCTGGACCTGCTCGGGGGTGACGCCTGGATACACCTCGGCGAGCACCGCTTCGCCCGTGGCGTCGAAGTCGAGCACGCCCAGGTCGGTGATGATGCGCGTGGGGCCGCCCCCCGGCATGCCCAGCTCCTCGCGGCTTTTGCCATTCACCCGGTGGCCGGGGCTCGTGACGAAGTCACACGTCTCCACGAAGGTGCGCTTGCTCATGCGCATGATGATGAGCAGCCGCCGCGCGTGGATGGCGATTTCACACGCGCCGCCGCTGCCGGGCAGCCGCACCTTGGGGTGGGCGTAGTCGCCGATGACGGTGGTGTTGATGTTCCCCCACCGGTCCACCTGCGCGCCGCCGAGGAAGCCCACCTCGATGAGCCCGCGCTGGAGCATGCACTGGAAGATGTCCGCCTGCCCCACGACGGAGAGCGAGTCCGTCACCAGCGACGGGTCGCCGATGGAGACGGGCAGCCGCTCCGGGATGGCCCCCACGGCGCCGGACTCGTAGATCATGAACAAGCCCGGCGCGTGGGTCGCCCGCGCCAGGTTGCACGCGAGGTTGGGCAGCCCGATGCCCACGAAGGTGACATCGCCATCCCGCAGCTCCCGCGCGGCGCGGTGAGCCATGCGCTCGGAGGCGGTGGGGTTCGCCCAGGTCTCAGTAGCCATAGTCCACCCCCGCGCAGACGCGCGCCTTCGCGCGGAGCTTGTCGAGCAGCCCCGTCTCCAGCCGCGACAGGTAGCCCTGCCGGTCCTTCACGCCGTAGACGAACTCCTCCAGCCACGCGCGGTAGGTCTCCGGCTGGCGGGAGATGTCCTCCCACTTCACGTAGAAGTCGTTGTCCCGGTCATGGAAGCCCTGCACGAAGCTGGGATGGCAGCCCCAGGGCTCGTGCACCACGTGGCTGACGATGATGCCGGGCACGAGCGTGCGGTTGGGGTCCTTGCGGATGAGCTCGGTGGAGACAATCTCCTCGGCGACGACAATCACCTTGCGCGCGGCGAAGGCCACCTCCTTCTGTGAGCCGAGCAGGCCCCACACCTGTGCGTTGCCTTCCGGGTCCGCGCGCTGGCAGTGGATGATGGCCACGTCCGGATGGAGCGCGGGCACGGTGGCCAGCTCCTTCCCCGTGTACGGACAGCGCACCGACTTGATGGAGGGGTTCACCCGGGCGATGTCTCCGCCCTGGTAGTTGCTCAGCGGCCAGAACGGCAGGCCCGCGCTCGCCGCCAGCAGCCGGGAGAGCAGACCGAAGTGGGAGTACTCCTCCAGCTCCAGGCGCTCGGAGGAGGACGCCTCGCTGCGCCGTCGCAGCGCGTGGAGACTTCCCACGCCGGGGTTTCCGGCCCAGCTGAAGACGAGCTTTCGCACGGCGCCCGCCTCGATGAGCTGGTCATAGACGAGGTCCGGGGTGAGGCGGATGGCCGTCAGGTCCTTGATGCCCTGGCGGATGATTTCGTGGCCCGCCGCGAAGCAGATGAGGTGGGTGAAGCCATCAATCACGAGCGAGCTGCCGTGCTTCACGCTCGCGGCGATGGCCTCCCGCATGGAACAGAGCTTGTTCATTGGGAACCTCGTGGGATGTCAGAGCTTCACGCCAGCGACGGCGGCCTGGGGCGAGGCGGCGGAGGGGAGCGGGAGCTCGCGCAGGCACTGCTCGAGAACACCCAGCATGACGTCCACTTCATGCCGGCCCACGACGAGCGGGGGCGCGAAGCGGATGGTGGACTTGCCACATGACAAGAGGAGCAGCCCCTTGCGGAAGGCGAGCTGCTCCAGCGCGGCCACATAGGCTCCCGCAGGCTCGCGTGTCCTCGGGTCCACGAACTCCGCGCCCACCATCAGGCCCACGCCGCGCACATCGCCGATGACCGGGAAGCGCGACTGCAAGTCGCGCAGGCCGCGTTGAAGCACTTCGCCCGTGGCGTGCACGGAGTCGAGCAGCCCCTCCACCACGTCCAGCGTGGCGAGCGCCGCCGCGCAGCACACGGGGTTGCCGCCGTAGGTGCTGCCGTGCGAGCCGCGAGGCCACGTCATCACCGACTCGCGGGCGATGATGGCGCCCAGCGGCATGCCCGAGGCGATTCCCTTGGCGGACAGCAGGATGTCCGGCATCACCTTGAAGTGCTCGGCCGCGAACATCCGCCCCGTGCGCCCGATGCCGGACTGCACCTCGTCGAACACGAGCAGGATGCCGTGGGCATCACAGATGCGGCGCAGGTGCTGGAGGAAGCCCGCGGGGGGGACGACGTAGCCGCCCTCACCCAGGATGGGCTCCACGAAGATGGCCGCCACCTCGCGCGGGTCCACGTGATTGACGAACCACTCGCGCTCCAGCGCCAGCGCCGGGTTGCACGCATCGCCGCAGGTGTACGGAGCACACCCGTTGGGGCAGCGGTACGGGTTGGCGTAGGGGATGTGGATGACGCCGGGCAGCAGCGGGCCGAAGAAGGCGCGCTGAGCCACCTTGGAGGAGTTGAGCGAGATGGCGCCGATGGTGCGCCCGTGGAACCCACCCTTGAAGGCCACCACGTACTGGCGCCGGGTGTGGTGCCGCGCCAGCTTGAGCGCGCCCTCCACCGCCTCCGTGCCGGAGTTGGTCAGGAAGACACGCTTGGGTCCCATCTCCGGCAGATAGCTGGCCAGCCGCGCACACAGCTGAGAGAACGAGTCGTAATAGAAGTCGGTGCCGCAGATGTGCAGGAAGCGGTCGGCGGCCTCGTGGATGGCCTTCACCACCGTGGGGTGGGAGTGGCCGGTGGACGCCACGGCGATGCCGGCCATGAAGTCGAGGTAGCGGTTGCCGTCGACGTCATGCACCCACGCGCCCTCACCCCGCTCGACGACGAGGGGATACTCCTTGATGTACGAGGGAGAGCTGTGGCGCTGGTCCATCGCGATGATGGCCTGGGCGTTGGGCCCGGGGGGCGCGACCTTCACTTCGGGATAGAGCTTGTTCATGAGGCCATCCGTGTCTGCGCCTGCTCGCGCATGCATTGGGAGACGTAGTAGGGGCCGCAGCCGCCCTTGCCGGACGCGCCGCTGGACTTCCAACCGCAGAACGACTGCACGCCGGGCCAGGCGCCGGTGGTCGCGCCCGTGCGACGGTTGGCGTAGAGGACGCCCGCCTCGGCCTCGGCCATGAAGCGCTCCACGTCCGCGGCGTCGCGGCTGAAGATGCCGGCCGTCAGTCCGTAGTCACAGTCGTTGGCCAGCCGCAGCGCCTCCTCCAACGTGCGGAAGCTCGTCACGCCGACGAAGGGGAGGAACAGCTCCTCGCGCATCAGCCGGTGTCCATGGGACAGCGCCACCACGGTGGGCGCGACGAAGTGCCCCTCGGCGAGAGCTCCCTCCAGGTAGAGCCGCTCGCCGCCCGCGATGACCGCGCCGTCCTGGCGCGCCTCGTCCATCACACGCTCGAAGCGTTGGACGGCCGCGGCGTTGATGACCGGGCCGGTGAACACGGACGCGAGTGATGGGTCTCCCACCCGGGCCTCCAGCGCCTTGCGCGCCAGGCCGTCGGTGAAGTCGTTCAGCCGCGATTCGTGGACATAGATGCGGGACAGCGCGCTGCACTTCTGGCCGGACAGGCCGAAGGCGGAGCGGAAGCAGCCCTCGATGGCGGCTTCCAGGTCCGCGTCCTTGCAGACGATGGCGGGATTCTTCCCACCCAGCTCCAGGAAGCACGGCCTCACCCGGCCCGTGGACAGCGTCCGGTGGATGGCCATGCCCACCGCCTTGCTGCCGGTGAACGACACGCCATCCACGCCGGGATGGCGCACCAGCGCGGCGCCGAGCGACTCGCCCTCGCCATGCACCACCTGGAAGACGCCGGGAGGGAGGCCCGCGTCCGCGAGCGCGTGGTAGAGCCCCTCCGCGCACCACGGGGTCTCCTCGCTGGGCTTGAGGATGACGGCGTTGCCTCCGAGCAGTGCGCCCGCGCTCATCCCCGCGGCGAGCGCCAGCGGGAAGTTGAAGGGCGAGATGACCGCGAACACGCCATAGGGGCGCAGCACGCTGAGCGTGTCCTCGTTCGGAGACAGCCGCGCCATGGGCTTGCGGAATCCCTCCGCCTCCTCGAGCTGCCGGGCGTAGTAGCGCAGCAGGTCCGCGGACTCCTCCACGTCGCCCAGGGACTCCAGCCGGCTCTTGCCCACCTCCAGCGTCATCCGCGCGGAGAGCTCCAGGCGCCGCTCCGAAATCAGGTCCGCGGCCTTGCGGAGGATGCGCACCCGCTCCTCCCAATGCGTCGCTCCCCAGTCGCGTTGAGCCTCTCGCGCCACGCGCACCACGCGGTCGAGCTCCGGGATGGGCGTGCGGTGGAAGGACGCGAGCAGCTCGCTGGGGCTTGCGGGGTTGTGGCTCTCCAGCAGGTCTCCGCTCCGGAACGCCTCACCGGCGATCCACGATGGAAGTTGCGCGCCAAGCTGGCCCCGGACGGCGCGCAGCGCGTCGTCGAACTGGGCATGGAGCGTGGACAGGTCCGCCTCCAACACCGAATAGGTGATGCGAAAGCTCATGACTCCTCCTGGAAGAAATGGCGGATGCCGCGCGCCAGGGTGTCGACCAGCTCGTCCACCTCGGCCTCGGTGATGATGAGCGGCGGCCCCAGCATCAGCAGGTCGCCGTGAGTCCCGTCCGCGTGGCCGGTGTTGGACCAGAGCACCAGCCCGCGCTCGAACAGCTTCGAGAGCAGGCGCTCCACCACTTTGCGCGAGCGAGGGAAGGGGCGGCGGCTCTCCGTGTCCTCCACGAGCTCCACGCCCGCCATCAGCCCCACGCCCTGCACCGAGCCGACGAAGGGCAGCGGTGAGAGCACCTCGCGCAGCTTGCGTTGGAAGTACGCCCCAACGCTCGCGGCATGGGCGACGAGGTCGTGACGCTCGAAGTAGTCGAGCACGGCGAGTCCCGCCGCGGTCATCGCGGGGGCCTGGAGATAGGTCTGCGCGTGCATGAAGCCGCCGGAGCCCAGGCGCATCTCCTCCACGTGCGCCTGCTTCACGAGCAGCGCGCTCAAGGGGGCATAGCCCCCGCTGATGCCCTTGCCGAGCACGAGCAGGTCGGGCTTGAAGTGGAACAGGTCGCTGGCGAAGAAGCGCCCGGTGCGGCCACAGCCACACATCACCTCGTCGGCGATGGTGAGGATGCCGTACTCGCGGCACAGCGCGCTCACGCGCTCGAAGTAGCCCGGGGGCGGAGGGGATGCTCCCGCCGAGGAGCCGATGACGGGCTCGGCGATGAAGGCGGCGATGGTATCCGGGCTCTCCCGGCGGAGCGTCTCCTCCAGGAGCCGCGCGTAGTGCTCAGCGCCGTCGCGTGCGTAGTCCTCCAGGCCGGAGCGGTACGGATAGGGCGCGGGAGTGGTGACGACCTCCGACAGCAGCGGACCGAAGAACGTCTTGTAGTGCGGGCGTCCGGAGAGCGAGAGCGCGTAGAGGGTGTTGCCGTGATAGCCGGGCGCCCGCGCGAGGACCTTGGTGCGTTGGGGTTGTCCGCGCTCGACCCAGAGCTGCCGGGCGAACTTCACCGCGGCCTCCACGGCCTCGGAGCCCGAGCCGAGGAACGCGGCGCGGTCGAGGTCTTCAGGCGCCAGCGCGCACAGGCGCGAGGCGAGCAACTCCGTCACCTCGGTGGTGAAGTGGGTGCCATTGACATACGCGACGCGGAGCAGCTGTTCGTGGATGCGGTCCACCACCTCACGGTTGCCGTGGCCGACGCTGGCCACCAGCGCGCCGGCGGAGGCGTCCAGGTAGCGCTTGCCACGCGCGTCGAAGAGATGGACGCCGTGTCCGTGGGTGATGAGGGGGAAGTCTCGCGCGAGGTTGCGCAGGAGCACGTTCCCCTGGGGGTAGCGAACCGTCAGCCTTCCGTCGTCCCGCATCCGTCTTCCTCCACGCAGCGCGGGCGACCGGGGTCGCCCGACAGGGCTCCCGCGTGGAAGAAGGGCTGTCACGGTGCGCGCGAAGGCACACCAGGCTCGGGAGGAGCCCACGGACCGACCTTCGCCCCCACGGGCGACTGAAGACGTGAGGGGTGAAGGGTCGGAAAAGCCGAGGCGCGCGAGGACTCGCGCAGACGTCCGCGCCGCTCGAACCTTCCGGCCGTCCCACGCGGCTCCAGGTCGAAACCGTCCGTGGATTTCTCCCACGAGCGGATGCGGGCAGGTCTTCGGGCTCGTGAGCGCTCCGGCTCGACGCCGGCTTCCTACTTCTCGTCGCTTCCCAGTTCCGAGGAACCAGTGCGTGTGACGAGTTTCGTTCTCACTGACCGCTGCGGGGCAGCCCCGGATTCACACCGGGTTCCCTTTTAAGTCTGGACGGTGAAGTCCAGACACCAGCACGGCGCGGTTTGTACAGGCCGCCTCTTCGAAGTGTCAAGTCAGGGGAGCTGTCGCACTTCGAACACCTTGGAGATGATTCTCCATTGTCCCTGGTCCTTCACGAGGCTGAGGTAGTCCGTGAAGTGACGTGGGGCGAGCGCACACTCCAGCTTCACCATCGCCGTGTGAGGACCCGCGAGGTCCACGTTGATGAGCCGGTCATATCGAGGCTGCTGACTCGCGGCGGCGGGGACCCGGCCGCGCACCACTTCGAAGTAGGTGGGCATGTCGAGCTCCTTGAGGGAGCCCTCCGCGGTGCTGAAGTAGCGCGCACGCGGATGGAACACGCGGGCCAGTCGTTCGGTATCAGCGAAGTACAGTCCATCCAGATAGGTCGCGACGCAGGCGAGCAGGGCGGGCATCTCGCCCGCGACGTCGGCGACCACGCTGGGGCTGACCACCGCGGGCGTGGGTGATGGCGGGGTGGCTCTTCGCCGCCGAAGGTCGGAGACCAACTCGCCGCCGACGCCCCAGTTGTCGGTGTCGATTTCGTCGATGGTGACGAACGTCAACGAGGGGTCCTTGTTCAACACTTGCTGGAGCAGGGTGGTGACGCCGCGCACCAATGATTCCTTCTGCTCCCGCGTCACCCCGTCGTTCGTCACTTCAATCTTCACATAGGGCATGACGTGCTCCCTGTGCGGACGGGGGCCGTCGGTGCCCTGAATCCGCTGTGATAGATGACCGCCACCCGCGAGGCGGGTTCCTGCATCGCCATGAGGACCTCCGTGAACCGTGTCAGGGATATGCAGGGGGGCCGCGCCGTGCGGCAGTCCTCTGTTGGGGAAAGGAACGTGTCCTGTGGGTGAACGACGGCGGCGAGGACAGGACACCCCTGCGCATGACGTGGAGTCCTTGCGTGTCTTCATGGACGTGGTGGCCGCGGGTTCGCTCTCCGCCGCGGCCCGGAAGCGGGGCGTGGCCACCTCGGCGGTGAGCAAGCGGCTGGCCCAGTTGGAGAAGAGCCTGGGTGTTCCCTTGCTGGTGCGCAGCTCCCGGAGCATGCGTCTCACGGAGGCAGGACAGGCCCTGGCCGAGCGTGCGCCCTCCGCGTTGAGGGAAGTGGAGGATGCGTTCGCCTCCGCGCGTGAGCTGGGCACCGCCACCCAAGGCGCCGTGCGTGTGTCCGCGCCCGTCACCCTGACCGAGATGCACCTGGCGCCGCTCACCGCGGAGTTCCTCATGGCGGAGCCACCCATGAGGGTCGAACTGGTGGTCGACGACCGGTTCGTGGACCCGGTGAAGGACGGCTTCGACCTGGTCATCCGCTCGGGCCCCGCCACCCACGTCAGCCTGGTCGTGAAGAGGCTCGCGAGTGATTCGCGCGTGTTGTGCGCCTCACCCGCCTACCTGGCGCGAGCGGGGACTCCTGTGAAGGCAGAGGACCTCTCGCGCCACAACTGCATGCGGCACGCGTTCAATGACTCGAGCGGGCGCTGGGTGCTGAACGTGGAGGGACGCAGCCGCGCGGTGCTCGTGCGCGGCAACCTGCGGCTCAACCACGGCGGCGCGCTCAAGGCCGCGGTGCTGCGAGGCCTGGGCATCGGGTACCTGCCGCTCTTCGTCGTCCAAGACGAGTTGGAGCGGGGGGCGCTCGTTCGTGTCCTCCCAGATGTCGTGGTGGAGGCGCCCCCGTTCCTCATCGCCCTGCATCCCTATGGACGCAGGCCTCCTCGTCCGGTGCGCGGCTACCTGGAGTATCTGGCGGAGCACCTGCCCCAGCGTCTGGGACAGCCCCCGCTTCCGCGCTGAGCGCTCGAATCCCTGTCAGCGCTGGCAGCGCAAGGCGACCGCGTGAGGGTTGTCGAGGTAGTCCTGCCAGAAGGCCTGCCCGTATTTGAGGAGCCCCGAGTTGGAGCACTCGGGGCGTGTCCAGGTGAGGGAGTGGAAGCCCGCCTCGCGGAGCACCTGCTCGTGGGTGGCCTGGCTCCAATAGGAGAAGTGGATGGTGAAGGGCGTCTTCGTGTGCAGCTCCGCGGTGATGGGGCTTCCATCCCGGGGGACCTGGGGAAAGTCCAACATGGAGATTCCGTAGCGCGTGCTGTTGGGCCCCTGCGCGCTGAACCCGGGGTTGAAGGTATAGGTGACGAAGCTGCCTCCGGGTTTCAGATGGGAATGGATGTTCCGGCACATCCGAAACATGTGTTCGGGCGAGTGCGCGTAATGCAATAGATAGACGGCCGTCACCAGGTCGAACTGGCCCAGAGGCGCCATGTCCGCCACGTCCGACACGTGGTACTCGATGCCCAGCCGCTGCTCCTCCTCGAGCTTGCGGCCCGCGCGAATCATCTCTTCCGAAACGTCGACGCCCACCGCCCGGCTGGCACCCCGTGCCTTGAATTGTCTCGTATAGAGCCCGTCGCCACAGGCCACGTCGAGGACAGACTGTCCATCGATGGGGCCGAGCACCTTGAAGAAGGTATGGCCCTCGATGTACTCGGAGCGCACGGGGAGCACATCCCAGTCCGCGACCTTCTCGCCAATCGAATCGTATTGCGCCGACATGTCTCACGACCTTTCCCAGGAGTGTGCGGGCGTCGAGCTTCCCTGAAGGCAAGCCAGGGATTGGAGGGTATTGTGTCATCGCGCTCCCACGGCGTCGATATGGAAGACCTTTGCCTCTGCTCCGGGCCTGGGTGCGGGGCCACGCGGCACAACCTCTCCATGATTCGCGAGGACCCAGGAGTCGGGCCTCGCGTCGAAGGAGACGTGTGTCGTGACGGTGGAGCGGCGGAAGCGCCAGGGAGTCATTCCCAAGGGCCGAGGTGCCGGCTTGATGAAACGGAGTCACACTTGCTACTGTAGTCGCGTGTACAGCATGTCCGTTTTCATCGCGGCGACGCCGGAAGAGATGGCGCGAGCCCTTCCCGATTGGACTCCCGAGAAAGTAGCGCTGCCCAAGGGCCGTGTGGCCCGGGACTCGGGGTCGGGTATCGTGGCGGGGTCAGGGGATTACAAGAAGCAGCTGGAGGCACTGCTGCCGCGCGGCCTGAAGTCGATGCCGCACGCGATGTTGAAGAACGTCGTGTTCCAGCATCTGACGGCGGTCTGCTGGGCCATTGGGGCGGAGCTGCTCCAGGCGCCCCAGCCGTTCCTGTACCCCCCCAAGGAGAAGGCGGACGCGTCGCTGCATCCGCTGCCCGCGGAGGCCATGAAGAAGCTGGCCAAGGCGAGCGACACCAAGCTGGAGTCCGCCGCGAAGAAGCTGGCGCGCGCCTCCGTCTGCCAGGACCTGGGCTGGGATGCTCACGACGCGCTGGCGCTGTTGAAGGAACTCAAGCCCATCGCCGAGGCCGCCGTGGCGGAGTCGCGCGAGGCCTTCGTGCTCCAGCTCCCCTGAGGCCGCCAGGCGTCAGGCCTTGCGCCCGGTCCACGGGAGCGCGAGCTCCGTGAGCCACGACTGTCCCTCCTTCGTCTCCACGCGCAGATACGTCTCGCGCAGGGGCGTCGTCGGCGTGCGCTCCTTCGCGTGCAGGTGTGCGAAGAGGCGAGCCCAGGAGGGGCCCACGGAGTCAGGTGGCCCCGAGTGGACGAGCGTGGCCGCCTGGACCTCGGGGACCTCCTCCACATGGACGCCCTCTGGCGCGGCTCCGGGCGCGACGGGCACACACCAGGAGAGGTCCGCGTCGTCCTCGCGGTACTCCGCTTCGTGCAGGAGGCAGAACGGCGCGCCGGCGATGTGTGGACCACACGCGGCCAACAGCCGGGGGAAGACCACCGACGCGTCCGAGTAGCGCCCCTTCGCGCGATACATCGCGACGCGGGCCGGCGCGAGCCAACGCTCCAGGATGGGCGGAGGCGCGCGCAGGTAGGCCTCCGCCTGGGCCTGGTGCCGCAGCAAGGTGTCCAGCGCGAGCACGGAGCGCTGCGCGCTGGCGGCCTCCTCGGCGAGCCGGGCCCGCACCTGCGCCAGCTGCTCCGCGAGCGAGGCACCCTGGTTCAACTCCGCGAGCACCCCACGAATCTCCTCGAGGGACAGCCGCAGGTCGCGCAAGGCGCGCAGCGTGTGGGCCAGGGTGATGTCTCGCTCGGTGTAGTACCGATAGCCGGAGGAGGGGTCCACGTACGAGGGCTCGAGCAGCCCCTTCTCTTGGTAGAGGCGCAGCGCCTTCACGCTCAAGCCCGTGATGCGCGACGTCTCGCCGATGGCGTACAGCAGTCCACTCACCGCTCGACCTCCGTGAGGAAGGCGCGCACCGTGGCGGCGAAGTCCTCGGGTCGTTCCTCGAAGGGGAAGTGCCCGCTGTCCGCCAGTTCCACCAGCCGCGCGTGGGGCAGGGCTTCTACCACGCGCTGGGTGGCGGAGCGCGGTTGCAGGTCCTTGGCGCCATGGATGACGAGCGTGGGAGCGCGCACCCGGCGCAGCCACGTGCTCCAGTCGTGCGTGCGGCCCAGGCTCAGGTAGAGCCCCAGGGAGAGGAACCCTCCCGCGGCGCCAGTCTCCGGCAGCCGTGCCTCGGGGGTATCCCGTCGCAGGGCCTGGAGATACAGCGGTCCGAAATCGGCGAAGTGCCTGGAGAGGCGGGCCTCGTCGTCCTTCAATCTCGCGGGGAAGTCGAAGGAGTGTTTCATCCACGCCTTCAGCGCCTGCTGGCCGGGTTCATCCAGCCGGGCCTGGACCTGGGCGAACAGGTCTCCGTCTCCCGTGGGCATCGTCACCAGGGGCGCGGGAGCGACGAGCACGAGGGACTCGACTCGCTCGGGCCACTCCGCGGCATACAGCGCCGCGACCAGGGCCCCGAAGGAGTGTCCCACCAGCGTCAGGCGCTCCTGGCCGAGCAGGCGCCGGATGCGTTCGAGGTCCGCGAGCTGCGCGCCGAGTCCCAACCGGGCCTCCACCTCCTGCATGGCCTGCCAGGTGCCGCCAGTGGGCGCATTCGTGAAGGGACGCGAGGATTCGCCGCTGCCGCGCTGGTCATAGAAGTGCCAGCGAAACGTGTCGCTCATGAGCAGCGACGCGCGCCAGGGCTCCACGGGGGGCAGGCCAGGACCGCCGTGGACGACGACGATGTTCCGCCCCTGGCCCACGGAGAGGTGGCGGAGTCGCACCTCGGGCGCCACCTGCCAGAACGGCGCGTCCACGGCCTGGCCGGGGGGCACCTCGAAGGTCTCTCCTCGTGTGGCGAGGACGGACTCCACGCTGCCGGGCTGGAAGAGGGCTCGCCCCATCCACCACCATGCGCCCATCGCCACGCCTGCCAGCAGCAAGAGTGCTCCCACTGCAACCGCCATGATTCTCCTCCGCGAGGTGTGTCTGGATGACATGTGCGGAAGGTGGCGGTCTCCCCTTGGGGGAGAGTCAACGCCTCTTGTTGCGTGGGGTGGGGTACTGACCGTAGGTTCAGTGGGATGAGCGACCTTCGTTCCATCCCTCTGGGCGACGCGTGCGAAGTCCTGGTGGGGCAGTTGCCGCGAGAGCTGGTGCCCGGCCCGGAGGCGTTCGAGGCCCTCTGGGAACTCCATCCGAGCGAGTTCCATGAGATCTTGATTCACGGCAGGCAGGTCCGGACGCCGCGTTGGCAGCAGGCGTACGGCGCCGACTATCACTACACGGGCCGGGTCAACCGGGCGTTGCCTCTGGTCTCACCCATGGACGCGTGGCTTGCGTGGTCGCGAGCGACCTTCGACGTGCGCCTCAATGGCCTGCTCTTGAACTGGTACGACGGAACGGAGGGGCACTACATCGGCAAGCATCGCGACAGCGATGTCCACCGCATCGAGGGCTCGCCCATCATCACGCTCTCCTTCGGGGAGGAGCGTGCGTTTCGGATGAGGCCGTGGCGGGGCGAGGGGTTCATCGACCTCCCCGCGGTGAACGGTGGCGTCATCGTGATTCCGTGGGCGACGAACCGGGCCTTCACTCACGAGGTCCCGGCGTCCGCGCGAGCACGTGGGCGGAGGATTTCGGTGACACTCCGAGCGTTCGACACCTGAGCCCCTCGGACTTCAGAGCCCATGGGATGCCTGTGTCAGTACGGCCGTGGGCGGTGCGAGGTGCGGAGGTGGAGTCCACTCGTGGAGCAGCCGGGCCACGAGGGCGTCGACTTGGTCCTCCGCGTGGGCGATGGAGCGCTGGAGCCGCTCACCACCGAACTCGTCGTACTCGATGGCGACGGAGTCCACGTCGGTGATGCCCATGTAGCCGAACGCGGTGCGGATGCTCGGCTCGACGTGGTTCATGGCTTCGAGCCGTTCGCCGCGTCCGTAACCGAAGTCGCCGCGTGAAGTCAGGATGACGAGCTTCTTGCGAGCCTCGGTCAGCAGGGGCCAGTAGGGGTCTCCGGTCCGTGCGCGGTCGAAGCCGAAGGTGCGGCCCACGCGGACGATGTTGTCGATGTACGCCTTGAACTGCGCGGGGACGTTGAAGTTGTACATGGGCACGCCCGCGACGATGAGGTCCGCGCCGAGCAGCTCATCCACCAGGGCATCGCTCTGTGCGAGCACGTCATGCATCCACGGCTCCCGCTTCGAGGGCGCGGTGAACGCCGCATGAATCCAGCGGCCCGTCACGGGGGCGGGAGGAGACTGCCCGACGTCCCGGTAGACGACGGTGTCGCCCGGGCGGTGGGTGCGCCAGCGTGCGACGAAGCGGGAGGAGAGCCGGCGCGTATGTGAGCCGTGAGGGGATTGCCCGGACGCGCCCGAGCGGGCGCTTGAATCGATGTGAAGGATTCTGGCCATGGGAGGTCTCCAGCGGTGGTTCAAGTTGAGCCCCACTCATTCATGGAGCGGACAGGGATGGAGATACGAGCTGGCCCCTTTGCTGACAAACGCGTATTCCTCAGGTGATGGCTGAGCCTGATTCATCCATGGAGACATCATGAGGGACCTCCCACCGTTGTCGGCGCTCCGGGCCTTCGAGGCGGCCGCGCGGCATCTGAGCTTCAAGAAGGCAGCGGATGAGCTCGCGGTGACGCCCACGGCCATCAGCCATCAGGTGCGTCAGTTGGAGGAGTGGCTGGGGCAACAGCTCTTCGAGCGACACGTCCGCCGCGTGGCGCTGACGAGGGAGGGGAGGGAGCTCTTCCCGTCATTGAGGGAGGGCTTCGACCTCATGATGCGAGGCATCGACGCGCTCAGGGCGCCGCCTGCCCAGGAGGTCCTCACGCTGACGTCCACGGTCGCCTTCACGTCGAAGTGGCTGGTGCCGCGCGTGCCCGCATTCCGGGCCGCGTGTCCCGGCTTGGACCTGCGGCTTCACGCCTCCGATGACGCCGTGGACTTGCGCTCGGGAGGTGTGGACCTGGCCATCCGCTATGGCCGGGGAGTGCACGCGGGCCTGCGCTCGGAGGTGCTGTTCCAGGACCGCTTCGCGCCTGTGTGCAGTCCGCGATTGGGGGTGAGCGGCCTGGAGGACCTGGGCCGGCATCCGCTCATCCACTTCGAGTGGCGTCGAGTCGAGGAGGCGACGCCGACCTGGAGTCGGTGGTTCGCGAGCGCGGAGAGGAAGTACCAGGCTCCGAGTGGCGAGCTGCGCTTCTCCGACGAGTCGCACGCCATCCAGGCTGCCATCGCAGGGCAGGGCATCGCGTTGGTCAGCCTCGTGCTCGTGGCGGAGGAGCTGGCCAGCGGGGCGCTCGTGCGACCCTTCGGGCCGGAGTTGGAGGGCTTCGCGTATCACCTCGTCCACCTGGACACGCCACGCCACACCGAGCGGCTGGGCCCCGTGCGTCAGTGGTTGCTCGCCGAAGCCAAGGCGCTCGAGGCGCGGGCGCAAGGCGTCCGGCGCACGGTGAGCAAGCGGACCCGCCGGCGTTGACCCGCGTCAGGCCTTCCACCGCCACTCGAGCCCACCGGGCAGTGTCGCGGCGGCGAACTCCAGATGAAGCACCCGCCGGTGGCCGGGCCTCGTCGCAGGAGAGGAGGCGTGAAGGAGCAGGGGATGGAATGCGAGCACATCGCCCCGGCGCGCGAGGCACGTCACAGGGGCGATGCGTGACTTCCTGTCGTCGATGTCCGCTTCGGTGAGCCGGCCTTGGAGATGTGTGCCGGGGAGGACTCGGACGGGCCCGTTCTCCTCGCCGCAGTCATCGAGGTGGATTCGCAGGGCCAACATGCGGGTGCCTCCCGCTGTTCGCGGACGGCGATGGTGAGGTCTTGATGCCAGCGGACCTTCCAGTTGGCGTCGGCGGTCTTGTCGAAGAGCAGGGCTCTGGCGACGAAGCCGTCCTCGCCGAGCACGCTCCTCGCGAGCGCACGAACCCCCGAGGGGTCGGATGCGGCCGTGAGGGTGGCGGGGACGTCGAGAACGTTGCGCTGTCCGCCGCGCCTGTACGTCGAGGTGCTGCCGGCGGATGGAGGAAAGGCGCTCTCCAGCAACGAGAGGTGTTCCATCGGCGTGGCCTGAGGGAGGAGCGCGAAGCCCTCGTGACGCAGTTGCTGGGTGAACGTCTCTCTCCAATCCATGGGCCCAGCCAGCCATATCCTTGTGGCTTCGTCCAGGCGCGGCGCGGTCTCATGCTAGGTGAACGCAACGGGCCGCCCGCATCGTGGGGCGCGGGGCGGCCCGCAGGTTGATGCGTCGGAGTGACCTTCGTGCCGTCACTCCGACGTGGAGCTCAGGAGCTCAATACCACTTCAGGTCATACGTCGGGGTCGGGCGCCAGTCGGAGCCCGCCGGGACCTTGGCCGAAATCCGGAACTTGAAGCAGTGCGGAGCGATGTCCGAGCAGACCAGCGAGATCGAACAATGAGCAAGGGCTCTCTCCTGGAATGGAACTCCGCGATGGCACGAGGTGCGCCATGGGGGATGAGTCAGTGATTGGGTCAGGGTGAATGTTGTCGCGTGTTTCGAAGGGCGGCAATTGCTGCCATCCATCCGGCGAGGAGTGCGATGTCTCGAATCTTTCCGTGCGCGATTCCTCCCCCGCAAGTGTTACGGCTCTCAGCCCGTCGCTGGATGGAGGACTTCGACGTCTCTCGAGATGTGGGGAATGCGCGGAAGGGTCCGTCCGGTTACCGGCTGACGGAGAGGTTGTATGTGTAATCGATGGAGTCGCTGCTGGGCGATACACCGGTGACACGGACGACGTGGTCGCCTGGAGGCAATGAGAGCATGAGCCACCAGCCATCACTGACCCCCGGTTGTGAGGTCCCTTGGAGGCAGGGGTCGGGGAGTTTGCCGACCAGGCTGGGGTCCGCGGTGAAGTGGAACATGCCCGTGGTGTGTCGATGTGAGGACGGGTCGATGACCTCTCCGTCCACCGTCACCCGGAGGTCTCGGAACCCCGCGTTGAAGTCGAGCGCGCCCTGGGTGAGGAAGTCCTCCAGCGTCTGTCCGGGGGCGGGTTGGAAGTCGGGGTCGGGGCAGGGATGGTCGTTGATGATGGCCCACAGCGGGACGAGCACGGGCTTGGTGGCGGGCACGCGGCACGTCCTCTGGTACGTCGTGTCCCCGTCGTACATCGGGACGAAGAAGACAGGCGTGTCCTGGCCGATGCCGCAGTCCGCCTCCAGGAGGAGCGCGGGGTTCTGATGGGCCGGGACGTCGAAGGTCCAGCGAAACCAAGACTCGGTCCAGCCGGTGATGCTCCGGCCTTGGATGGACTCCTGGGAGGAGAAGACCTTGACGCCAGGCTCCTCGGAGTCACATCCCCCGAGGACCACCAGGGCCGCCGCGCAGACCGCTGTCTCAAGAATACGTTTCATCGTGTGTACCTCCGTGACAGGAGGTCTCCGAGGATAGGCATTGGCCGTGGGATGACCATTCCCCTGAACAGGGGATAGAGTCTTCAGACATGTCCGACCTGGTGACGTGGCGGGACGCCCGGAGCGCCTTCCGGTTGCTCGATGAGTTGAAGCAGTTGGGCCATGACACGCTGGCGTGGCGGCGGCATCTGCTCACCGGTTTGAGCACGCTCGTGGGTGCGCAGGTGGGGCTCTCGGCGGAGACACCCGAAGGGGGCCTCCTGGCGCCGCCGAGTCACCTGGGCAGCGTGGACCTGGGTTGGGGAACCGGCTCCGACCGCCGCGCCTGGATGCAGGTGTGCGAGCGGCCCGAGCCCGCGCTCGACCCGTCGGATGAGCGCATCGCGGAGTTGGGCGTGCGCTCATTCACGCTCCACCGCCGGGAGCTCGCGAGTGACCGGAGTTGGTACAAGTCGATCATCTTCAACGAGCACTACCGGCCCGCCCGGGTCAATCACTATCTCCTGTCCGTGCTCCACGTGCCCGAGTACCGGGCGATGCACTTCGTCTTCCTGTTCAGGGCCTGGTCCGAGCGGCCCTTCGACGAGCGGGAGCGGCAGCTCGTCGGACAGCTCCATGGTGAGCTGGGGATGCTTTGGAAGGAGGCGAGTGCGGTGCGGCTTCCGCGCCGGCTCCAGCAGACGCTGTCCCTGTTCCAGGCCGGCTGCGGTGAGAAGGAAGTGGCCGAGCGGCTGGGCATCAGCGCCCAGACGGTGCACGACTACAGCAAGGCGCTGCACAGGCGATTGAAGGTGCGCAGCCGCGCGGAGTTGCTCGCGCGAGCCGCATCCCTGCCTCGGCCTCCGCGCTTGTTGATGCAGGATGAACACCTCGCCGCGGACCCGGCCTGAAGCGTGGGGGCGCCCCGTCGCGAGGTGGCCTGTCGTGCAGTGGGCCCTCCCCAGGGTCTGAGTCCGAACCCGGGAGAGCCTTCCTCTGGTGAGGCTCCGACAGTCGCCACACGGGGCGCTGGAAGGTTCGTGAAATGAATTGCAGGAGGTGAGGGACAGCTGTGCTGGTTCTGGCCGGGGAATGACAGCCCACTGGATTGTCCAGGAGTCGTCCATGTCCAGAGCGCGGTGCCTCTCCCTTCTCGCCAGTGTGTGCCTGTTCGGCGTGGCCTGTGGGTATGAGTCCTCGGAGCCCCCGAGGGATGTCGAGATGGGCGAAAGGCCGCCCGCGCCACAGGTTCCACAACCTCCGACGGAGCCACCGGTTCCGCCGCTTCCTCCACCCCTCCCGGCACCGCCGACCGTGGCCTGGAGCACCGGGGGACAGGTGGCCAGCCATGTCGTGCCCTCGGGGAAGACGCGCGCGGAGTTCCAACTGTGGGGCGCGGGAGGGGGCGGAGGTGCTCCCGGGGCGGGAGGTGGAGGTGCATGGATTCAGGCCTGGTTCCCCGTCAACGCGGGCGACACGTTGGAGATTCGTGTCGCGGCGGGGGGCGCCGCATACGGTGGCGGCGGTGGCGCTTCCTACGTGCTGCGCAATGGCGTGGTCATGCTCATCGCTGCGGGAGGTGGCGGTGGAGGCGTCGACGGGTGCAGCGGGTGTTCAACGGTGTTGGGTGAGCGGAGAGGGGCGGGCGGGGGCGGCGGCCCGGTGGGAGGCATGGGCCAGGACGGGACCTCCAATGATCACCTTCAGACCAACTCAGGGGGCGGAGGTGGTGCCACGCAGACGGCAGGAGGAGTGCCCGGCGTGAGCAATGACCAGAACCCTTATGGCTATGACGAATGCACCGCCCATGGGTTCAAGGGTGCGGCGAATCAGGGAGGCGCGGCGCGGCAGTGTTCTGGCGGCAGCGTGGCCGCCGCGTGTCTTCAGGTGGGAGGCCAGGGCATCGGCAATGGCTCGGGCGGTGGCGGGGGCGCGGGCTACTTCGGTGGAGGCAGTGGCGCCCACAAGTGGACCTATACGGGCGGTGGCGGTGGTGGCGGCTCCTCGTGGATTCACCCCAGCGCCACGTTGATGGCTTCCATGGGAGGAGACGGACAGCAACCCGGTGGCGTGGGCTCCACCGACTTCGCGTTCTGGGCGGGGCTGGGTGGTGCCCCAGAGCTCGGGCCCTTCTCGGACCCGGCCCAGCCCGGCGCCTTCGGGGTGGTGACGCTCAGGTTGTGGTGACGTGGACTGAGTGGCATGGGGACTGGTTGTGGGAAACGACCAGCCCCGTATCTTTTCGCGAGCCCCGTTCGTCTCCAGCGTATGGACCCTCGAACTCCAGAGCCCGCCTCCCGCCGCTTGTTCGTCTCCCTGATTGTGTCCCTCGATGGCTACATCGAAGGGCCGAACCATGAGCTCGACTGGTTCCTCGATGGAGACCCGCAGTTCGAGCAGTACTGCGATGAAATGCTCGACTCCGTCGGGGGCGCGCTCTACGGGCGGCGCTCGTATGAGCTGATGGTCCGCTACTGGCCGGACGCCGAGACGACCGCCCGGACGGCGCGTGACCGCTCTTTCGCCGGCAAGATGAACGCGCTGCCCAAGGTCGTTCTCTCGCGGACGCTGGAACACGCGAGCTGGCGGAACACACGCATCGTGAGAGACGACGTGCTGGAGACCCTCACCGCGCTCAAGCGCGAGCCGGGAAAGCCACTCGTTGCCTGGGCGGGGGCGGGCCTCGTCGGAACCCTGGCCCGGTTGGGCCTGGTGGATGAGTACCGGCTCATCGTGCACCCCGTGCTGCTGGGCGGCGGGACGCCGTGGTTCCGGGACATCCCTGGGACACACACGCTGAACCACGTGCGCACCACGCAGCTCGGAAAGAGCCTCACGGTGCTGTGTTATGAGCCGGTCCGCCCATGAGCACTCCGACCCAGGACCTGACGAATCTCAGCGGCGACGTGAAGTCCTCATGGCACCGGTTCCTGGACGTCTTCGAACCGATGCGTCCGGAACTCTACAGGTACTGCCGATACCTGACGCGCAGTCCATGGGCCGCGGAGGACCTGGCGCAGGACACGCTGGCACGTGCGTTCGTGACGCTGGGCACCTTGTTCCATGAGGTCCCCAATCCTCGAGGGTGGCTGTTCCGCATGGCCTCCAACCTCTGGATTGACCGGGCGCGGCGCTCTCGCCATGAAGAGGCCCGCGTGCTCGAGCCGCACATGCCTCCAGCGCCGCAGGTGGACGCGCGCGAGCCTCGGGAGGCCGCGGGCACGCTGTTCGTCCAGCTGTCACCGCAGGAGCGCGCGGCGGTGGTGCTCAAGGACGTCTTCGGGCTGTCGCTCGAGGAGATTGCGGACGCGCTCTCCACGACGGTGGGCGCGGTGAAGGCGGCCCTCCACCGAGGTCGCGGCCGGCTCGCGGACCCCGAGGATGCTTCCTCGCGCACGGTGGCTCCTGGCGTGCTGGACGCCTTCTGCGACGCGTTCAATGCGCGCGACCTGGACCGGCTCACGGCGCTGCTGCTCGACAACGCGGTGGTGGAGATTGTCGGGGTCGTCACCGAGTACGGGACGGAGGCTCCCGCGGACCCGCGCACGGGCTCCTTCGCTGGGACACTCGCGCCCATCACGTACGACGAGCGCGGCGGTGTTCCTCCCGAGCTGCTGGAGGGCTATCTGGCCACGAGCCCGTGGTGCTCGGTCCATGCGTACCGCGACACGCATCTGCTCCTGTTCTGGTACGAGCACGTCGACGGGCCCAAGGTCCGCACCGTGATGACCGTGGACGTGGAGGGCGACTCCATCCTCCGCGTGCGCAACTACTTCTTCACGCCCGATGTCATCCGGGAAGTGTGTGAGGAGCTTCAGGTTCCCTACCGGGTCAACGGCTATCGCTATTGGCCCACCCGGCACTGAAGACGGCTCGAACCCCGAAGGGCTTGGGGTTCGATTCCAATACAGAATGTTACGGAAAGTTTGCCAGAGTTCCCGACTGGGACTCAGGGTGGGTCTCCCGTGTCCCGGGGCTTTGTTTGAGGAGAAATGTGATACGAGAAGAAAATTTCTGAGAACCGGAGGCTTGCCTTGACGTTGTTTCGGATGTGTCTGACTTCGCTGCTGGTCTTGTTGGTCGCATGCGGCGATTCAGAGCCGGGTGAGACGCCCGACGCTGGACAGACTCCGCGGGATGCGGGGAACGAGAGGCCAGACTCGGGCTCCGACAGGCCGGACGCGGGGGGCGAGACGCCGGACTCAGGTGGAGAGACGCCGGACGCGGGAGGCGAGACGCCGGATTCAGGCGGAGAGACGCCGGACGCGGGAGGCGAGACGCCGGATTCAGGCGGAGAGACGCCGGATGGTGGGGGCGGGACGCCGGACGCGGGTGGGGAGACGCCGGATGGGGGTTCGGGGAACCCCGACGCGGGCGGAGGGCCGGTGAGTGTCATCGGCAACTGGGGCTTCGAGGAGTGGCCGGGTGCGCTTCCGGCGCAGTGGTTCGGGAGCACGTCGAACATCGCCGCCAGTGACGTGCAGAAGGTGACGTCGCATGCGTTCGAGGGAGTGAACGCGGCCCGGCTGGTCAACCCGTCGGGAACGCACAAGCGCTTCACCACGCAGGCGAAGACGATGCTCGCGGGGCGCTACGTCTGTACGTACCAGGCACGAGGCGAGGGTGAGGTGCGCAACGCCTTCTACGGCACCGACTACTCCAGCTATTCGTCCTACACCACGGTTAGCCCCGACGCGTGGAAGCAGGTGTCGTACTCGTTCAACGTCGCCACGGATATCTTCGACACGTTCGAGCTCATCTTCAGCGTGCGGAACACCACGGGTGGGCACGTGGTCATCGACGACGTGCGCTGCACGCGTACCCCCGAGCCGTGTGACCAGGTCACCTGTGAGTCCTGGGAGCGGTGCGTGAATCCGGCCGCGACGTGCCAGCCGCTTTCTGGCCGCTGCAACAGCGCCACGGACTGCAGCGAGTGGCAGACCTGTGACGCCGAGAACCGGTGTGTGGTCGCCGAGAACCGCTGCACCCGTCACGCGGACTGCGCGGGGACTCCGCAGACGCCGTTCTGCAACACGAGCGCGCACCAGTGTGTGGAGGGCAACCCGTGTGCGGGTGTGACGTGCAGCAATCCGGCGACGACGTGCAACCCCACGAGCGGCGTGTGTGAGCTGGCCGCTGGCGCGTGCTTCACGACGTACGACTGCCAGGGGGAGCTGCCGGCGTGTGACCCCGCGACGCGTCGCTGTGTGGCCGCGAGCCACCCGGCGAACATCATCCCCAACGGTGGGTTCGAGTTCTGGGACACGTACTCGATTCCGTATCAGGGGGATCACTACATCCCGGTCTCCTGGTACGGCATGGACAACGGCATCACGGACCCTGGGACGGAGATCAAGGCATCGCGGCTGGTGCCGTACACGACCGCGGTGCACGGTGGAACGACGGCGTTGCAGTTCGTGGTGCCCATCCAGATCGCCGAGCGTTTCTCTTCCGAGAAGTTCAACGTGGCGAGCGGCAACTACTCCTGCTCGTACCGGGTGAGGGGCCACGGCAGCATCCGCCACCGCATCTACTCGAGCGCGGGCTGGAGCAAGCAGACGGACTTCCTCGTCGTCGACAGCAACGAGTGGCAGCCGGTGTTCTTCAAGTTCACGGGCAACGTGCGTGACTGGCGGCTGTTCTTCTATCCGAGCCGCAGCGTGGCGGACCGCGACCACCTGCAGGTCGACGACGTCGTCTGCACGATGGACTGATGCCGTGGGGGCGCGCGTCGTGCCTCCGGGCACGGCGCGTGTTCCATCCGGGGGGGCAGGTAGGCGCATGTCTGCCGGGTGGGGGACATGGGGGGGAAACATCGACCGATGATTTTCGTGGTCCTGGGCCGTCCATGGATGCAAAGGCTCCGATGAACGGGCCTGCACAATGAACGGAAAGAGGACCTGCCATGGCGATCAAGAGCGCGACCCCGTACCTGGTTTTCGGCGGCAAGGCGGAGGAGGCGATTGCCTTCTACGGCAGTGCGCTTGGGGCGAAGGTGCAGACGCTTCAGCGCTTCGGGGACATGCAGAATGATTGTCCCGAGAGCATGAAGAACTGGGTGATGCACGCGGTGCTGCAGTTCGACAGCGGCGCCGTCATCATGCTCAGCGACGGCTCTCCGGAGGACAAGCCGACCCCGGGCAGCTCCACGCATGTCGCGCTCGACATCGACAGCGGGGCGCAGGGCCGCGCGGCCTTCGAGGCCCTCGCGAAGGGGGGAGCGG
Organism: Myxococcus stipitatus; assembly: GCF_037414475.1. The sequence goes on along the minus strand of NZ_CP147913.1, from coordinate 1,958,930 downwards.
TGATCCAGCCCCTCATCGAAGCGCCCTGGGGCGCGCTCTTCGGTTCGCTCCAGGACCGCTTCGGCATCCGCTGGATGTTCAACTCGGCGAAGACCTAGTTGGAGGTCACGGGAGCCAAGGACTTCGAGGGGGGCGAGGGTAGTCGCGCAGAAGTCCGTTCGCGATGACCTCTTCGGAGTCCTTGGGGAAGCCGGCCATCCTCTCTCCGCCGCACTCCAGGTGGAGTGAGTCATCGAGGATGGCGGACGTTCCCGTGAGTGGACGTTCGATGACGCGCACCTCCATGCGAGTCCAGCGCTTGCCGATGGCCGCCGCGAGGATGCGGTCCAGGGCGGAATCCAAGTCCGTCGTGGACAGCCATCGCAGGAGGTCCATCAGCCGGTTCGCGTCGAACGTGGGGAGGGACGTGTCGCTGCTGGTGATGGCGCGGAGGACCCGAGGCCCTTGGCCCGTGGGGATGAAGCACAACTGCTCGGAGGTCAGGATGCAGTGACCCCGTGATTCGCCAAGCGTCGCGGAGAAGAGGGCCACGGTCTCCAACCGTCCTCGTCGGGTGCGGAGGGCGTCGCGCAGAGGTGCCCATCGCACCATCTCCGCGAGCGCGGCCAGGTTCGCGGCGTCTGTCTGGCGCCGGGCGAACACGCCCCAGTCTCGGCCCGCGCGAAGTTCCCGTGTGGCCGCGTTGAGCTGTAGCCCTTCGTTGGACAGGGCTTCCCACCGTACGCATCGAGGGCCAGCGAGTGCTGAGCGCCAGAGCAGCCGCTCGTTCGTGAGCCGCACCCGTCCGGTCCCTGGCACCCAGCCGCGCCAACTGGCGGCGTGTCCGAACAGGGCTGTCTCCTGGACGGCGTATCCCCGCGAGCCACCCGGGGGATGACTCCAGCGGGCAGGCATCTCCAGGATGAGCACTTCACGCAGGTCCAGTGCCCAGTTCGCGGGCTGGCGCGCCAATGTGTCCAGCCGCGTCAGCGCGGCTTCGAGCGGATCGGCCCCCGCGTGGGTCCCCAGTGCCGCCAACCTTCGCCGAACCACGGCGTGGAGCCGTGTTCGCCGCTTCGCGACCTCTCGTGCGGTGCGCAGAACAGGCGTGCTCTCGGGCCAGTCTTCCAACTCCGCGCGGCGATGGACTCGAGCCAGGGCTTCCCGCACGGCCTCGGCCGTGTTGACGAGCGTGGGCACCAGCTCCGGGCTTCGCGTGAGCGAGTCCCTCCACGCCCGACTCGCGAGAATCTGTTCGAGCTTCACGTGAAGGTCCCGGGCATCGACAACGATGGCCGCGCGCCCTTCCAACTGGCGCTCCGCGTCGGAGGGCTGGAGGTTCTCGTTCTCGGCACGGGGGAGGAGCGGCTCGGACATCGGTACCCATGCTAGAGGCGCGTTCGGTATCGCGCGAGCAGGTATCCGCGTGACGCGGCTAGCGTGGCTCCGTGCCCCATCGCTCGACCATCAAGTCGATGAATCGCCGCACCTTCGCGGGGAGGAAGCGCTTGCTCGGGTAGAGGGCCATGATGGGCACGGCCTCTGATTCACACGAGGGCAACACGGCCTTGAGCCGGCCGTGCTCCAGGTCCTCGTCGACCAGGAAGCCTGGAAGCCATGCGAGCCCCAGTCCCGCGACCGCGGCGTCTCGAATCGCCTCGCCACTGTCGAGCCGCAGCCGGCTCCGCCCCTCCACGCTCACCCAGTCGCCGCCCTTCTCGCGCAGCCGCCAGCGCTGCCGCCGCGTCTGGCTGCTGAAGAGCAGACAGTCATGCTCCGCGAGCTCCTCCAGCGTCGTGGGCTCACCACGCGCTCGGAGATATGACGGCGCGGCACAGACGAACACGCGATGCCGCGCCACGAGCCGGGACACCAGACGCGTGTCGGCACTGGCGGCATGGATGCGCACGGCCAGGTCGAACCCCTCCTCGATGAGGTCCACGACCCGGTCCGTGAAGCTCACCTCGACCTGAACCTCGGGCCACGCCCGCAGGTACTCATCCAACAACGGCAGGACGAGCAGCCGTCCGAAGGCACCAGGCACCGTGAGCCGCAGGACGCCCTGGGGCGTCCCCGTGTGCCGCCCGACGCTGGCCTCCGCGTCCTCGAGCGCCGAGAGCACCTGCAAGCAGTGCTCATGGAAGACGCGGCCATCGTCGGTGAGGCTCACCTGCCGCGTGGTGCGATGGAGCAGGCGCACCCCAAGCCGCGACTCCAACCGGGCCAGGGCCTTCCCCGCCGCCGAGCGTGTCAGACCCACGCCACGGCCGCCTCCCACGAAGCTGCCCGCGTCCACGACGGACATGAAGACGAGAATCTCATCCAGGTGGGCGCGTTTCATGGACAGCCCGCCATTGTAGCGCCCGCGTCGGCGCAGCGGGGACACGCGTTCGTCAATGCCCTCGCTATACGAGCCCCGTCAACTTCCCACCGGAGCTCTCTCATGCCCGTCACCCTCCTCAATCCCGATGGACTCCCGAAGACCGAGGTCTACCGGCAGGTGGCCATCACCACTGGCACCCGCCAGGTGCACGTCGCGGGACAGGTCTCCTGCGACGCCCACGGCCAGCTCATCGCGCGCGGGGACCTGACTGGACAGGTGGCGCAGGCCTGCCGCAACGTCGCCCTCGCCTTGTCCTCCGCTGGGGCCACGTTCAAGGACGTCGTCCGGCTCACGTTCTACGTGGTCGACTGGAAGCCGGAGCGGATGTCCGAACTGCTCGCCGGCCTCGAGCAGGTCACCCAGGAGGTGCGGCTCGAGCCCGCACCTGCCTCGTTGATTGGCGTCTCCGCGCTCTTCGCGCCGGACTTCCTCGTGGAGATTGAAGCCACCGCGGTCCTGGACTGATTCGCGCTTCCGGCGCGCCTAGTTGACGTCCTCATGTGCGAGGAGCTGGACGCCGCCGCACACGGGACAGAACGCGCTGAACGTCTTCACCTCCGCGTCCGGTGGCATGTCGGGGAAGCGGAAGCGCGCCATGACGCTGGGCGGGTCGAAGGCCTCGCTCCAACCACACTTGCCACACGGCGCGATGAGCCAGCTCGCCCGCTCCTGGAGGTACTGCTTCGTGACATGGAGCGGATGCGACAACCCTGGCCCCGTGATGAAGCAGAGCTCCTCTCCCTGATGGACATCTCGCAGCTGGTGTGGCGCGTTGAGGAGCCGGGCCACGTAGACCCACGCGCCACTGGGGATGTCCACCGGGGCGGCAGATGCCTGGTCTGAATCGACGAGCACCCGGCGAGCCGGGCCTGGCTCCGCGCGAAGGACCCGAACCCAGCACATCTCGGGCGTGCGCTGGGTCCTCCGGGGCTCGCCGTCATGCACCATCACTTGCAAGTCGTTCGGGTGGCTCTCGTGAAACAACCCCTGGAGCTGTGGGTCCTTGCGCCAGGGGGCGTCCGGGTCGGGCTGGGGGCCGTAGTGGGTCAGCCAGGGCGGAGCCACGGGCAGGCCGCGCTCGGAGACCTCCTCGGCCGTGAGGACGCTGAAGGGAAACCCTCCCGGGAGCCGCACGGTGAAGGAGGGCATCTCCACGGTCTCCGCCGCGCTCGCGGGGCCTCCCTTGGCCGACAGCCCAGCGTCCCGGTCGACGTACGTGAAGCCGAGGAACCGCTCCTGGAACTGCCAGGGCAAATCCAGCCAGACCCAGCATCCCCAAGGGATGGCGCCCGCTGCCTCGCCTGTCTTCACGACGGGCGTCGCCTTCGCGATGTTCACGGGCTCGGACGGACGCGGCGCGGCGGGAGGACCACGGAATATCTTTCGGAGCCAGTCGAACATCCCTTCAGTCTGCCATGAAATCCGGAGAATTCCTCTCAAGACGTGCGCTTGCTCCGTGGCCCTGACTCCAACGGAGGGAGCGGCGCAATCGCTGCCGCGGGGACGAACGGAATCTTTTGCGTCACATTTCGTTCAGTTGCGCGATGAGTCAGTCCTTGCTGTTCGCCCAGGCCCGACGGTTGCGATTGCTTTGGGGCATGTCGCCGTCGGCGCTGGTCCTGCTGGTCTTCTTGACAGGGTGTCCGCTGGCGGAGAACTACACGGACGAGGAGGGCCCGAGGTACAGCGGAGACTACCGGAAGCCCGCCTCCGTCCCCGAGGAGGCCCCGTCCTCGCTCACCGTCGTCACCTTCAACCTCTCCTTCGCCGAGCACGTCACCGAGGCCATCACGGCCTTCAAGCGTGCTCCGCTCGCGGACGCGGACATCATCGCGATGCAGGAGATGGATGCACCCTCCGTGGACCGCATCGCCCAGGAGCTCGGGTTGGCGTATGTCTATTACCCGGCCTCCGTCCAGGTGGATGGCGACGACTTCGGCAATGCGCTGTTGAGCCGGTGGCCCATCATCGCCGACCGGAAGCTTCACCTTCCCCATGATGACCCGTACCACCAGCGCCGGCGCATCGCTGTCATCGCCACGGTGGATGTCCATGGGACTCCGGTCGAGACGGTCTCCGTGCACAACTCCACGCCCATCGTCGGGCTTGGCGGGCGGCTGGACCAGGCGGAGGCCATCATCGACGCGGTCGACGGAAGTGGGCCCTTGCAAGTGATTGCCGGTGACTTCAACACCTCCGACCCAGGCAGTCAGGGGCAGACGGTGAAGCTGTTCTCGCGTCGGAACTTCCAATGGGCCACGCAGGGCGTCGGGGACACCGTGGACTCGCCCATTGGCGGCTTGCCGCTCGACTACGTCTTCTCTCGAGGGTTCTCCGTGTTGGAGCGCGGCGTGGACAGACGCCCCGCAGGGAGTGACCACTCTCCGGTCTGGGTGCGCTTCGCATGGCCTCGGTGATGTCCCGGCTCGCCACTCGAGCTTTGTGGGTGAGTGGAATCCTGTTGTGGGCCCCGGGGTGTTTGAGCGGGGCGAGGAACCTCGGCGCCGCGACGACTCCGGTGGGGACGACGGAGGTCGGCGTGTCGGTGAACACGATTGCCTTCGAGCATGGCCGGCAGAAGGCCTACCTCCCCAACCCCGAGCTCCACTTTCGCAAGGGCGCGGGCGAGAACTGGGATTGGGGCGGACGCCTCACCTTGCTGGGCCTGGAGCTGGGAACCCGGCATCGCCTCCTCGAGAGCCCCGCGTGGACGCTGTCGCTCGCCCCGAGCGCGGGCATCTGGTACGTGCCGGTCACCAACAACACGACGGAGCCCGTCAACCTGCGCCTCGGGGCCCAGGCGTTGTTGGACTGGCGGGTCAGCCGGAGATGGACGCTCACCGGAGGCGCGTCGTTGGCGGGGGCCTTCGCGGGACCCCTCACCGCCTTTCAAGGCCGGTTCAATGGCTCACATCTGCTCGCCGCTCCGGGCGGTTCGCTGGGCATCGCGTTCCGCCTGAATCCATCCCTCGAGCTGCGCGCCGAGGGGGGCTTCGAGATTCCCATGGAGCTGAGCGGCGCCCGCCGTCCGATGGCGGGCCACGCCGGGCTGACGCTGCGCTGGTGGCGTGACGACTCCCGGCGGCGGTGAGGCGGCTACGGCGTCACGGCCTTCGGACGCGGCAGGAGCGGCGGGTTGAGCCGCGTGAAGCCGTCGAGGTGGTAGTACGGCGTGTAGGGGTAGGGGGGCGTCTGGAAGCTCACGGCCTCCAGCCTCGCGAGCTGCTCCTTCGTGAGCGACCACCCCACGGCGCCCAGGTTGTCGCGGAGCTGCGCTTCGTTGCGCGCGCCGATGATGACGCTGCCGACGGTCGGACGCGTCGTGAGCCAGTTCAGCGCGATTTGCGGGACGCTCTTGCCCGTCTCCTGGGCGATGTCATCGAGCACGTCGACGACGCGGTAGAGGTGCTCGTCATCGACGACGGGGCTCAGGTCCGCGGTCTGGTGCAGACGGCTCTCCTTGGGGAGCGGCTGGCCTCGCCGCACCTTGCCCGTGAGCCGTCCCCAGCCGAGCGGACTCCAGACCAGCGCGCTGACCTTCTGGTCGGCGGCCAGGGGCATGAGCTCCCATTCGTAGTCGCGCCCCACGAGCGAGTAGTAGGCCTGGTGGGCGACGTAGCGCGGATAGCCATGGCGGTCGGAGATGGCCAGCGACTTCATGAGCTGCCAGCCGGCGAAGTTGGACACCCCGAGGTAGCGAATCTTTCCCTGCCGCACGAGCTCGTCCAACGTCGAGAGCACCTCCTCGATGGGCGTGCCCGCGTCGAAGGCGTGCAGTTGGAAGAGGTCGATGTAGTCCGTGCCGAGCCGCCGCAGCGCCGCCTCCGTCGCGCGGATGAGCCGGGCCCGGGAAGAGCCCGCGTCCTGGGGCCCATCCCCCGTGGGCAGTGAGGCCTTCGTGGAGATGAGGACCTGCTCCCGCCGTCCCTTGATGGCCGCGCCGAGCACCTCTTCGGATGCGCCATTCGAGTAGACATCGGCCGTGTCGAACATCGTCACACCGGCCTCGAGACAGAGGTCGACCAGCCGCCGCGCTTCACTCACGCCCGTGTCGCCCCAGGCGCTGAACAGAGGACCCTGACCACCGAACGTGCCGGCCCCGAAGCTGAGGACAGGCACCTGGAGCCCCGAGGCCCCCAGACGTCGATACTCCATGACTTGCTCCATTTCTTTCTGGCCGCCGGGACTGCTCCCGCCGACGGTGCGTCATGTAGCGGCCAGCCCCCGGGGAGGAAACCGCGCTCGGAGCACAGCGCCTGGGCGCTGAATTCACAGGTGCCCTGGGGGAACCCCTGTCGTCATCAGGCCGCTCAAGTCATTGAAACTCCTGGGGTTGTGTGTCGCATCTATTCCGGAGTCCGGAGGATTCGCGGGTCGTGTCGATCTCATTTCGGAGGATTCGTCGCCGGTATAGAGGCGAGGCATTCGGCCCAGCTCGATTCAGGAGGCACACGCGATGCGGTTCATGGTCATGCACAAGGTGACAGAGGAGATGGAGTCGGGAGCCCCGCCGGAGCCCGCGGTGATGGAAGGCGTCGGCCGTCTCATGGGAGAGGCCATGCAGAAGGGCATCTTCGTCTCGGGCGAGGGGCTCCAGCCGACGTCGAAGCGGCTGCACGTCACCTACAAGAAGGGCCTGCGCACCATCACCCAGGGGCCGTTCGCGAGCCTGAAGGAGCGCGTGGCCGGCTTCACGCTCATGTGTGTGCGGTCGAAGGACGAGGCGCTCGCGTGGTGTGACAAGTTCGCGGCCGCGGTGGGCGATGTCGAGCTGGTCCTGGGCGCCGTCACTGAGCCGTGGGACCTGGGCATGGGGCCCAAGCCGGAGAACGCGCCGCTTCGCTTCTTGTCGTTGCACATGGCGGATGAGCGCTCGGAGAAGGACCTGCCTCGGGAGCCGTGGCACGCGGAGAAGCTGAAGGTGCTCCTCGACGAGATGACCCGGCTCGGAGTCCTTCAAGTCTCGGGGGAGCTCGCGAGCACGAGGCGGGGCGCGCGCATCCACTTCGAGGGTGCGGCGCACAACGTCATCGACGGCCCGTTCGCGGAGTCGAAGGAGCTGGTCGCGGGCTATGCGATTCTCGACCTGCCGTCGAAGGCCGAGGCGGTCGAATGGTCCGTGCGCTTCGGCGACGTCGTGAAGGTTCGCGAAATCGAAGTTCGTCAGCTGGTGACGTGACTCGGCGGCATCCCTGTGCGCTGATGGGAGGGGGCCGCATCGAGTGGTGCGCCCCGTTTCCCAGACACGTGCCCCGTGGGGCGAAGTGAGACTGCAACTCGATGGCCGCCAAGAACCCAGGACCTTTCAAGGGGCTGCTCATCCGCACCGCGGGGGTGCTCTCATCACGTTATGGCGTCATCTACGCGTGCGACCCGAAGCGCGAGCGCAGGGGAGAGCCTCATGCGTACGTGTTCGTCTGGGACGATGGCCAGGTCGAGCGGGGAGACGCGAACTACGACGCGCACAGCTTCTGCCTGATTGAGTCGCCCGTGCAGGGCTCGGTCGACATCTCCGAGACGGGTTACTACACGGCGGACAGCGACGATGACCGCGTGACACAAGACCTGTTCGCGCACAGCGCTCCGGCGCCGAAGACCCGGCGCGCGCGGGGCCTTCGCTCGGTGCGGGAGATTGATGGCTGGGCCCACGCCATCGGCCTGCGCGGCATGGTCTACCGGATGGACACGTTCGAGCGGTGGAAGCGCATCGATGAAGGGCTGCCGGCGAGCTTCGACGGGCACGCCATCCACGGGCTCGGGCGGTCCAAGCTCTTCGCGGTGGGCTCCGCGGGTCAGGTCTGGCACTCCAACGGCAAGACCTGGCGCCAGGAGGTGGTCCCGACCCAGGAGAACCTGAGCGCGGTGGTGTGCGCGCCCGATGGGACGGTGTACGTCGCGGGCCGAGGTGGCACCCTCATCCGTGGCACGCCAGGGGACTGGTCCTTGATTGAGCAGACGGCCACGCGGGCGGACATCTGGGGCCTGGAGTGGTTCGCGGGCAAGCTGTTCGTGTCGACGCTCGAGGGCTTGTTCACGCTCGAGCGCGCCGGCCTTCGCCCCGTGGACCACGGCAAGCATGCTCCGCGGTCCACGCATCAGCTGAGCACCCGCGAAGGGGTGCTGTGGTCCATTGGCGAGACCGACATCGTGGAGTTCGACGGCAAGGCGTGGTCGCGGATTGTGTGAGCGGCCCGGCGGGTGTGGGGGAAGCCGTGCTCCGGATGCGCCAGTGTGCTAATCCGGGAGGGATTCTCCACCCTTCAGCCCGGAAGAGCTCCATGGCAGGCAGCAGTCTATTTGCGCTCATCGACGACATCGCGACCATCCTGGATGACGTCGCCATCCTGACGAAGGTGGCGGCGAAAAAGACGGCGGGCGTGCTTGGAGACGACCTGGCGCTCAACGCCCAGCAGGTGACGGGTGTGAACGCGGACCGCGAGCTGCCGGTGGTGTGGGCGGTGGCGAAGGGCTCGTTGGTCAACAAGGCCATCCTGGTGCCGGCGGCGCTGGCCATCAGCGCGCTGGTGCCCTGGTTGGTGACGCCGCTGTTGATGGTGGGCGGTGCGTTCCTCTGCTTCGAGGGCTTCGAGAAGCTGGCGCACAAGTTCCTGCACAGCGAGGAGGAGGACCAGGAGCACCGCGCCGAGCTGCGTGAGGCCCTGGCGAATCCGAGCGTGGACCTGGTGGCGCTGGAGAAGGACAAGATCAAGGGCGCGGTGCGCACCGACTTCATCCTCTCCGCGGAAATCATCGCCATCACCCTGGGCACGGTGGCGGCGGCGACCTTCGCCACGCGGGTCACCGTCCTGGTGGGCATCGCGCTCATCATGACGGTGGGCGTGTATGGGCTGGTGGCGGGCATCGTGAAGTTGGACGACGCGGGCCTGTACCTGAGCCGCCAGGCCGGGGCCTTCCAGCGCAACCTGGGCGGGGGCATCCTCCGCGCGGCGCCGATGCTGATGAAGTTCCTCTCCGTGGCGGGGACGGCGGCCATGTTCCTGGTGGGCGGCGGCATCCTCGTGCACGGCATCTCCGGGCTGCACCACGCGGAGGAGTCCTTCACCGCCTGGGCCTCGACGGCGCCGGGCGTGGGCAGCGTCCTGGGCGGGCTGGCGTCCATGCTGCTCAACGCCGTGGTGGGACTGGGCACCGGGGCCGTGACGGTCCTCCTCTTCACCGTGGGCAAGAAGATGATGAAGAAGGACAAGAGCGCGAAGTAGCAGGCGGCATCCGAAGGGCCACAGCGGACGTGCTCCTCGCGCGTCCATGTGGCCCTTCATTCATTTGACGTGACTTGGTAACCAAGTTAGGAATGGCGGCGTGTCCAGCTCGTCCCGCCAGAAGCCGCAGCGCGCAGCAGAGGTCGTGCTCGAGGCGCTGTGCATCGCCATCTTCGACGGCAAGCTCGCGGAAGGAGACCCGTTGCCTCCGGAGCGGGTCCTCGCGGAGACCCACGGCGTGTCACGCATCATCGTGCGTCAGGCGGTGCACACGCTCGTGGACGCGGGGCTCGTCGAAGCGCGGCAGGGTGGGGCGTCACGGGTGCTGGATGTCGCCGCGGCGGATGCGCGGGCGCTCGAGCTGCTCTTCCGCTACGGCTCCCGGCTCCGGGGCGGGGGCGCCCGGCTCCGGGCGGACCTGGTCGAGTACCGGCACCTGTACGTGGTGATGACACTCGACGCCGCGCACCGGAAGGCGACCGACGACGAGCGGCGTGCCTTGCTCGTGCTCGTGGAGGAATGTCCCGTGCAGCCCTCCGATGCGCGGGCCCGCCAGCTCGAAGCCGACTTCTGGCGGCACGTCACCTCGATGGGCCGGAATCAAATCATGCGGATGGAGATGGCCCTCTGGGAGCGCTGGGCCGACCCGAACGCCCCGCTCGAGGGAAAGTCCGACGAGCTGCGCTGGTTCTACCAGGTGCTCGCCAAGCAGCTGCTGGCCCACCAGGACCCGGTTCCCTACTACCTCGCGACCATTCGCCCGACCTTCGCGGCGGCCTCCCGCTGAACGCGGTGGGGCTGTCTCGATGTGTGCCTTTTCTTGTCCCCGCAACTTGGTAACCAAGATAGGAGTCCTGATGAAACGCCTCAATCGGATGGGTGCCTTGGCTTCGGTTTCGCTGTCGCGGCGTTCGTTGTTGAAGTGGCCCGCGGCGGCCGGTGTGCTCTCCGTGCTGGGGAGCCGGGAGGGGGAAGCGCATCCCCGGAGCCGGGAGGTGGATGTCGCTGTCGTGGGCGCGGGGCTGTCTGGCCTGAGCGCGGCACGGATGCTGGTTCGCTCGGGGTGCCGTGTCGTGGTGTTCGACGCGCGGGACAGGGTCGGGGGCCGCACGTTGAACCAGCACACGGTGGGCAACCGCCCGGTGGATGGTGGCGGGCAGTGGATTGGTGGGAGCCAGGCGCGGGTGATGGCGCTCGCGGATGAGCTGGGCATCCAGCGGATTCCCCAGCACGTGAAGGGGCTTCGCGTCGCCCACGTCAACGGGGCGCGTGTCACGTTCGAGCGGGAGCTTCCGAGTGCGGAGACCCTCCACGTCCAGGGAGTCTTGGAGAGTCTCTCGAGGCAGGTTCCGCTCGATGCGCCATGGAGTGCTCCAGGGGCCGCGACGTTGGACGCGCGGAGCGTCGCGGACTGGCTCCACGCGAACAACGTCGGGGAAGAGGCGTATGGCGCGGTGGCCGCGACCATTGGCACGACGTTGAGCGCCAGTCCGGAGGACACCTCACTGCTCTGGTTCCTCTTCTATCTGCATTCCGCGGGGGGCTTCACGGAGCTCAACGAGGGGGCGCAGCAGTATCGGCTGGAGGGGGGCGCGCAGGCGCTCTCGCTGCGGCTCGCGGAGGAGCTGTCGGGCAGCATTGTGTTGGGGGCTCCGGTCCGCCGCATCCGGGGATGGTGCATGGACGCGGTGTCGGTTCATTCAGATGCGGGCACGGTGCGGGCACGCCGGGCCATTGTCGCGATGATGCCCAAGGACATGCAGCGCATCGACTTCACGCCGGAGTTGCCGCGCCAGCGCGATGCCCTCCAGCGGTACTGGGGGGCGAGCTCTGGCTTCAAGGTGCACCTCGTCTACGACCGTCCCTTCTGGAGAGAGGAGGGGCTCTCGGGGATGGGCTTCACGGATTCGGGCGGCGTGGAGATGACCTTCGACAGCGCGCCCGTGGATGGCGCGGCGGGGGTGTTGCTGGCCTTCGTGAGCCCCGCGGTGGCCCGGTTGCCCATGGCGGTCCGGCGCGAGCGTGTCATCGAGGACGTCGTGAAGCTCTTTGGAGAGCAGGCCCGGACGCCACGGGACTACCTCGAGCAGGATTGGGCGCGAGAGACGTGGACGGCGGGCTGCGTGTCGCCCCTGCCTCCGGGGCTCATCTCGTCATGGGGCCACGCGCTCAAGGCTCCGGCTGGGAGAGTCCACTGGGCGGGCACCGAGACGTCGGGCGTCTGGTGTGGCTATCTCGACGGGGCCATCCGGGCGGGAGAGCGCGCCGCGGTCGAGGTGCTGTCGTTGCTTTGACCGCGCGAGCCTTCGCCGCGAAGTGACTTCAGGCGAGCGGCGACTCATCCCGGTAGACATCCGGTGCCGCGCGCCATGGCATAGACAGCTCCACGCATGCGAATCGCTTTCTCCGGAACCCACCGTGTGGGGAAGACCACGCTCGTGGAGGAGCTGTCCGACCTCCTTCCCAACTACGCGACCGTGGATGAGCCCTACGCCGAGTTGGAGGAGGAGGGCTACGAGTTCGCGTCGCCCCCATCGGTCGAGGACTTCGAGGCGCAGCTCGCCAGGTCCATCGACACCTTGGGAGACAACAGCACCCGGCCCGATGTGTTGTTCGACCGCTGCCCCGTGGACTTCATCGGCTACCTTCAGGCCCACGAGGACTCCGAGGCCTTCGACCTGGATGAATGGCTGCCGCGCGTGCGCGGTGCGCTCCAGTCGCTCGACTTGATTGTGTGGGTCGGCATCGAGCAACCGGACCGGATTGCCCTCTCCTCCTCGGAGGACGAGGACCTGCGCCTCGCGGTGGACGAGAAGCTCCGGGAACTCCTCCTGGATGACCCCTATGCGCTCGAAGTCGAGGTGCTCGTGGTCGAAGGGGCTCCACGCGCCCGCGCGAAACAGGTCCTCCAGCGCATCACTCAACCGGCCGACACCCGGAGCAGGTCTTCGCCTTCTTCGTCCGACACCTGAAGTGACGCCTGGCTTGTTTTCCAGGACTTGGGTCCCCGGTCACCCGGCCTCGCTTGACACCTGAGGTTGTGGCGGGCTACTCCGTCGCGCTCAGGTTTGATTTTGATAGTGAGTGTCAAAATCATATTGGAGCCGGCCGGAACGGGCGTGTCCGTGGACAGCGCCTCGAACCCGGTCCCGTTCCGGGAGAGAGCGCGATGGGCCGCAATGGACTGAGTGCCGGACTGAGGAGCTTCTCGTGGGGGCTCCTCGCGAGCGCCGCCCTGGTGCTGCCCGCGTGTGGGGACGACAAGAAGTCCCCGGGCGATGGCAAGGAGCCTGGGGTGGGAGAAGAGGGCTCGCTGTTCCTGGTGCACTCGGCCGTCGAGACGAACGGCGCCCGGATGAACTACTTCTCCTTGGTGGACTCGCTGGACCAGCCCAAGACGCTGGACTACTCGAAGTCGCTGGAGCTTCCCGGACGCCCCCGGCTCTATGCGGCGGCCGGAATGGACTTCTTCGCCATCGGGTCGGGTGAGTCTCCCACCATCACCCGCTATGAGGTGCGCAACGGCGCGTTCGTGGCGGGCACGCCCATGTCGCTCCACCAGCTGGGCGTTCGCGCGTTGGGCTCCAACGCGGTGCTCTTCATCAGCCCGACGAAGGCCTACTACAAGGACGACGCCCAGGCGCAGATCATCGTCTGGAACCCGGCCGAGATGCGCGTGTTGAAGACGCTCCCCTTGCCGAAGGAGTTCGTGAAGACGGGCTACGTCACCAGCGTGAGCGGGTGGGCCAGCCGCGCCGGCGAGGCGTTCTTCGCGGTGGGGTGGTCCTCCCGGACGTATGACTCGGTCCTCCCCGGGACGAACCTCGTTCGCATCGACACCACGACGGACGAGATTACGTGGCACGCGGACCCGCGCTGCCGGAACATCACGGAGACGGGGCAGATTGGCGACACGCTCTACTTCTTCAGCGGCGTCATCAATGGCCTGGGCTACGCGGTGAAGGGGGCGGAGGACGGCGGGCAGCAGGACTGCATCCTCCGTGTCTCGGCGGGGCGGCAGCGCTTCGACGAGGACTATGTCGGCTCGCTCGCTCCGGGCCTGGGCGCGAAGCAGTTTGGCGCCATCATCTCCGTGACGGATGACGGCATGGCGTGGGCCCAGGTCGCCGATACGAACATCACGCCCACCGCGCCGGGCACGACCTATCTCGAGTGGTTCAACAAGGGCTGGAGCTGGTGGCGCGTGCCGCTGGCGACGCTGCAGAACCCCGTCCGCGTGGAGGGGGAGCCCGGGGCGTACAGCGGTTTCACGCTCACGTCCGGAGAGGACTTCTTCATCAGCCAGAGCGCGGCGGACTATTCCACCTCCACGCTGATGGAGCTGAGCTCCGGGACACCCAAGGCGAGCGTGTCCTTCCCGGGCTTCGTCCTGGACGTCGCGCGCATCCGCTGAGCCGCTCACCTGGCGCGGGCGGAGGCCGCTCCCCCCGCGCTGGCCCTTGCTGTCACACCGTCCCGCTGGACGCGAGGTTCTCCCGATGGATGTGCTGGCCCCCACGCTGCTCTGGTTGGGAGTGGTGTTGCTGTATGGCGCCTGGTGGTGGCGGCACAGCGGGCGTCGGGCGAGCACGCCTCGTGCTCATGTGTTCGCGGTGGGTGGAGGGCTGGTGCTCGTCGTCGTGGGGCTGGTCTCAGCCCTGCTCGGGGCCGTGAGTCCGGGCGCGGCGCTGGGCTTGGCGCTGACGCACGTCATGTTGGCTGGCTCTCTCCTGGCGGTCCTTGCGCCGCTGGCGCGCAAGCCGGTCTGGGTCATGGGGCTGCTGGCGCCCTGCGGCCTGTTGCTGGGTGTGTTGGAGCACGTGTCGTGAGCAGCGCCGCGCGCCGCCGCCTGGACTGGAGCTGGCTTGTGGCCGCCATCCTGGGGGCACCCGTGGCGGCGCTGTTGGTCTCGGTGGCGTTGCCCGCCGTCATCCCCGCGTCGCAGGGCACTCGTTATCTGGTGGCATGTGTCACCGTGGTGCCACTTGTCGCCGCAGCGCCCTGCGGTGTCCTCCTGGCGCGCTCGGCGGCCCGCGCGTGGGTGGGAATCCTGGTGGCGAGCGTGGCCGCGACGCTTGTCCTGTTCTGGAGTGCGTTCAAATGAGGCTCAAGGCTGGGACGTACCGCGTGCTCTGGGAAGCCCATGCCTGGGCGGGGGCAACGGCGTCGGTGCTGCTCGTCGGCATGTTCCTGCTTGGGGTCATCTCCTTGTTCCGGCACGAACTGGAGCCGTGGCAGGACCCGCGGTTGAGGACACCCGTCGCCGTGGATGATGCGCGGACCATGGCCACGCTCCAGGAGTGGATGGACACGCGCGTGGCGAGCGGCACGGCGCCCACCAGTCTCAACGTCGTGCTGCCCGCGCCCTATGCCCCGTGGATGTGGCTTGGGTGGAAGGAGAAGGACGGCGCGGACGTCGCCGTGCGGGTGCACCCACTGACGGGAGCGCAGGCGCCGGAGCACAGCGACCTGTCCGAGTTCCTGTTCTGGATGCACTTCCTCTATCCGCTCCCGGGCGGGATGTTCATCGCGGGGCTCGTGGCCACGGTGCTGCTGCTGGTGGTGGTGACGGGCCTGTTCCTCCAACTCGGCCGCTTTCGCCGCGAGCTCGTGCGGTTCCGTCCCCGCGAGGCCCTGCGCACCGCGTGGGGAGACCTCCACAAAGTCCTGGGCAGCGTGGGCCTGCCCTTCCAGGCCGTGATGGCGTGGACCGCGGCCATCATCGCCCTCAACGCCACCGTGCTTCAGCCCGTCATGGTGCACACGGCCTTCGATGGAGACGTCGACGCGGGTTATGCGTCCACGGGCTACCCGCGTCCGCTCAAGCGCTCGGGAGAGGCCGCGCCGGCGCCGAGGATGGCCGCCGTGCTCGAGCAGGCGCGCGCCGCGCTGCCGGATGTCCGCCACTATCGCTTCGCCATCCGCAACCTGGGAGATGCCCAGGGCTTCGTCGATGTGAGGGGCTACGCGCGCCAGGGGCTCCATGACTTCACCTCCGTCCGCGTCTCACGCGCGGGCGAGGTGTTGAACGTGCGCGAGGCAGGTGGGCCTGGCCCCACGGCGTGGCTGTTGGAGGGCGCGTATGTGCTTCATTCGGGGCTCTACGCCGGGATGGGGCTGCGGCTGGTGTACGCGCTGCTCGGCATCCTCAGCGCCCTCTGCGTCCTGACGGGCAACCTCATCTGGTTGGAGCGGCGCGCGCGTGGGATGCGGCCGGTGGACGTGGGGCTCGCGCGGCTCACGGCGGGCGGCTTCGGTGGAGCGGCGTTCGCGCTCGCGGCCGTGTTCCTGGCCAACCAGCTCCTGCCTGATTCCCTGTCGAACCGGCCCCAGTGGGAGCACGCGACGTTCTACGTCGCATGGTGCCTCTGCGTGCTGGGCGCCCCGCTGTATCCGCGCGCCAACGAGTGGGCCTATGGGTTGTTGGCCCTCGCCGGTGGAATCCTCTTCGTGCTGCCGTGGCTGGACGCCTGGCGCCATGGCCGGCCGGTCCTGGCCCCGGCGGGGTCGCCCTATCTGTTCTTCGCGGACGTGGGGTTCCTTGTCCTCGGCGCGGTGTTCCTCGGGTCGGCGTGGGTCGTTCACCGCATGGCTCCGCGCGAGCGGGGCGAAGGGGTGTCCGCGCTGAATGTGCCCGCCCATGAGCAGCCGTGAATCTCCTGGTGCCCGAGGCGAGTCACTCGCCTGGCCCGTCACCTTCTGTCCCTCGAGCATCGGACCATGACGTTCCTCGCCGACCCCGCCCCACACCCTGTCTCGACTCGCGCCCGGCCTCGATGGACGGTGCTTCTGGGCGCCCTGGTCCTGTCGCTCCCCGCCGCGGCGCAGGAGCCCACGCCTCCCGCGGCCGCTCCGGCTCCGGTGGGGAAGGGTGAGCTTGCCGGACGGATGCGTCCGTGCGAGGGCGGAGACCTGGGCCAGTCCGAGGTGTGGCTGCTCGATGCGAACGAGCGCGTCACGACGCTGCGGGCGGATGCGCAGGGGCGGTTCCTGGCCAAGGACCTGGTGCCCGGCGCCTATGTCATGCACGCGTATGTGCCCGGCTGCGAGCCCCAGTCCTATCGCGTCCAGGTCGCCCCGGGAGAGCGCGCGGAAGTGGACGCGGCGCTCACCGAGAGCGTCACGTTGGAGACCACCATCGAGGTGACGGGCAGGACGCTGAGCCGGGGCGAGGAGCGCACGCTGTCCGCCGAGGCCGTCCAGGTGGTGGAGCTCGAGGCGGCGCGGCAGCAGACGGCGGACCTGGGGGAGGTGCTCAGCCGCAACAGCGGGGTCAGCGTGCAGCGGACGGGAGGGCTCGGCTCCGCCAGCCGCTTCTCGCTCAACGGCTTCTCGGGGGAGCAGGTCCGCTTCTTCCTGGATGGCATCCCGCTGGACATGGCCGGCTTCGGGCTGGGGCTCGCCAATGTGCCGGTGAACCTGCTCAAGCGTGTGGAGGTCTATCGCGGCGTCGTCCCCGTGCGCTTCGGCGCCGATGCGCTGGGGGGCGCGGTCAACCTCGTCTCCTCGGATGGCGATGAGCCGAATGGGGCCTCCGTCTCGTTGCAGGCGGGTTCATTCGGCACGTACCGGGGCTCGCTGTCGGGGCACTACAAGCTGGGCGAATCGGGGCTCTTCCTGAAGGGACACGCCTTCGGAGACCTGGCCCGCAACGACTACGAGGTGGACGTGGAGGTCGCCGACGAATCCGGTCGTCTGCGGCCCGCGAGCCTGCCGCGCTTCCATGATGGCTTCGCCGCGGGAGGCTTCGGCCTGGAGGTGGGCGTGGTGGAGACGCCATTCGCGGAGCGGCTCTCGCTGCGCGTGTTCGGCACACGTGCCCGCAAGGAACTTCAGAACAACGTGGTGATGACCGTTCCCTACGGCGAGGCGCGCTCCGCCGAGGAGAGCCATGGGGCCCTGGCGACGTGGGCCCACAAGGGGCTCCTGTCCGGCAAGCTGCGCTTGGAAGCGGTGGGTGGCTACAGCCGCCGCGACACGGACTTCCGCGACCTGGCGACGTTCGTCTACGACTGGTACGGCAACAGGGGCGTGGAGCGCCGCCAGCCGGGCGAACTGGGCAACCAACCCGTGGACCAGGTCGTCGAGCAGGAGAGTGCCCTGGCGCGTCTCCATGCGGCCTATGAGCTCTCCTCGGCGCAGACGCTGCGCTTCTCCTTCGCGCCGACCTTCGTGGCGCGTGGAGGCGAGGACCGGCTCACTCGGGGAACCGGCCAGAGGGACCCGCTCAGCGCGCAGCGGGACTTGTTCACGGGCGTCGGGGGGCTCGAGCACGAGCTCGTCCTGGGCGATGGAACGCTCAAGAACGTGCTCTTCATCAAGGGCTACCTGATGCGCTCGTCGTCGGAGGAGGTGCTCCCGGGCAACGTCTTCCGGCGGCAGGACCAGTCCACGGAGCACCTGGGCTTCGGCGAGAGCCTCCGCCTCTTCCTCCCGCGGGGCGTGTTGGCGAAGGCCTCCTACGAATACGCCACGCGTCTTCCGGGGCCGGACGAGCTGTTCGGCGACGGAGTCCTCGTGCTCTCCAACCTGGGGCTCAAGCCCGAGGTGAGCCACAACATCAACCTGGAGTTCTCGTTGGCGGACCTGCGCACGGGCGTGGGCAGCTTCCGGGGAAGCGTGGGCGGCTTCGCGCGGCTCGCCGATGAGCTCATCGTCCCGCTGGGGGACGCCACCAACGTGAGCTACCAGAACGTCTTCTCCGCGCGCTCGCTGGGCGTCGAGGCCTCCGCGGGCTGGTCGGTGCCGGGAGAGTGGCTGTCCCTCGACGCGAACGGCACCTGGCAGGACTTCCGCAACGCGGGCGGCGCGGGCGCCTATGCGGAGTTCGAGGGCGACAGAATCCCGAACCGTCCCTGGCTCTTCGCCAACGTCACCGCGAGGGTGGAGCGCCAGTCGCTCCTCCACGCCGGTGACACCGCGACGTTCAACGTCACCTCCCGCTACGTCCACGGGTTCTACCGGGGATGGGAGAGCCAGGGGCTGCGCGAGTACAAGCAGGAGATCGCCGCGCAGCTCACACACTCCCTGGGCCTCTCGTACACGAGGCCCGGCCCCGTCACCCTGGGCGGGACGCTCGAGGTGCTCAACGTGACGGACGAGAAGACCTACGACTTCTTCGGCGTCCAGCGTCCCGGCCGCGCGCTGTCCTTCAAGCTCACCGCGGATTTCTGAGACCCGGGCCGCGGGGCTTCGGCCCTGGCTCTTCCTGATTCCAGGACAGACGTCCTCTCGGAACGGGAGAAATCCCGCTTCCGGGAGCCGTGTCGAAAGCGGGCACCCAGCCGGCGCGGGTGCGGGTCAATGGCCCCCCGAAATGCCGCGGTGCTCGCGCGTGAAATCGCCGCGCACCTCGTGCGTCATCCCCTTGTATTGCCGTGTGTTTTTGACGCAGCCCCGCAACTCGATTGCAGGCGCGGGCGACTTCCGGGGAGGGACTTCGTTCCCTTCGTACCCGGTGTCAGACCCGCACCCCATGATGGAGCCTTCAAAACCCGGGTCTCCATCGTTTCGTGAAGCCCCAGGAAAATTGTCTCTTGCGGACAAAGTAAAATCTCCGTAACATCTTTGTGACATCCGAGTACGCTAGCTCCTCTATTTTTCCAGAGGTGCCGAGAGGGGTAGGAGACCCGGGTAGTTCGAGGTTTCCAGGGACATGGCTCAGCGGATGTGACAGCAACCCGTGCCAGTCACGGCATGGGCGTCCCCGTCAGGGACGGAGTGTCTTTTTTTCGCGTGTCTTCGCTTGCTCAACCAAGGCTCTGCGGCCAACGACTGGCTGTGGGGCTGTTCTTCATTTCTGGCCATGTCCGTGCGTATCCGAGAGCGTCACGAGAGTTGGGGCACCATCGTGTATGACAACCTTCGCGATGAGTTCTCCGCGAAGGTGTACGAGGGCTGCGAGCCCGTGCCCCAGAGTCCCATTGGGTGTGGCTGGTTGGTGACGGCCCCCTGCAATCTCAAATGCATTCATTGCTATGGCAACGACGAGGACCTGCCGTCCGAGCGGCTCTCCACGCCTCAGCAATTGAAGGTGGCCGACGAAATCATCCGCGCGGGAATCATGCGACAGATTCTCTCGGGCGGTGAGCCGCTGATGCGCAAGGACACCTTGCAGGTCATCGAGAAGCTCACGGACAACGGCGTCGCCACGATTCTGGGGACGAACGGAACGTTCCTGACGGCGCAGATGATGAAGACGGTGTCGAAGTGCACGCGCGTGGAGATCAGCCTCGACTCCATGGATGAGCGCGTGAACAACGAGATTCGTCCCAGCCGCAACATCAAGGGCAATACCTACAAGGAGACGCTCCGGGCCATCGGCCTGTGCGTGGACAGCGGCGTGGCGCCGCGCATCCTGACGTGCCTCAACCGGCACAACAGCCAGCACGTGGAGGAGCTCGCCCAGTTCATCTACGAGCGGGGCATCCGCGACTGGGCCATCTCCTGGACGCTCAACGCGGGCCGCGCGTACCACATCTACAGCGAGCTGATGCCCGAGGAGACCCACCACGTCACCGCCGTCGTGGAGAAGCTCCGCCTGCGCTACCCGGACATGCAGATCCGCCTGTCGGACCGCACCGTCAACTACAGCCGCTACTACTTCCTCATCTGGCCCAACGGCATCGTGGGCACCGAGGAAATCGTCACCGGCAAGAAGCTCTTCTTCAGCTCGCTCGTGACGGGGACGGTGAAGGACGGCTGGACGCGTGAGAACTACGACTGGGGCGCTCACTTCCGCAAGTGGGTGGGAGACCGCGTCCAGGTCATCCCCATGGAAACCCGGACCGCCCTGAGCGCCTAGTCAGAGGGCACGGGGATATTCGCGGCATGGAACGGATGGATGTCATCGATGCCGAGGGGCGCGTGGTGGGCAGCGCCCCTCGTGAGCAGGTCTACGGCCAGAAGCTGCCTCATCGCATCGTGCACGTGATGGTGGAGCACGACGGCAAGGTCTTCCTGCAACGGCGCTCCATGCAGATGAAGTTCATGCCGGGCCACCTATGCACCTCCGCGGGAGGCCACGTCGACGCGGGAGAGGCCCCGCTGGACGCCGCCCGGCGCGAGCTGCGGGAGGAGCTGGGACTGGACAGCCCGCTCTCGCTCGTCGCGGAGTTCGTCTTCGACGACGGGCATCACCGGCGCATCTTCCTGTACCGCACCCGGCTGGACGGGGAGATGCGCTTCTCGGAGCGGGAAGTGGTGGGCGGTCTCTTCCTGGCGCCGGAGGAGCTGGGCCGGCTTCGTGACGAGCCCTGCCATCCTCAACTGCTGCCCTGTCTGGAGCACCTGTTTCCGGAACAGGCCGGCGGCGCCCGGCCGTGATGGACACCGTCCTCTATTCGCTGACGTCGGTGCTGCTGCGTTCGGGCAACAGCGTCTTCGACCGCTTGAGCTACGGGCTGCGCCGTCAGTCCATCCTGGTCCTCAACTTCGCCAACAACTTCGTCCCGTTCCTCCTCCTGGCGGCGCTGATGCCGCTGCTGCCCATGGAGAACCGGACGGGGTGGGCCGCATACGCCAACCCGAAGCTCGCGCTCTTTGCCGCGAGCGTCCAGGGCGTGGCCTTCGCCTTCTCGTACGGCTTCCGGCACCTGACGGTGGCGCGGGTGAACATCGTCTCGAGGGTGGGTGATGTGCTCGTCCCCCTGGTGCTGATGCTCGCCGGGCGCACGGTGCATTGGACCGAGTACCTGTTCGCCATCGCGGTGTCGGGCTGCTCGCTGCTGGCGGCGGGCGGCATGTCGGACAGCAAGAAGACGCTGTGGCTGCCCGCGTTCTTCATCACCGCGGCCGTCATCGTCCAGAGCCTCTGCGGCGAGCTCTTCTTCCAGGGGAAGTCCTCGGACGTGGCCTCCAACTTGGAGGTGAGCACGGCCCTGATGTTCTGGCGGAGCGCGGTCTGCCTGGTGTTGCTGCTCGTCTTCGGCTCGAAGGGGTTGATGACCTCTCAGCTGGGGGAGCTGGTCGAGGACCGCCGCGCGCGCATCAACTTGATGGTGCGCGGGCTGTTCACCATGGGCAATCAGGTCGCCTTCGTCATGGCGCTCGCGACGGGAAACCGAGTCGTCGCGTGGCCCATCCTCAACTCGGTGACCCTCTTCTCGCTGGTGTTCGCCAATGCCTTCATCCAGGAGGCGCCCGCGCGGCGAGAGGTGTTCGCCGTGGTCGCCATTGTCTCACTGGCCGTGCTCAAGGCCGCGCTGTAGTCCGCCGCTACGTCTTCAGGCCCGGCAGGACCTGGTGGGCCCACCGCAGCGAGAGGGCGGTGAGCGTCAGCGTCGGGTTGATGGCGCCGTTGTTCGGGAAGTTGCCGTTGGTGAGGGCGTAGAGGTTCTTCGTCCCGAAGACGCGGTGCTGCCCATCCACGACGCCCGACTCCGGCCCCCGGCCGAAGCGCACCGTGCCCACCGAGTGGTCGGCGCGGCGAATCACGCCCGAAATCCAGACACCCGGTTCGTCGCAGCCCGAGGCCCGCATGACCTTCATCAGCGTGTCGGTCATCCACTGCCAGCGCGCCTGGAATCCCGCGTCCACCGCGTAGTGCAGGTCCACCTTCCGCTCGCCGGGGGCACCGGTGAAGCGCAGGCGGTTCCCGGCCTGGGGGAACTCCTCGATGAAGCCATGGAGGTTGAGCCGGCTCTCCTTCGCGAAGGAGCCGATGTAGTCGGGTGCGAGGTTCTCCTTTCGCACCCACGCCTGCGTGTCCGGCTCCTCGGGGTACTCGGAGAAGAGCATCTTCCCGGCGGCCTGCTGCTCGGGTGTGTCGAAGTGGCGAGAGAAGAGGGCCGGCATGGGCACTTCGCGGCCGTTGAACTCTCGGGGCGCCTTGAGCAGCTTGCCCTCGACCTTGAGCATCGGGTGCGTGAGCAGGTAGCGCCCCAGCGTGGGCAGGCGCGCCTCATTGAAGCCCGAGTGCCACAGCAGCTTGGGCGTCTCCAGGGCTCCGGCGGCCACCAGCACGGCGTCCGCCTTCAACGTGGCCGTCCCGCCGTCGGGCGTGCGGTAGGTGACGCCCTGGGCCACCTCGCCCACCATGTTCACCGCGAGCACCGGGCTGTTGTCGAGCAGCTTGAACCCCGGATGTGCTTCCAGGTCCGCGTGCAGCAGGGTGGGGTCGAAGCGCGCGCCCATGGGACAGTAGCGGCACGTGCCGAACGTCATGCAGGGGCCGCCCACGCCCTCGCCGCCGGGGCCTCGACGCGACATGGGGATGTGGTCGTAGGTGATGCCCAGGGACTTCAAGGCGTGGCGCACCGGCTCCGCCTCGATGGGGTACGGAGGGCTGTCCCATTTGTACGGCGCGGAGCGCCACGGCGTGGGATGTGCGGGGGCTGGCGTGTTGGGGCCGGTGACGTTGAGCAGGGACTCGGCCTGGCAGTAGTAGGGTTCCAGCTGCGCATAGCCAAACGGCCAGTCGATGCCATGACCGGTGCGCGTGTGCAGCTCGAAGTCCTCGGGTTGGAGGCGGGGCGTCCAGCCGCTCCAGTGCAGCGTGGACCCGCCCACGGCCATCAGCCGGCTGCCTTTGATGAGGTAGTGGTCCCGCTCGGAGACGCCCTCGGGCCGGGTGTTGGCGTCCCCCTGTGTGTCCTCACAGATGTTGTAGGGACGCACGCCCGTGGTGACGAAGTCCAGCCAGCGGCGCGAGTCCCGCATGGGCATCCGGGGACCCGCTTCGACCATGACCACTTCGTAGCCCCGCTCCAGCGCGGCCCGCGCGGTGACGGTGGCGGCGATACCACTTCCGACGATGCACAGCCTCATGGGTGAGATATCCTGTCGGAGAAGAGTGTGGCTACGGCTCGTCCGAGGCGCGGAAGGAGCCCGACTCGCGTGGGGCGTGCCAGAGGCCGCCCATGTAGCCGTTGAAGTTGGCGAAGCCGAAGGCCCGGAAGCCCTCGCTGATGAGCGACATGAGGGCGAGCTCTCCCACCACCTTCACGCGGTGGAGCTCCTTCAATTCGGAGAGCCAGGCCTGGGAGAGCTGTGCGGGGCGCCGCACCTCCGCCGCGTAGTTCGCATACGTCGCCAGATAGGACGGACGCTCCTCGCACTTGAGGCGCAGGTAGGTCTCCAACATCGACTCGTTGAGCTTTCCATCCATGCCCACGAAGCGTGAAACCATGCGGGCCGTGTCGCGCAGGACCTCGAGCAGGTCGTCTGTCAGGGGGCCCGCCTGGTCCGGCGTGATGAGTTGGACGGCGGCCGGATGGGCGGAGGGCTGGGTGGGTTTGAGCTGGAGCGTCCCACAACTGGAAGCCACCACGCCGAATCCCAACCACTGCAAGAGCTGCCGGCGATTCAGCTGTATCGCCGAGTGGACAGCCACATCGGAGGACGGAGGTATCACGACGTTTTTCATGACGGGCTCGACGCGGATGGTGCCCCACTCGCGCCTGTTTAAGCAAGCGGCGCGGACATTGCCTCGCTCGGGGTTTCCATGGCAAAGAACAGAGGAGGAGAAGTGAAGTGATGTGGATTGTCCGACTCGCGCTCCAACGCCCCTATACCTTCGTGGTGGCTGCATTGCTGCTCATCTTCGTGAGCGTGCATGTCATCCGCCAGGCGCCCACGGACATCCTCCCGGAGGTCGATCTCCCTGTCATCAGCGTTGTATGGACATACGAGGGACTGCCCGCGCAGCAGATTGAGCGGCAGATCACCCAGTTCAGTGAGTACTCCCTGGCCAACAACGTGGCCAACCTGGCGCGGCAGGAAAGCCAGTCATTCGACGGTGTTTCAGTCGGACGGTTGTATCTACATCCCGGGGCTGACGTGGCCGAGGCCATGGCCCAGGTGACGGCCTCATCGCAATCCATTACCCGGCGGATGCCCCCGGGAACGCAGCCCCCCATCATCCTGCGTTATTCGGCCAGCAGCGTCCCCATCCTCCAGCTCTCCTTCAGCAGCGAGACCCTCACCGAGTCTCAAATCTACGACCACGTGAACCAGCGCGTGCGTCCCTTGCTTGGGACGGTGCAGGGCTCGCGCATTCCCCAGCTCACGGGCGGCAAGCCCCGGCAGATCACCGTGGACCTGGACCTGGAGGCGCTCAAGGCGCACGGCTTGTCGCCGCATGACGCCGCCTCGGCGGTCTCCGCGCAGAACCTGGTCCTCCCCACGGGGAGCATCAAGATGGGGGCACATGAGTACCGGGTGACGCTCAACAGCAGCCCGGAGACCATCGACGCGCTCAATGACATCCCGGTGCGCCGGGGGGATGGCCGCGTCGTGTTCCTGCGGGACGTGGCGCATGTGCATGACGGGTTCGCGGTGCAGACGAACATCGCGCGCGAGGAGGGGCGGCGCTCCATCATCCTGTCCGTGATGAAGACGGGAGAGGCCTCGACGCTGGAGGTCGCCCGGCGGGTGCGTGAGCTCGTCCCAACCCTCCAGGCCGCCGCGCCGGAGGGGCTGACGGTGAGGCTGCTGGCGGACCAGTCCTCCTTCGTGACCACCGCCATCCACGGGCTCCTGGTGGAGGGCGTGATTGCCGCGCTGCTGACCGCGACGATGCTCCTGTTGTTCATCGGGAGCTGGCGCAGCACGCTCATCATCGCCATCTCCATTCCGTTGTCGGTGCTGGCGGCGATCCTGATGCTGCGGGGCCTGGGCTACTCCCTCAACTCCATGACGCTCGGAGGGCTGGCGCTCGCGGTGGGCATCCTGGTGGATGACGCCACGGTGGAGCTCGAGAACATCCACCGCAACCTGGCCCTGGGCAAGCCGCTCACCCAGGCCATCCTGGATGGCGCGGAGCAGATCGCCGTGCCCGCCTTCGTCGCCTCGCTCTCCATCGGCATCGTCTTCATCTCCGTGCTCTTCCTCGAAGGGCCGGCCCGCTACCTCTTCCTCCCCATGGGGTTGGCGGTGGGGCTGGCCGTCATGGCGTCGTATGTCCTTTCGCGCACCCTGGTGCCCACGCTCGTGCAGTTCCTGCTGCGCGCGGAGGTGGACCGGCATGGCCAGCCCGCGGTGGGGTGGTTCGCGCGCCTGCACCACCGGTTCGAGGCGGGCTTCGAACACTTCCGCGAGCGTTATGTGAGCGCGCTCCAGCACGCCCTGGTGCATCCGCGCCGCGTGCTGGTCCTCTTCTCGCTCGCGATGCTGGGGGCGTTGGCGCTGATGCCCTTCGTGGGCCGCGACTTCTTTCCCACCGTGGACTCCGGCCAGCTGCGCCTCCATGTCGTGGCGCCCCCGGGGACGCGCATCGAGGAGACGGAGCGCTATCTGTCCCAGGTGGAGGAGGCCGTGCGCGAGCTCATCCCGGCGGAGGACCGGGTGAGCATGATTGACCAGATGGGGATGCCGGGCGGCTACAACCTCGCGCTGACGGATACGTCCAACGTGAGCAGCGCGGATGGCGAGGTGCTCGTTGTCCTGTCTCCGGAGCGGCGGCGGAGGACGGACGCCTACGTGCGGTTGCTCCGCGAGCAGCTTCCCTCGCGGTTCCCAGAGCTGGGGTTCTATTTCCAGCCCGCGGATATCGTGACGCAGATTCTCAACTTCGGGCTGCCGTCTCCCATCGACGTGCAGATCTCCGGCTCGCAGCGCGAGGCCATCTACGCCGTGGCGCGGAAGCTGGAGGCGGAGCTGAACCAGGTGCGCGGAGCCGTGGACGTGCGCTTGTTCCAGGTGATGAACGCGCCCCGTCTGCACTTCGACGTGGACCGGGTCCGCTCCGGCGCGGTGGGGCTCACGCAGCGGGATGTGGCCAACAACATGCTGCTCACCGTGTCCTCAAGCTCCCAGGTGAGCCCCAGCTTCTGGAGCGACCCGAAGACGGGCAACAGCTATCCCGTGTCCGTGCGAGTCCCCGAGACACGCGTGGGTTCGGTGGAGGACCTGACGCGGCTGGCCTTGCCCACGCGTGAGGGCAACCAGCTGCTAGGAGACTTCGCGAGGGTCCAGCGCGCGCAGACGCCTGTCTTCATCAGCCACGTGGACATCCAGCCCACCTACAACGTCCGCGCGGACGTCCAGGACTCGGACCTGGGCAGTGTGTCCGAGCGGCTGGAGCGCGTGGTGGAGCATTACCGGGGGCAGTTGCCGCCGGGCTCACGCATCCAGGTGCGTGGTCAGGTGGACAGCATGCGCAGCAGCTTCGAGCGGCTGCTGCTGGGGTTGCTGTTCGCGGCGGTGCTCGTCTACGCGCTGATGGTCGTCAACTTCCAGTCCTGGCTGATTCCCTTCATCATCATCACCGCGCTGCCGGGGGCCGTGGTGGGCATGGTGGTGGCCCTCTTCGTCACGCAGACGTCTTTCAGCATCCCTTCGTTGATGGGCGCCATCATGAGCGTGGGGGTGGCGACGGCGAACTCCGTGCTGGTGGTGTCCTTCGCCAACGAGCAGCGGATGCGAGGCGCCAGCGCGCTGGAGGCGGCGCTCGAGGCGGGGCGGGTGCGGGTGCGTCCCGTGCTGATGACGGCGCTGGCCATGGGGTTGGGCATGCTCCCCATGTCCCTGGGGCTGAGTGAAGGTGGAGAACAGAACGCGGCGCTGGGCTGCGCGGTCATCGGCGGACTGGTGGGCGCCACGGTCGCGACCTTGTTCTTCGTCCCCGTGGTCTACAGCCTGATGCTGGCGCGGCGGAGCGTCCGCGTGGCAGCACCTGAACTCGAGCCCTCGGTGACCGCGTGAAGCCGCAAGTCCTCCCCATGAGCGAGCCGGAGTCCCAGGTTCCCCCGGTGGCGCCGCCCCCGGACAAGCAGGGCCGGGGCTGGGCCTGGGGCCTGGGGGCCTTGCTGTTGGCGCTGCTGGGCCTCGGCGTGGCGCCTCGGCTCGAGCGGGAGCGCGCCTTGGACCGCCGCGCGGAGGAGTCGAAGCAGCCGCCCCTGGTGGCCACCACGCGCGTGCGCCGGGCCACGGCGAAGGCGGAGCTCACGTTGCCGGGCACGGTGCTCCCCATCCAGCGGGCGTCCCTGCACGCGCGCATCACCGGGTTCGTGGGGCGTGTCCACGTGGAGCTCGGAGACAAGGTTCGCGCGGGCCAGGTCCTCGCGGAGCTCGAGGCGCCCGAACTCCAGGCCGAGTGCCACAGGGCGCGCGCCCGCCTGGATGAGACCGAGCGCAACCTCGAGTTCGCGCGGGCCTCCTCGGAGCGCAACCAGACGCTCGCGCGGGAGGGGAATGTCAGCCACGAGGTGTCCGAAGAGGCTCGGGCTCGGGCCAACTCCGCGGAGGCCGCGCTGAAGAGCGCGAAGGCGGAGGTGGAGCGGCTCGAGGCGCTGTATGCCTACCGCCGGGTGGTGGCGCCCTTCGATGGTCTCATCGTCCGTCGCAACGTGGACCCCGGGGCGCTTGTCACCGCGGGGAGCACCTCGGGGGTGACCAGCCTCTTCGAGCTGGCCCAGACCCATGCGCTGAAGGTGTACGTGGACGTGCCGCAGTCGCTCGCGCAGGACATCCGCCCGGGGCTCGAGGCCCGCATCTCCACGCTGGACGCACCCGCGCGGGGGCTCCTGGGGCGGGTGGTGCGGACCTCGGGGGTTCTGGACCCGGGGACCCGGACGCTGTTGACGGAGGTGCAGCTCTCCAACGAGCAAGGGCTGTTCGCGGGGGCCTTCGTCCGCGTGCGGCTGCTCATCGAGCGGGACGTCCCGCCCTTGCTGGTCCCCGCAAGCGCGCTGGCCGCGCGGCGCGAGGGGATGACCGTGCTGGTGGTGGACGCGGCGAACGCGGTCCATCAGCGTGTGGTGGTGCTGGGACGAGACCTCGGCTCCCAGGTCGAGGTGCTGGAGGGCGTGTCCGAGTCGGACCTCGTGGTGCTGAGTCCGCCGGACACGTTGAATGAGGGAAGCGTGGTGCGCGTCGCTCAGGGGCAGGCCGCCCTGTAGCCCATGTGTCGAGCCGCTGTGTCAGATGCCTTTGAGAGACTGAGCCGATTGGAGACCGTGATGAAGCGTTTGTTGGGGATGAGTGTTGCCGCGGTGGTGCTGGTGTCCAACGCGGCGCTCGCGAGCGAGGCCCTTGCGAAGGCCAAGAACTGCGCGACGTGCCACTCGGCGTCGGCGCGACTGGTCGGGCCCTCCTACAAGGAGATTTCCACCAAGTACGGCAAGCAGAAGGACGCCGAAGACAAGCTGACGCAGCGGGTGTTGAAGGGCAGCAGCGGCGTTTGGGGGATTGTTCCAATGCCAGCGAACAAAGAGGTCTCGGATGCGGAGGCCCGTGCGCTGGTGAAGTGGATCATGTCGCAGAAGTAACGACGTGGCCCTCCTGGTGACGCGTTCGTGACACATGTCGTGTAGCGGGGGCGGGGAGAAGTATTGGGGCGGTAATGCACATCATGATTGTGATTGAGTGAATCCTGTGTGCTATCTTCCGCGCCCATGAACATCTCCCTCCGCTTTTCTTCTTTCGTCCTTGCTTCATCCCTCATGGTTGGCTGTGCCGGCGGCGCGCCGGAAGCTGATAATGCCAACCCCAACGTCGACGCCGCCGCGCAGGAAGTCACGGACCCTAACTTCCGCGTCTACAACATGATCGAGGCCGTGCTGCCGGCCGCGAACTACGACGGTGTCGCTGGCAATGAGTGCATCGCGCTGTTGAACCCCGAGCACCGTCTGCGCAAGGTCATCCTGGTGGAGTCGGTCGCCCCGGGCGCGACCTGCGCGCTCAGCGCCTACACCGCGGGCAAGGCCCTGAGCTTCACGTGGGGCGACACCTCCGTGTACCAGGGCTCCGCGGGCATCGCGGCCATCCGGACGGCGCTCAATGACACGAATGGCGCGGTCCACCGCGTGGTGGGCACGCTGACCAACGAGGCCGCGACGCTCGCGCACCTCCAGAACTCGCTGACGCTGACCGATGCGGACCAGGCCACGCTCATCAGCTCCGTCACCGGTGCTCGCGTCCACTCTCTCTATGACTTCGAGGGCCAGGAGGAAGTGTACGCCGAGGCCGCGTATCAGGACGTTCGCATCACCCAGTCCTGCGAGAACCCGGGCACGCCGACGCTCGAGGCCCACACCATCAACGGCTTCGTCTACGGCTACAGCGCGAGCAACACCGGTAGCTGCCACAGCGGCTGGTTCACCATGCGGCGCGTCTACAACCGCCAGTGGCACCTGGTCTACAGCTACAGCTATTCGGAGTGATTCGTCGTACGACTCACGGCTTGTTCTCAGGCCGTGAGTCGTTGTGCGGCGTGGCCTCGCCCCTGGGCGGGTCTGGCGTATCAGCGATGTATCGCTGGGATGCGCCCGGATGGGGACAGGCTTGAAATAATGCTCATCCGTGCCGGGCCACCGAAGACGGAGGCTGGCACTCCGAGGATGCCTTGCTCCAGCAGCTCCTCGAAGGAGCACTGTGACACCGCGAAGTATCCGACACAGGAGGCGGCGCGGAGCCCTGGGTTGCTGGCGGTGAAGGCATCCAGGCGGCGTGCTCGCTCCGCCAGGATTTCGCTGACCCGCCGAGGCCGTGCCGCGTGCTCCGTGAGGGCCGCGTAGCCGATGCGCAGCTTCTGCTCGTCCTTCGGCAATGGCGCGAACGCGGCGCGCGCGTCTTCCTTCCATCTCGAGGGCGTGATGCACAGCCCCACATGGTCGGGGAGGAGCCAGCCTTTCGAGAGCGAGACGAGGACGAACGCGAGCTCTTCGCGCAGCAGCCGCAGCGTCCAGGGATTCGGAGGCGTCGCGTACGCGGAGTCAATCAGCAGCACCCGGCGCTCCGGCGCCTCGTGAACCCAGGCCTCCACCCGCTCCAGCTCTTCTCGCGGCGGCGTGTGTCCCCACGGCTTGAGCGGTTCGCAGAGGAGGAGCGCATCGAAGGCGTCGAGCACCGGAATCCCCTCGCGCGCAGGGAAGCGAACGACTTCGACCCCCGCCTCCCGCGCGAGCTGGAGATACACCGGATACACATCGTCTGGGATTCCGACGCGGGCCTTGCGTGACGCGAGCCACCCGAACAGCACCCGCAGGGAACGCCTCACCCCGTGACTGACCTGTGTCCGGGCCTTGACCCCCGCCTCGAGCCCCAGATGCGCGAGGAACCGCTCGGCGAGATGACACCGGTACGGTGCCTCTTGATGCGTCGATGGCGCGATGGCCTCGAACGTCGGCCCCAGGCTTCGATAGACGTTGAGCTCCGCCAGGTCGATGAGCTCGGGGCGCTTGCTTCGCAACGCGTCGCGTACCGCGAGAAAGGCCTCGTGATTCATGAGCGCAGCTCCGACGCCGGGTCTTCCAGTGACGCCAGACACGTCCCGTCGCTCATGAGATTCCATGAACGCACCAACCGATGTGTCCGCTCCCACCCGACCGACGGCTCCGTATAGGCCGCGGCACGCAGCACCCGGCCCGCGACCTCGCCCTCGAACACCGGGCTGCCCCAGGGCAGCTCGGCGACCTGTGTGAATCCCCCCGCCTCCATCGCCCGGAGCACCACCGCGAGCGGCACTTGATGCTCCTCGCAATACCGGTTCACCGCGCTCGGCGCCCAGGGGTTCTCGGAGAGGCTGGAGACATAGAGCTCCTTGAAACAGACCTCATGAAACCCCTCACGCGCGCTGCGCTCGAGATAGGCCTGGACCTTGGTCTCATCGTCGACCCCTCCGCGCTGAAGCACGCAGATGGCTCGGCTGCGAAGACCAAAGGCCCGCGCGAGCGCACCCGAGTCGACCGACAATCCCATGATGCGTGCGTCGTCTTCCCGGGTGACACCGTGACGGCTGATGGCCAACGCCGAGAGCCCCGCGTCACGCAACGCGTGCACCTGCGCCGCATCGAGCCGCGCGCCATTGGTGATGAGCAGCGTCTTCGAGAACCGCTCCGCGAGGCCCTGAACCAGGGCGCGCAGCGCGCCGGGTGCCAGCAAGGTCGGCTCGCCGCCTCCGGTGATGACGGCGCGCTCGGCCCCTCGTTCCCGCGCGAGGTCCGCCCATCGCAGCTGATGCTCGAGGGAGATGTTGCGCTGGCGCTCCAGGTCCGATGCGCTGGCCTTCGAGAAACAGAACGCACATTTCGCCTGGCAGGCTTTCGCCACGGGGAGCACCGAGAAGGTGCGAGGCCGGCAGTCCGCCCATGCCGCGAGCCCCGTGTCATCGAGCAGGAACGCCTGGGCGGTGACCTCCTCGTGAAACGTCGGCCGCAACGCGCCGGTTTCGTCGACCCAGGCCACGCCACTCAGCGGCACCTCGGGGGAGGGCCACCGCCAGCCGATACCGGTTCCCGTGGCGTCGTTGGGCCGCATCGCCGGCGCCCCCGTGGTCGGCAGCCGCGCTCGCAATGCGACGATCCGGTCTTTCGCGCGGCCCAGCTTCGCCACCAGCCGCCGCGCCTTCTCGAGCCCGGGCGCCCAGGGCTCGTCCTCTTTCAACATGTAGAACGCGTCGGGGAAGGTCGACTCCGCGATGGATGCCTTCGAATACTTCATGCGGTAGCGATCAAACCCGCGCAGCCAGTTCGAGAGCGGAATGAAGGCGACGAAGGCCGTGTCCATGATGGAACAACTCTCCCAATATCTTATCTTGGTGTCAACGGTACACCAAGGCTCACCACGGGAGTCGTTTCCCCTCGAAGTCGAAGAAGCCCCCGGTGTCCTCGGCGCTCAGGTGGCCGAGGACGGTGAGCAGTCCCGAGACTGACATCTCCACGGACGTAGGGGCCTCGCTGCCGCCCATGTCCGTGCGGACCCAGCCCGGGCTGAGGGCGAAGGCGAGGATGCCGTCCTGTTTCAAGTCATGCCCCAGCGAGCGCATGGCCATGTTCAGCGCCGCCTTGGACATCCGATACCCGTAGGCCCCGCCCCAGCTGTTGTCCGTGACGGAGCCGAGGTTCGAACTGATGCTGGCCACCTTCGCGCCACCGGCCGCGCGCAACTGGGGCAAGAGCGCCTGGGTGACTCGCAGCGCGGCCACCGCGTTCACCTGGAAGGTTCGGGTGAGGTCGTCAGTGTCCAAGTCCGAGAGCCCATCCGGGCGGCTGCGTACGCCCGCGTTGTTGATGAGCAGGTGCACGGGGCCGGGAATGGCGGCAGCGAAGGCTCGGACACTCGCCTCGTTCGCGACGTCCAATGCGTGGACGTGAAGCCGGCCTCCGCTGCCCTGGACGAGCGCGGAGAGCTCCGCCGCGTGTTCCGGCGCGCGCGCTCCCGCGTGGACCGTGTCTCCTCGTGTGAGGCACTGCCGCACCAACTCGAGGCCGATACCTCGGTTGGCGCCGGTGATGACGATGTTCATGGACGGCTCGCTCATTTCAGGGGGAGGGGCTTCGGGGTTTGCCTCGCTTCGAGGGGAGGCTCGCGGCGAGCCCGAGGAACATCGCTTCCAGTCCGAACTCGAACTCCTCTTCGGGGTCGCGGCCCTGCGCCATCCGCGCCACCGCGCGCATCCGAGGGAAGTCTGCCTCGCTCAGCCGTTCATAGGTGGGGGACGCGTCTTCGTCCGGTCGGACGGGCCGGTAGCTGTAGATGGAATGTCCGACCACGAACGTGAACATGACCTGGAATGAGCTCACCGCGTCCCGGAGCGAGAACCCAGCCGCCATCAAGACGTCGAGCGCCTTCTCGACGTGGGTGATGGACGCGGGCGTCACCGCGGGGCGCGTGGAGAAGAGCGGCAGCACATTCGGATGCGCTCGGAGCGTGGAGCGCAAGGCGTGCGCCCGCTCCCGCAGCATCTCCTGCCAGGTGGTCGCGGGCTGGGGGAGCGGCAGCTCGGCGAGGACCGCCTCGAAGATGCCGTCGAGGATGGCCGCCTTGTTGGCCACATGGTTGTAGAGGGACATCGCCTCCACGCCCAACTCCTCGCCCACCCGCCGCATCGACACCGCCTCCAGTCCTTCGCGGTCCACCAGGGCGAGGGCTGTTTCCAGGATGCGTTGCCTCGAGAGTGCTTCGCGCCTGCCGGTCTTCTTCATCCGTCTCCTTGACAGGCTTACGTCATAAACTTACTTTGTAAGTCAATTCGATGGGGTTCGTCGTGCAGGGGGTGCCACGTGAGCTCTGACTTTCATGCGCTGGAGTCCGGGGGTGTGCTTCGCGATGAGTTGCGGCGGCGGATGTCCCGTCCCCAACGGCATCGTCTGCTCGAGGGCTACCCCATGGCCCCGTTGCTGTCGTCCACCTACGAGGGCATCACGCCCATCCGCTCGTTCGAGTACGACCATTCCCGTCCGCTCATCGTGGGAGTCCTGCCCCATACGTTCTGCAACCCGAAGGTGAAGGGGTGTGGCTTCTGTACCTTTCCGCATGAGGACTTCGCCAACGAGCCGATGCGGCGTGTCGTCGAGCAGGTCGCCCGTGAAATCGAGCACACGGTTCAGGTGGAACCCGCTCTCGGGAAGCGCGTCGTCGACGCGGTCTATCTGGGAGGAGGGACCGCCAACCTGACGCCGCCCTTGGCGATGAAGCGCTTGATGGAGAGCCTCGCGGCGGCCTTCGACCTGGGGGGCGCGGAGCTCTCCTTCGAGGGGGTTCCACGCTACTTCCTGCTTCGCGACGAGGCCCTGCTCGAGGTCCTGGCGGACGCTCGGGTCCGTCATCGGCGCATCAGCATGGGCATCCAGACGTTCGACCCGGCGTGGCTGCGTCAAATGGGCCGAGATGCCTTCGGCGGTGTCGATGACATCCGCCGCGTCATCGAGTCCGGTCATCGGCGCGGATTCACGGTCTCTGGAGACCTGCTCTTCAATCTTCCAGGGACGACGAGCGAGCACGCCTTGGCGGATGTGCGGACGGCCATCGAGTTGGGGCTCGATCAGATTTGCGTCTACAACCTGGTGCTGACCCCGGACCTGGACACGGTGTGGGCGGGAGAGAAGGACCTGGTCCAGGCCATGCCGGAGCAAGCCACGGCCCTGAAGACGTGGTTGGAGGTCCAGGAGGCGTTGCTGTCGCGGGGCTATGTCCAGACGACGCTCACGAACTTCGAGCGAGCGGACGTCGCCGGGAGTCCTCGACGTTTCGTCTACGAGCTGGCGAGCTTCGACCCCGCCGTTCGGGATGGGATTGGCTTTGGCCCGGGCGCTCTCTCCACGTTCACGACAGGGGACCGTCAGAGGGCATTCAAGTGGCGGAACATCCCCACGAGTGAGGCATTCGCCGAGGAGATGAGCCGTGGGCGTTGCCCTGTCGCCGCCGGCTTCCGATACAGCGCCATGGACATGCGGCTGCTCCACCTCACCCGCAATCTGGCGCGACTCCAGATTGACTGCCCGGCATACGAGCGCTTCTTCGGAACGAATCCGTTCTGGGACTTCCCGTCGCATTTCGAGCTCCTCATGGATGCTCGACTCATCACGCTCGAGGACCGCGTTGGACGCTTGACGCCGGAGGGCATGTTCTACGCCGACGCCATCGCTGGGCTGTTCGCCCACCGGCGAGTCGTAGAGCTTCGCGCGTATGACGGGGGCGCCGTCGATTACTCCATGGGCTGAGCCCGGTTCCCATCGCTGGCGTCTGAGCAGACAACCACTGCTCGTGCGGGCAATGCGGGACGGGCGCATGCACGACGAGAAGCGAAGCTTTCTCGTACTCATGGCGGAGCAAGCAGGCGCGGCGTTGTTCGTTCGTGGGAAGGGGGCGTGCGTTCGTGGGACAGTGATGGGGCGAGCGCGCGCGATGTCGAATCGTGGTGGCGTTCTCGTGGGCTCATGCTTCATGAGTGAGGCAATCGTTCAACGGCTCCGGCGTAGCCGCCGTGAGGTTGCCTTCGCCGCCAGGAGAGACTCTTCGTGGACCCCCTTCTTCGTGGACTGCGCCAGACGCTGCGTGCGTTGTTTCGCACCCCTGGCTTCGCGCTGAGCTGCATCCTCTTGCTGGCGGTGGGCATCGGGACGAGCACCGCCCTCTTCAGCGTGGTCGAAGGTGTGCTGCTTCGCCCTTTGCCCTATCCGAACGCAGAGCGCCTCGTGCAGCTCTCGGAGGTCTCTCGCAAGGGGAAGGAGATCCGCTTCTCGGACCCCAACTTCGAGGACGTGCAGGCGCAGAGCCGCACCCTGGAGACGCTGGCCCAGGTCTCGGGCGCGATGACCGTCACCGTCACCGGGACGGACGAGCCCACCTTCGCCACGCTGGTGCTCGCCTCGCGTGACTTCTTCCGGACCTTCGGGGTCCAGCCCGTGACGGGCCGCGCGTTCACGGAGGAGGAGCAGCGCGCGGGTGGAGCTCCCGTGGTGATGGTCAGCCAGACCTTCTGGAAGCGCCACCTGGGGGGGCGGCCGTTGCCCATGTCGGAGACCCTCACCT
This sequence comes from Myxococcus stipitatus, assembly GCF_037414475.1. The sequence goes on along the minus strand of NZ_CP147913.1, from coordinate 1,923,155 downwards.
TCGAGGGGCGCTCCTACACCGTGGTGGGCGTGATGCCCGAGTCCTTCGACTATCCGGCGGGCGCGCAGATGTGGACGCCGCGCGAGCAGGAGGCGCGCCTGCCCAGTCGTACCGCGCACAACTGGAACGTCGTCGGCCGGTTGGCGAACGGTGTCGACCCGCGCGCCGCGCGGACGGAGCTGACGGGCATCGCGCGTGAGCTCGCGGCGCGGCATGGCGGGGAGACGGGCATGATGGACGTCTCCATGGTGTCGCTGCACGAGAGCATCGTGGGCAGCTCCCGGTCGACCCTCTACATGTTGCTGGGCGCGGCGGCGTTCCTGCTGCTGGTGGCGGGTGGCAACGTCACCAACCTGCTGCTGGCCCGGGCGGCGACTCGGCGGCGCGAGCTCGCCGTCCATGTAGCGCTGGGAGCGGGGCCGGGCGCGTTGGTGCGTCAGTTCCTCGCGGAGTCCCTGGTGCTGTCGCTGACGGGAGGCGCGCTGGGCGCGCTGCTCGCGACGTGGGGCGTGCCCGCCATGCTCGCGCTCGAGGCGAGCCACCTGCCGCGCGCCGGAGAGGTCTCCGTGAGCGTGACGGCGCTGCTCTTCGCGCTGGGGCTCTCGCTGCTGCTCGCGGTGGGGTTGGCGTTGGTGACGGCGTTGCGCTCGGCGCGGCAGAGTCCGTGGGCCACGCTCACCCAGTCCGGGCGGACGCAGGCCGGGGGCGGGGGCGCGGAGCGCATGCGCCGAGCCCTGGTCGTCGGACAGCTGGCGCTCACGCTGGTGCTGTTGGTGGGCGCGGCGCTGCTCGGGCGCAGCCTGATGGGGCTGCTCTCGGTGGACCCGGGATACCGCACCGAGGACGTCGCGGTCCTCTCCCTGGTGCTGCCCCCCGCGAAGGAGGCGGAGGTGGGGCAGCGCAACGTGCGGTTCCAGGAGCACCTCATTTCGAAGCTGGAGGGCCTTCCCGGTGTGCGCGCGGTGGGCGCGGTGAGCAGCTTCCCGCTCGAGGGGGGCTTCGCCGGCAATGGCTCCTTCGTCGTGCTCAACCGCCCCGATGACGTGAAGAACTTCGATGACTTCGGCCGGCTGGCGCGTGAGCCCGAGCGCGCGGGCTACGCGGAGTACCGCGTGGCGAGCGAGGGTTACTTCGGCGCGCTGGGCATCCGGTTGGTGAAGGGGCGTCTCTTCGACGCGCGCGATACGCTGGAGGCTCCGCACGTGGCCGTCATCAGCGAGTCGCTTGCGAAGGCCCGGTGGCCCGGAGAGGACCCGCTGGGCAAGCTCGTCCAGTTCGGAAACATGGACGGAGACCTGCGCCCCTTCACCGTCGTGGGCGTGGTGTCGGATGTCCGGGACCAGGGGCTGGATGAGGCGCCGAAGGCGACGTTCTATGGCTGCTCCCGGCAGCGGCTGCGGGCCTCCTCCAGCTTCCACATCGCCGTGCACGGCCCCTCGGGCTCGGAGGCGCTGGTCGCCGCGGTGCGGCCGGTGGTTCGCGAGCTGGCGCCCGAGCTCCCCGCGCGCCTGCGCACGGTGGAGAGCCTGCACTCGAGCTCGCTGGCCGCCCGGCGCTTCAGCCTCTTGTTGCTGGGGGCCTTCGGAGCGATGGCGTTGCTGCTCTCGGTGGCGGGGCTTGCGGCCGTGGTGTCCTACGCGGTGGCGCAGCGCACGCAGGAGTTCGGCATCCGCTTCGCGCTGGGCGCGACGGCGGGGGACGTGCTGAAGCTGGTGCTCCGGCAGGCGGCGGTCCTCGCCGGGGCGGGCGTGGTGCTCGGCATGGCGGTGGCCTTGGCGCTCAGCCAGGGCCTCGCGGGAATGGTGTATGGCGTCAGCACCACCGACCCGCTGGTCCTTGTCGGCGTGTCCGTCCTCCTGCTGGCCGTCGCGCTGCTCGCGAGCTGGCTGCCCGCCCGCCGCGCCTCACGCGTGGACCCGATGACGGTGCTCCGCTCGGAGGGCTGAGCCGGCGAAACCCCTTCCACGCGAGGGGCCAGGACAATCCCTGTCAAGGCCCCGGCGGTGGATGTGAATCATTGGTACGGACTCAAGACACGGCGGCCACGGGAGCCGGGGAGACCGGCTCCTCCTTGGCGTCGGGCAGGTCCTCCTCGAGCCGGCGGAGCCTGGGCGCCAGGAAGCCGAGGATGGCCGTGGTCGCCGTCAGGATTCCAAGGAGGACCAGGAGCAGGGCCACCCCTCTTCCGCTCCCCACGCCCAGCACCGCGCCCACGCTTCCCGCGAGCCTGCCGCCCTGGGCCATCATCGGTTCGAAGACGTCATCCACCAGCGGCCCCGCCACCGCGTAGGCCAGCGGGAACATGGCCTGGGCGACGACCCGGCGCACGGCGAACACCCGGCCCTGGAGCGAGATGGGGACCTTGCGCTGCCAGACCACCGTGAGACTGCCGACGATGAGCGTCAGCGAGCCCATGATGCCAAACGCTCCCACCGCGACCAGCCACACCGAGGCGCGTGCTCCCCCGAGCAGCAACAACAGCCCCTGGAGGAGCAGGAAGCCGAGCGCCGCGAGAATCCGCCGCTGAGGGCCTCCCCAGACCATCATGAACACGCCGCCCAGCAGCATGCCGACCCCGGCGAAGGACTGGATGGTCCCCAGCGCCTGCGTGTCGGCGAAGCCCAACACCAAGGGCACCACCAGAATCTGGAGCATGCCCAGGTTGAAGTTCGCCATGCCCATCACCACCAGCAGCCCCGAGAGCCCCGGGCGCTGACGGACATACGTCCAGCCCTCGGTCATCTCCGCCAGGAGCGAGCCGCGCGCGCCCGCTTCCTTCGTGTGGGGGAGGGGTGGAATCTCCACCGCCAGCAGGATGCCCAGCGCCACGATGAAGGTGGCCAGGTTCGTCATCAGCACGCCGTCCAGCCCCACCCGGGTGATGAGCCACGCCCCCATCAGCGGCGAGAGCACTTGCACCATGGCGATGGAGAACTGAATCACCCCGTTGGCCTGGCCGTATTGCTCCTGGGGCACCATCAACGTCAGCGCCAAGGACTGCGCTGGGAAGTGGAGCGAGGTGAGGAGCGCCCCCAGCGTAATCATGGCGAGAATGGCCGCGACGTGGAGCGCGTCCATCCGATACAGCACCGTCAACACCAACGGCGCCACGGCCGCTCCCAGATGACCCACCATCATCGCTCGGCGCGGTCCCCAGCGGTCCACCAGGACCCCGGTGAGCGGCGCGACCAGGAGCATCGGCAGGATGGCCGCCTGTGAGACCCAGGCGTTGAGCGTCAGGGAGCCCGTGCTCTGGTAGAGCCAGACGCCCAACCCGAACGACGTGGTGTACGTGCCAAGCATGGACAGAAACTGCGCCAGGCAGATGAGCAGGAATCTTCGCATGGTGGGGTTCGTGCGGTTTTCTCAAGTTAGCACGTTTCGCTTGTTTTAATCGTAAGACAAGTAGTTCCTTGAAGTCGGCGGTGTGGGGTCGTTAGCTTGGGCCAATGATTGGCAACCTCGCGCGGGGAGTGGCTGCCCCTCCTGTCATCTCGTTGATTGAGCGCATCGGGCTGCATGCGGCCTCGCGGCCCGACGAAGGCGCCCTGGTGTTCTTGTCCCGTGCGGGAGCACCCGTGGAGTTGTCCTGGGCGAAGCTCCAGTCGCGCATCGGGGCGATGGGCGCCGCGCTGGTCCAGGCGGGGGTCGTGCCTGGGGACATCGTCTTCGTCTTGAGCGCCTCGCCGTATGAAGAGGTCCTCGGCTTCCTGGGGGCGATGGCGGCGGGGGCTTTGCCTTCCATCCTCTCGTTTCCCTCGCTCAAGCAGAGCGAGGAGCGCTTCCACGAGACGCTTCGCCCCATCGCGTCGTCCACGGGCGCGCGGTGGGTCATCACCTCGCGCGAGTTCACCGGTGTCGTCACTCGCGCGCGGCTTCCCTCCCAGGTGGTGGAGTTCCCGCCCGAGGACATCCTGGCGGCCGCCCCCGTCGCGGCGCTGCCGGCACCGTCGATGGACTTCCTGCAGTTCTCCTCGGGCACCACGGGCCTGCGCAAGTGCGTGCGCATCACCGGGGAGATGATGGCGAGTCAGGCTCGCACCTACGCGAAGGCCCTGGAGTTGAGTGCCTCGGACAGGGTCGTCAGTTGGTTGCCGCTCTACCACGACATGGGGTTGGTGGCGTGTCTGCTGGTGCCGCTCTACCAGGGGCACCTGTCTGTCCACATGTCTCCGTTCGAGTGGCTGGCCGAGCCGGTGACACTCTTCCAGGCGATGTCCACCTACCGGGCCTCGCTCGTCTGGCTTCCCAACTTCGCCTACAAGCTCTGCGCGGAGCGCATCCAGGACGCGGACCTGGCGGGGTTGGACCTCGGCTCCCTCCGGGCGTTCATCAATTGCAGCGAGCCGGTGCGCCATCGCTCACACGAGCACTTCCTGCGGCGCTTCGAGAAGTGGGGCGTTCGCGAGGAGCACCTGCACGCGTGCTACGCGATGGCGGAGACGACGTTCGCCGTCACGCAGACCGAGCCAGGCCGTCCGGCCCGGGTGGACCGGGTCCTGGCGCGCGCGGTCTCCTCCGAGCACCACGCCGCTCCCGCGCCGGAGGGCACTCCCGAGGCGGAGTTGCTGACGTTCGTCTCCTGCGGGCGCATCCTCGAGGAGATGGAGGTGCGCATCGGCGGTGCGCCGGGCGAGCGGCGCGTGGGTGAGATTCAGGTGCGCGGTTCGAGCCGCATTCCAGGTTACGGCGTGGAGGGGCTCCTCTCGCTGGACGCCTTCACGGAGGACGGCTGGTACAAGACGGGAGACCTTGGCTACATGGCGGAGGGCGAGCTGTATGTCTCCGGCCGGGCCAAGGACCTCATCATCCACCGAGGACACAACGTCCACCCCAGCGACGTGGAGGAGGTGGCTGGAGAGGTGCCGGGCATCAAGGCCGGACGGCTCGTTGTCTTCGGCCTCTTCGATGACGTGGCGGGCACCGAGGACGTCATCGTGATGCTCGAGCCCGAAGGGGCGGACACCGACCGCGAGGCGCTGCGGCGGACGCTGCGCGAGAAGGTGTGGACGCGGCTCAACGTCACCGTGGCGGACGTGGACATCGTCGAGCAGGGGGCGCTGCTCAAGAGCACCTCGGGGAAGCTCTCCCGGTCGTCCAATCGCAAGCTCTACCAGGAGCGGTTGCGGGAGGCCCATCGCACCGTGCGAGCCCGAGTCCGTCCCGCGAACGCCGGGCCCTTCGTGGAGCCTCGGGACCTCTGGGAGCGGCAGCTCGCGTGGATCTGGGAAGAGGTGTTGGGCATCAGCCCCATCGGCCTGGAGGACAACCTCTTCCTGGAGCTGGGCGCGGACTCCGTGTCGGCGACTCGGGCCGCGGGGGAAGTGGAGCGGCGCCTGTCGAAGTCCGTCCAGGCCACGGAGCTGCTCGCGGCGGATACGATTGCGCGTCAGGCGCAGCTCCTGCGGCGGGATGAAGGGGCGGCTGGCACACCGCTGGTGACGCTCCAGCGCAAGGGGGAGGGGAGGCCGTTCTTCCTCGTCCATGCCGCGGGGGGCTGGGCCTTCCCGTACGTGAATCTGGTCCGGCGGCTGGGCGAAGAGCGCCCGGTGCATGTCTTCCAGGCGCAGCAACTCTTCAGGGGCGGCGCGGAGGAGATGACCGTGGAGCAGATGGCCGAGGACTATCTCGCGGCCCTGCGGCAGGTGCAGCCCCGGGGGCCGTACATGCTGGGCGGCTGGTCCCTGGGCGGTCAGGTCGCCGTCCAGATGGCGTTGCTGCTCCTGACGGAGGGCGAAGTGGTGTCCCGCCTCGTCATGTTCGATACGGGCGGGCCCCGCTCTCATTGGCTCCAGCTCAAGGCCCGCTCGACGCTGGCGCTCATCCGGCCCTTGTTCCGGCTGGCCCTGACGAACCCGAAGCTGCGCGCGGTGCTGCCGATGATGAAGGTCATCCAGCAGCAGACCCCGGTCTGGCGATTCGCCATCGCCTTCCTGCTCACCGGAGAGTCCCGCAGCATCGGACCGATGCTGGAGCTGGCCTTCCCGGAGGCCTTTGACTCGGAGCGGTTCGCGCGTCTGGATGAGCACGGCGCGTGGGACTACTTCGTCGAGCTGGCGCTCGCGAACCATGCCCCCGCGGACCGGATGCTGCTCATCCCTGGCATCGACGGCGCGGGAGCGCGGCGGGCCCTGGCCGTCACGCGCCGGTGTGAGCAGCTCAACGCGCGCTATCGGCCCGCTTATCCGTACCCGGGCCGCGTGGACATCATCGCCGTGCGAGGCAATGAGGCCTTGGAGCGGTGGCGTCCGTTCGTCGGGGGCTCGCTGCACATCCACCCGTTCGATATCGAGAAGCGGTGGGTCAACGCCCACTTCGACATGATGGAGCCGTCGAACGTGGCGCTCTATGCGGACACCGTGCGCAAGCTCCTGAACGAGCCAGGCGCCTGAGTCCTCGCGAGGAGATTCTCGCGAGGACCCGCCCGGATGGGGCTGTCAGGCCGTGGCCGGCAGCGCCTCCACCATGTCGAACGTCACCGCCGGACGTGCGCCGGGCAGGCGCTCGTCGAGGTACTCATTGAGGACATGGCGCGTGCGCAGCGCCTCGTCATCGACCAGCCGCTTGAGCTCCGCCAGGTGCACGAGGCTCTCCAGGACGTCGTCCGTCTCCACCCCGAAGTCGATGAAGCAGGCGACCTCGTTGACGCCGCCCTCGATGAGTCGGTCGACCATGGGCAGACACGAGGTGGGCGTGCCAATCAGCGCTCCCGTCCGGTAGTAGCGCTCGAAGGCGAACGAGGCGACGTAGCGCACCCACTTCGGCTCGTTGATGTCCACCTGGAGGTTGAGGCTCTTGGCCATCGTCTGCATGAGGTGGACGTGTGAGGCGAGGTACTGGGTGAGCGGCTCGCGGACCTTGTGCAGCACCTCCTGCGTGTCCTTCCCGAGGAACGTGTGCATCATCAGCGTGGCCACCCGCTTGGATGGGTCGTGCCCCGCGTTCCTCAGGTGCGTCTGGTAGATGCCTGTCTTCTGCAGCGCGTCCTCGAGCGATTGGCCGAGCAGCGACGTCAACATGTGGTAGCCGTCGCGCCCCGTCTTCTCGAAGAGGTCCACGCCTCCCGCGCAGGTGACCCAGATGGGCAGCGCCTCCTGGACGGGCCGGGGGAAGACGCGCAGCGTGATGTCATTGCCCACGCCGTCCTTCGCCGGGATGGACTCACCTCGCCAGAGGCGCTGGACGAGGTCCAGGTTGCGGAACATCACCTCGCGCTTGTTCGCATAGTTCTCCGGAGCGAAGGCGAAATCGTTGGGCACCCACCCGGAGGCGATGGAGATGCCCGCACGTCCCTTGGAGAGGTTGTCGACGATGGACCACTCCTCGGCGACGCGGAACGGACTCTGGAGCGGCAGCACGACGCTCCCCGCGCGCAGGCCCACGTTCTTCGTCACCGTCGCCAGCGCGGCGTTCAACACGGCGGGGTTCGGGTAGAGCCCTCCGTGCTCGTGGAAGTGACGCTCCGGCGACCACACCGCCGAGAAGCCGTTCTGGTCCGCGAACTTCCCCGCCTCCAGATACAGGCGATAGCGCTCCTCGCCCCCACCGTCGTCCGCGAAGAAGAAGAGGCTGAAGTCGAGCTTCTTTCCCGCCCCCGGCCGAGGCGCGGGGACGACGTGGCTCACGAGCCCCCGCGGTCCCTCCGTCACGCGGACCTGGCGCACGGCGGGGTGCTGCGCGAGCAACATCTGGAGCTCGCGAGGGCCCAGCTCTCGCGACGAGGAGGCCGTGGCGCGCAAGGGCTCCACGGTGGCTTGCAACAGCGCGGTGAGGTCCTGCTCCGGCTGCGAGGTCATGCCGACCAGCAGCGAGTGGAGTTGCGCCGTGAGGTGGATGATGGACAGGGATTCGAAGCGGCGTGTGTCGTAGGTGAACCGCAGCGACACTCGCGACGCGGACACCACGCTGACGGAGAGGGGATGCGTGGGCGCCGAGAGCGGAACGGCCGGGAGCTGGAAGCCCAGTCCGCGCGCGAGGGGCACCAGCACGTCGTCCTCGGCGACCTCCTCGGTGGAGACGACACTCTGGAAGAGCGGAGCCCCCTCGGGTACGCCGAGCCACTGACGGACCTGGTTGGGCGAGCTGCCATCGGAGGAATGCCAGGCGCTCAGGTCGGCATGGAGGCCTCGGAGCCAGCGCAGCAGGTTGCCCTCGGAGGGGACGGAGATGCGCCGGGGCAGCGTGTTCGCCAGTCCTCCCACCAGCACGTCACTCCACGGTGTCCCCTCGGGACGACCGGTGACGTATACGCCGAAGCTCGTGTCGCTGGCGCCCGTCTGGCGGCGCAGCAACACCGCCCAGGCCGCCTGGGCCAGCGTGCCCAGGCTCACCTTGTTCTTGCGAACGAAGGTCTGCACCGTCTCACTCTCCGCGGTGGAGAGGATGAGCTGCTGGGTGAGCCACGCGGAGGTTCCCGGGGTCTCGTCCGTGCCGGTGCGCTCGGGAAGCCGCGAAGGTTGGAGTCCGTGGAGGGCCTCACGGAAGCGCACCTCCGCTTCGCGCGGGTCCTGCTGCTCCAACCAGGCGACGTACTTGCGGAAGGGCTGGCCCGGCTCGAGCCCCGCCTCCGACTTCTCCCGCGTGGCCTTGTAGAGCTGGAAGAGTTCCTTGAGGCAGATGCGCGCCGAGGCCCGGTCCAGCACCAGGGGGCTGTAGCCGAAGACGAGGGTCCCCATGGCCGCCGAGGTGCGGAAGAGCGTCAGCCCGACGAGCGGCGCGGCGATGAGGTTCAGTCCTCGCTCGCGTTGCGTGGCGAGGTGCTGCTCGATGCGCGCGGTCTGCTCCGCCTCCGGGAGCGCCGTGAGGTCCTGCCGCTCCAGCGTGGGGTCGACCTGAGCGCGAACCACCTGCATGGGCTCCGCGAGGCCCTGGGTGAAGAAGGCCGTGCGCAGCGCGGTGTGCCGGCGCACCAGCTCCTTCAGCGCGCCCTCCAGGGCTCCTTCATCCAGTTCGCCCCGGAAGCTCCAGGAGAGGTGTTCGACACGGGGTTCGGGCGACGACGGTGCCCGCGCGAGGAGCTCTCGTTGGAGGGGGGACAGCTTGTAGACATCCTCGACGTTCTTCATGGGTTCAATGTCCTCTTGGACGAGAGATGGGATTCGGGATGGGCCGGCCCCAGGACGCGCTGGAGCAGGGCGGCGAGCACCTGGACATGCGGCTCGGTGAGCAGCGTGTGGTGGTCGCCTGGAATGGCGTGCAGCTGAAGCGGCGTGAGCGTGAGTCCTGCCCAGCCGCCCGATGGGTCCGAGGGCGGGACGCGTGGCCCCTGCATCGGACGGAAGAGGGAGAGAGGACCCGGGTAGTCCCGGGGCGGGTGGTATTGGAACATCGCGCGCAAATGGGACTGGATGACGGTGTTCACGATGCCGAGCTCCCGCTGTCCCATCCCGGGAGGAAGGACTCCGGCGTCGCTGGCGCGCTGATGCATCAGCGCCAGTCTCGCGGTCGGGTCGAGGGGCTCCAGTTCGCTCGTGGAGAGAGTGTGTGGCTTGCCCGCCATTCGGCCGAACTCGAGCGCGAGCGCCGAGAGGACCTCGGCCTCGTTCTGGGGTGGCTTGGGGACGGACGGCGGGGACAGCGCGGGAATCCAGCTGTCGAAGAGGAGGAGCTGGGCCACGCGCTCACCGATGCGGGTGAGCTGCCGGGCCATCTCGAAGGCGATGACTCCGCCCATGGACCAGCCGCCCAACAAGTAGGGGCCGTGGGGGTGACGCTCGCGCAGCAGCGCGACGTAGGTGGCCGCGATGCGTGGGATGTTGCCGAGGGGCTCACGTGTGCCGTCGAGCCCTGGGGCCTCGAAGGCGTGGAGCGGTTGGTCCTGGCCGAGTGCTCTCGAGAGCGGGAGGTAGCAGAGCGAGTTGCCCCCGATGGGGTGCACCAGGAAGAGCGGCGGACGGGAGCCCTTGGGCTGAAGGGTGATGAGCGAGGAGGCGGGGGCTGCTTCGCCGCCATTCATGAAGGCCGCGATGCGCTCGACGGTGGAGTGGGTGTGGAGCAGGGCGAGCGGCAGCCTTCGCCCCATCCTCCGTTCCATCTCCGCGATGAGGCGCACCGCGAGCAACGAGTGGCCTCCCAGTGCGAAGAAGTCATCGTGGAGGCCGACCCTCGGCACTCGCAGGATGTCGGCGAAGAGGGACACGAGCTTCTCCTCGGTCGACCCGGGTGCCGCGAGGGCCTCTCGGTGCGGAGCCGGGGTGGACTCGGGCGCGGGCAGGGCTTCGCGATGGACCTTGCCGTTGGCCGTGAGGGGAAAGGACTCCAGCACCACGAAGGTGGAGGGCACCATGAACTCGGGGAGTTTCTCCACGAGCCCCTCGCGCAGCGCGGCGGTGTCGATGACCGCTCCTGGCGCGGGGACGAGATAGGCCACCAGCCGCTTGTCTCCGGGCACATCCTCGCGAACCACGACGAGGGCATGCTGGAGGGGTGCGTCACGCAGGAGGATGGCTTCGATTTCTCCGGGCTCGATGCGGTAGCCCCGCAGTTTGAGCTGGAAGTCGATTCGGCCCAGGTACTCGAGCTGCCCTTCTGGCCTCCATCGGACCTGGTCTCCCGTGCGGTAGAGCCGCGCTCCGGGCTCGTGGCTGAACGGGTCCGGTACGTAGCGCTCGGCGGTCTGCGCGGCCTGCCCGAGGTAGCCTCGGCTGACACCTTCGCCTCCGACATACAGCTCACCCGGAAGCCCGATGGGCACGGTCCGCAGCAGGGTATCCAAGACATGAACACGCGTGTTGGCGATGGGGCGGCCGATGGGGACAGTCCCGTTCTCCTGCGGCCCGGTGACCTCGTAGGTGCAACACCCGACGACGGTCTCGGTGGGGCCGTACTCGTTGATGAGCCGCGTCCCGGGCGCGAAGGTTCGCCAGAACTGGAGCTGACGGGCCCCCAGGGCCTCGCCTCCAATGACGAAGGCCCGGGTCTTCCCCTCTGCTTCTTCCGTGGGGATGAGATGTGAGAGCAGCTCCAGGTGCGCGGGCGTGAGCTTGAGCAGGCTGAGCGCTCGCTCGGCTCGGAGGGCCGTGGCCAGTGTGTCTCCTCCTTCGCGCTCCTCGACGAGTGTCACCGTCTTCCCCGCGAGCCATGGGGTGAAGAGCGATGTCACGGTGAGGTCGAAGCTCAGGGGCGAGTGGACGAGTGTCCCTTGTCCTTCCTCCACCGCGTAGGCCCGCTTGCTCCACTCGAGGTAGTTGACGACGCCTCGGTGCGGAACCATCACGCCCTTGGGGCGTCCCGTGGAGCCCGATGTGAACAGGACATAGGCGAGGTTGTCCGCTTGGACATGTGCGTACAGCGCGGAGGCTGGCCGCGCACGGAGGTCGTCTTCGTGGGCATCGACACACACCGCGCGGGTCTCCGCTGGGAGCCCAGGCCGCGCCTTCGTGTTCGTCAGGACGAGCGGGTCGCCGCAGTCGCGCAGCACCTTCCTCAATCGCTCCGGTGGTGAGGCGAGGTCGAGCGGGACATAGGCGCCCCCTACCTTGAGAATGCCGAGCAGGCTGGTGAGCAGCTCGAGCGAACGCGGGAGGTAGATGCCGACCAGCACCTCCGGTCCCACGCCCTTGTCCCTCAGGAAGTGCGCGACCTGGTTGGCTCGGGCGTCGAGCTCCTCGTAGGACAGGTGGTGCTCACCCATCTTGGCGGCGATGGCGTGAGGTGTGCGCTCGGCCTGGGCTTCGAAGAGCTGGTGGACCGACGAGGGCCGAGGTGCGGCGGAGGCGGTGTCGTTCCATTCGACGAGCAGCCGCTCCCGCTCCGTGGCATCGAGGATGTCGATATCCCGGAGCCGCTGGTCCGGCGTCTCCGCGATGGAGTGGAGCAGGGCTCGCAAGTGCTCGAGCATTCGCTCGATGGCCGCGGCCTCGAAGCGGCCATCCTGATAGTTGATTTGAAGCATGAGCGCGGCCTCGGGCAGCACCACGAGGCTGATGGGATAGCCCGTCCTCCCCTCGGTCCGTGCGAAGCCATCCACCCTCGAGCGACCGTTCACGCTCGCGACTCCCTCGGGCGTGGGGAAGTTCTCGTAGATGATGATGCTCTCGAACAGCGGCCGTCCTCGCGGCACCTCGCTCCAACCGTGCACGTCCACGAGCGCGGTGAAGTCGTGGCTCCGCGCCTCGAACTGCTCCGCCTGGAGCTGCTTCAACCAGGGGACCAACGAGGCTCCTGGTGGCACCCGCACGCGTGTCGCCACCGTGTTGATGAAGGTGCCGAGCATCTCCTCGACCCCCGGCAGCGTGGGTGGCCGTCCAGAGGTCACCATTCCGAAGGCGACATCCTCGAGTCCGCTGTAGCGGCTGAGCAGCAGGGCCCAGGCTCCTTGCACCAGCGTGCTCAGCGTGAGCTGGTGCCGCCGCGAGAGCGACGCGAGCTGACCGCTCAGCTCCGTGGAGAGGCGGAGGGCTCGGACGCCGTAGGTCTCCTTCGTGCTCGCGTGGCCCGGGGCTCGCTCCATTCCGAGTGGGGTGGGCGTCGTGAAGCCTTGGAGCGCTCGCTTCCAGAAACGCTCGGCTTGGGACACATCCTGCCGGTCCAGCCATGCGATGTAGTCGCGGAAGGGGCGTGCGGGTGCGAGCCCGGCGTCGTCACCTCGGTGGAAGGCGTCGTAGAGCCGCAGGACTTCCTGGAGGCACAGCGGCGCGGACCATCCATCCATCAACAGGTGGTGGTAGCTCAGCGCGCACAGGTGTCGCTCGGGCGTGAGCTTGACGGCGTAGAGGCGCAGCAGCGGCGCCGACGCGAGCACGAAGCCCCGGCGCCTGTCCGCTTCGAGCAGCTCCGCGAATCGCGGCTGCCAGTTGGCCTCGGCTGTTCCTTGCCAGTCGTGCAGCTCCCAGGGCAGCCGCACCTTCCGACGCACGGCTTGAACCGGCTCGGGCAGGCCCTCCCAGAAGAAGGCGGAGCGCAGCGCGCTGTGCCGCTCCGCCACGTGCTGCCAGGCTCGCTGGAACAGTTCCAGTTCGAGCTCACCGTGCCAGGTCCAGTAGATCTGCTCCACATACGTCCCGGTCTCTGGCGCCCGGAGCGTGTGGAACAGAATCCCCTGCTGCATCGGCGAGAGGCGGTAGACGTCCTCGACGTTCTTCACACCAGCTCCCAAGGGCCTATCCGGTCAGCGCGACATCGCCCGTTTCGAGCAGGCCGCGAAGCAGCTCCCCGAGACGCGTGACATGGGGCTCGGTGAGCAGGGAGTAGTGGTCCCCTGGCAGGGAGAACAGACGCGGCGGTGACAGGGTGGCGGCGGCCCATCCTCCCGTCGGGTCCGAGGCGGGGACCGGGATGCCCTGCTCGGGGCGGACGAGAGAGACCGTCCCCGCGTAGTCGCGCGGCGGGACGTACTGGAGGAGCGCGTGTCCGTGGGCGCGGAACACCTTGAAGATGGCATCCAGCTCCTGGGTGCGCATGCCTTGAGGCACCGCGCCTGCGCTCCTGGCGCGCTCGACCACCCGATGGAGCCGTGCTTCGTGGCTCATGGGCGCCAGCTCCTCCGCGGAGATGGGGAAGGGCTTGCCGAGGATCCTCCCGAGGTCCATCGCGAGCGAGGCCAGCAACGAGGCGTCATCGGTCGCGGCGATGACGGGGACGGGCGCGAAGGCGGGGACCCAGCTGTCGATGAGGAACAGCTGGGAGACGCGCTCACCGGCGCGGGTGAGCTGCCGAGCCATCTCGAAGGCGACGACGCCTCCGAAGGACCATCCGCCAAGCAGATAGGGGCCGTGGGGTTGAACCCGGCGCATTGCCTCGATGTATGCGGCGGCCATCTCGGGAATGGAGCCGAAGGGCTCTCGCGCGCCGTCGAGTCCTGGGGCTTGGAATGCGTAGACGGGCTGCTCTTCGCCGAGCAGGTGCGTCAACTTGCCGTAGCTCAGCGGACTTCCTCCGATGGCGTGGACCAGGAACAGCGGAGGACGGGAGCCCTTGGGCTGGAGCGGCACGAGCGGCGAGGACGACGCCGTGCCTCGTTCACTCACCAGGGCCGCGAGGTGCTCGATGGTGGAGTGGGTGAAGAGCGCCGAGATGGGCAGCTTCTGGCCCGTGCGCCGCTCGATTTCCACCATCAGCCGGACCGCGAGGAGCGAGTGCCCACCGAGAGAGAAGAAGTCGTCGTGGACTCCAACGCGTGGGACACGAAGCACCTCGGAGAAGAGGGCGGTGAGGGTTGCTTCGGTGGGGTTACGTGGGGCGATGAATCCCGAGGACGAGTGCTGAGAGGCGTCGGGAGCAGGGAGCGCCTTGCGGTCAATCTTGCCGTTGGGGTTGAGAGGCAGCGCGGGCAGGAGGACGAAGGCGGAGGGCACCATGTACTCGGGCAACTTGTCCTTGAGGAAAGAGCGAAGGACGGAGGCGTCGAGAGAGGAGCCGGGGCGAGGAGAGAGGTAGGCGACGAGGCGCTTGTCACCGGGGACGTCCTCACGAGCGAGGAGGATGGCCTGGTGGACGGAAGGGTGCTGGTGGAGGAGGGCTTCGATTTCGCCGAGCTCGATGCGGAAGCCGCGCAGCTTCACCTGGAAGTCGATGCGGCCGAGGTACTCGAGCTGGCCGTCGGGGAGCCAGCGGACGCGGTCGCCGGTGCGGTACATGCGAGTGCCGGGAGGACCGAAAGGATTGGGGATGAAGCGCTCGGCGGTGAGGTCTGGGCGAGAGAGGTAGCCACGAGCGAGGCCCGACCCCGCGAGGAAGAGTTCTCCCGGGACACCGATGGGAAGAGGCTGGAGAGAGGAGTCGAGGATGAAGGCCTGAGAGCCGGCGAGAGGCTTGCCGATGGTGGGCTCTGAGGTGGCGTCTTGAGAGACGAGGGAGAAGGTGGAGTAGGTGGTGTCCTCGGTGGGCCCGTAGAGGTTGAAGAGATTGAGTCCGGGCGAGTGCTGGAAGAGAGCACGAGCGAGTGCGCCGGGGAGGGGCTCACCCGCGAGGTTGATGGTGGAGACGGAGGAAGGAATCCCCCCGGAGCGAACAAGCTCGGCGGCAGCGGAGGGGACGGTGTTGAGGAGAGTGACTTCGTCGCGAGCGGGGAGAGAGGGCAGCGCGAGAGCGTTGTCCGCGAGGAAGACAGTGCCGCCGCAGGAGAGAGGGGCGAAGAGTTCGAAGACGGAGAGGTCGAAGGTGAAGGAGGTTGCGGCGAGGGTGCCGGCGAGCTGCTGAGGAGAGAAGACGCTCAGGGCCCAGCGGAGGAAGGAGACGGAGTTGCGGTGCTCGAGACAGACGCCCTTGGGCCTGCCAGTGGAGCCGGAGGTGTAGAGGACGTAGGCGAGGTTGGAGGGGAGAGCGGCCGAAGAAGGAGGCTCTCCGGTGGGCAGTGAAGAGAAGAGGTGCGCCTCGGAGTCCACGCACAGGGAGGGAACAGATGTCGTGGAGAGGAGGGACTCTTGGGTGAGGAGGAGGTGAGCCTTGGAATCGGCGAGGACGAAGGCGCGCCTGTCGGAGGGGTGGTTAGGGTCGAGAGGGACGTAGGCGCCGTCGGCCTTGAGGATGGAGAGGAGAGAGACGACGAGGTCCACGGTGCGGTGGAGGCAGACAGCGACGCGGACATCGGGCCCGACGCCACGAGCGCGGAGCGCATGGGCGAGTTGGTTGGCGCGGGCATCGAGCTGCCGGTAGGAGAGGCGCGTCGTGCCGACGACGAGGGCGGTGGCGTCGGGAGTCCGAGCCACCTGCGCCTGGAAGAGGTGATGGACGCAGGCATCGTCGGGGAAGGCCGTGGAGGCGTTCCAGTGGACGAGGACCTGCTCTCTCTCGTGGGGCGTGAGCAGGTTGAGCGACGAGAGCGGCAGGTGAGGTCGCGCGAGTGCGTGGGTGAGGAGTGAGAGTAGATGCTCCGCCATGCGCTCGATGGTGGCGCTGTCGAACAGGTCAGTGTTGAACTCGAACGCGCCTTCGAATCGCCCCGCCTTCTCGCTGAGGGCCAGGGTGAGGTCGAACTTGGCGGTGCAGTGAGTAGCCTCCATGGGACGCAACTCGAGTCCCTCGAGTGCAAGCTCGGAGACAGGGGCGTTCTGGAGGGAGAGCATCACCTGGAAGAACGGATTGCGGCTGAGGTCTCGCGGCGGTTGGAGGGCCTCGACGAGCTTCTCGAAGGGCACGTCCTGATGCTCGTAGGCCCCAAGCGTGGTGGCGCGTACCTGGGCGAGCAGTTCGCGGAAGGACGTGCTCGCGTCGATGTGTGAGCGAAGGACGAGGGTGTTGACGAAGAAGCCGATGAGTCCTTCCGTCTCCGAACTCGTGCGTCCCGCGATGGGGGAACCGACGCAGATGTCGTCCTGTCCGGAGTAGCGCGAGAGCAGCGCCTGGAAGCCGGCGAGCAGGACCATGAAGGGCGTGGCGCCGGTCTGCTGCGCGAGGGCTTTGACGGATGTGGAGAGCTTCTGAGGAAGCTCGACCGGGACGGTGGCTCCGCGGAAGGACTGGATGGGCAGACGCGGCCTGTCGGTCGGCAACTCAAGAACGGGCGGAGAGGTGAGCTGGGCGCGCCAGTAGCTCACTTGGGTGTCGAGCACGTCACCCTGGAGCCAGGAGCGCTGCCAGGCCGCGAAGTCGGCGTACTGGACGGTCAGCTCGGGCAACTTGGGGACATGGCCTGCGCGGAAGGCGTCGTAGAGCGCCGCTGCCTCACGCACGAGGACTCCCATGGACCAGCCATCGGAGACGATGTGGTGCATGGTCAGCAGCAGGACGTGCTCGTCATCGGCCAGGCGCAGGAGGCTGGTGCGCAGCAGAGGGCCCGTGGACAGATTGAAGGGACGTTGCGCCTCCTGATTCGCATGGGTCCGGACCGCGTCCTCACGCTCGGAACGAGTGAGCTCCGAGAGGTCGACGACGGGCAGTGTCCAGGCGATGGATGCGTGGATGCGCTGGAGGGGCTGCTCGCCGCTCAGGACGAACGTGGTGCGCAGCGTCTCATGGCGGGCGACGAGTGCTTCGAAGGCTCGACGAAGTGCTTCGATGTCGAGGCTTCCCGTCAGCCTCAACTCCACTGGGAGGTTGTACGACACACCTCCTGGCGAGAGTTGATCGAGGAACCACAACCGCTGCTGCGCGAAAGACAGCGGCAGTGCGTTGTCCCGTCGTGGCAGTGCCGTCAGTGGAACTCTCGCGGTGAAGCTGGCGCCCCGGGTGGCGGACTGGATGCGCTCAGCGAGGAGCGCGACGGAGGGGGACTCGAAGAGTGCTCGCAGGGGGAGTTCCACTCCGAAGGCGGTCCGGATGCGGAAGAGCACCTGCGTGGCGAGCAGGGAGTGTCCGCCGAGCGCGAAGAAGTCGTCGAGGGCACCGACGCGAGGGACGCGAAGCACCTCGGAGAAGAGGGCGGTGAGGGTTGCTTCGGTGGGGTTACGTGGGGCGATGAATCCCGAGGACGAGTGCTGAGAGGCGTCGGGAGCAGGGAGCGCCTTGCGGTCAATCTTGCCGTTGGGGTTGAGAGGCAGCGCGGGCAGGAGGACGAAGGCGGAGGGCACCATGTACTCGGGCAACTTGTCCTTGAGGAAAGAGCGAAGGACGGAGGCGTCGAGAGAGGAGCCGGGGCGAGGAGAGAGGTAGGCGACGAGGCGCTTGTCACCGGGGACGTCCTCACGAGCGAGGAGGATGGCCTGGTGGACGGAAGGGTGCTGGTGGAGGAGGGCTTCGATTTCGCCGAGCTCGATGCGGAAGCCGCGCAGCTTCACCTGGAAGTCGATGCGGCCGAGGTACTCGAGCTGGCCGTCGGGGAGCCAGCGGACGCGGTCGCCGGTGCGGTACATGCGAGTGCCGGGAGGACCGAAAGGATTGGGGATGAAGCGCTCGGCGGTGAGGTCTGGGCGAGAGAGGTAGCCACGAGCGAGGCCCGACCCCGCGAGGAAGAGTTCTCCCGGGACACCGATGGGAAGAGGCTGGAGAGAGGAGTCGAGGATGAAGGCCTGAGAGCCGGCGAGAGGCTTGCCGATGGTGGGCTCTGAGGTGGCGTCTTGAGAGACGAGGGAGAAGGTGGAGTAGGTGGTGTCCTCGGTGGGCCCGTAGAGGTTGAAGAGATTGAGTCCGGGCGAGTGCTGGAAGAGAGCACGAGCGAGTGCGCCGGGGAGGGGCTCACCCGCGAGGTTGATGGTGGAGACGGAGGAAGGAATCCCCCCGGAGCGAACAAGCTCGGCGGCAGCGGAGGGGACGGTGTTGAGGAGAGTGACTTCGTCGCGAGCGGGGAGAGAGGGCAGCGCGAGAGCGTTGTCCGCGAGGAAGACAGTGCCGCCGCAGGAGAGAGGGGCGAAGAGCTCGAAGACGGAGAGGTCGAAGGTGAAGGAGGTTGCGGCGAGGGTGCCGGCGAGCTGCTGGGGAGAGAAGACGCTCAGAGCCCAGCGGAGGAAGGAGACGGAGTTGCGGTGCTCGAGAGAGACACCCTTGGGCCTGCCAGTGGAGCCGGAGGTGTAGAGGACGTAGGCGAGATTGGAGGGGATGGCGGCCGAAGAGGGAGGCTCTCCGGTGGGCAGTGAAGAGAAGAGGTGCGCCTCGGAGTCCACGAACAGGGAGGGAACAGATGTCGTGGAGAGGAGGGACTCTTGGGTGAGGAGGAGATGCGCCTTGGAATCGGCGAGGACGAAGGCGCGCCTGTCGGAGGGGTGGTTCGGGTCGAGAGGGACATAGGCGCCGTCGGCCTTGAGGATGGAGAGGAGAGCGACGACGAGGTCCACGGTGCGGTGGAGGCAGACAGCGACGCGGACATCGGGCCCGACGCCACGAGCGCGGAGCGCGTGGGCGAGTTGGTTGGCGCGGGCATCGAGCTGCCGGTAGGTCAGGCGCGTCGTACCGACGACGAGGGCGGTGGCGTCGGGAGTCCGGGCCACCTGCGCCTGGAAGAGGTGATGGACGCAGGCATCGTCGGGGAACGCGGTGGACTCGTTCCACTTCACCAAGACCTGTTGGCGCTCGTGAGCGGGGAGCAGCTCGAGCGCGGCGAGCGGCGACTCGGGTCTGGAGACAGCGGACTCAAGCAGCGTGGTGAAGTGCTCCGCCATGCGCTCGATGGTGGCGCCGTCGAACAGGTCGGTGTTGAACTCGAACGCGCCCTCGAATCGTCCCTGGTTCTCGCTGAGCGCCAGGGTGAGGTCGAACTTGGCGGTGGAGTGTGAGAACTCCACGGGACGCAACTCGAGCCCCTCAAGTGCCAGCTCGGACACGGGGGCATTCTGGAGCGCGAGCATCACCTGGAAGAACGGATTGCGGCTGAGGTCTCGCGGCGGTTGGAGGGCCTCGACGAGCTTCTCGAACGGCACATCCTGGTGCTCGTAGGCGCTCAGGGTCGTGGCGCGTACCTGGGCGAGCAGCTCGCGGAAGGACTTGCTCTCATCGACGCGTGAGCGAAGGACGAGGGTGTTGACGAAGAAGCCGATGAGCCCCTCCGTCTCCGAACTCGTGCGCCCCGCGATGGGTGAGCCGACGCAGATGTCGTCCTGCCCGGAGTAGCGCGAGAGCAGCGCCTGGAGGCCGGCGAGCAGGACCATGAAGGGCGTGGCGCTGGTCTGCTGCGCGAGGGCTTTGACGGCAGTGGAGAGCTTCTGCGGGAGCTGGACCGGGACGGTGGCTCCGTGGGAGGACTGGACGGGCGGACGTGGCCTGTCGGTGGGCAGCTCGAGAACAGGGGGCGTGGCGAGCTGGGTCCGCCAGTAGTCCACCTGGTTGTCGAGTGCGGCGCCCTGGAGCCAGGAGCGCTGCCAGGCCGCGAAGTCCGCGTACTGGACGGGCAGCTCGGGCAACTTGGGGGCATTGCCTGCGCGGAAGGCGTCGTAGAGCGCCGCCGTCTCGCGCACGAGGACTCCCATGGACCAGCCATCGGAGACGATGTGGTGCATGGTCAGGAGCAGCACATGCTCGGTATCGGCCAGACGCAGGAGGCTGGTGCGCAGCAGCGGGCCCGTGGACAGGTCGAAAGGCCGTTGAGTCTCCTGGTGTGAATGGGCTCGGACCGCGTCGTCACGCTCGAGCCCCGTGAGCGCCGAGAGGTCGACGACGGGCAGTGTCCAGGTGATGGATGCGTGGATGCGCTGGAGGGGCTGTTCGCCGCTCAGGACGAACGTGGTGCGCAGCGTCTCATGTCGGGCGACGAGTGCTTCGAAGGCTCGACGAAGTGCCTCGATGTCGAGGCTTCCCGTCAGCCTCAACTCCACTGGGAGGTTGTACGACGCACTTCCTGGTGAGAGTTGATCAAGGAACCACAGCCGCTGCTGGGCGAAGGACAGCGGGAGCGCATCGTCTTGCGACAAGGCCGCTCGTGGCTTGAGCGGCGGTTTGGGCGGGAGATGGGCGCTGCGAACGGCGGACTGGATGCGCTCAGCGAGGAGCGCGACAGAGGGGGACTCGAAGAGTGCTCGCAGCGGGAGTTCCACCCCGAAGGCGGTCCGGATGCGGAAGATCGCCTGGGTGGCGACCAGGGAGTGGCCGCCAAGCGCGAAGAAGTCGTCGAGGGCACCGACGCGAGGGACGCGAAGCACCTCGGAGAAGAGCGAGGCGAGAGTTGCTTCGGTGGGATTGCGAGGAGCAACGAAGGCCGCAGCCGAGGCGTGCTGAGAGGCGTCGGGAGCGGGGAGGGCCTTGCGGTCAATCTTGCCGTTGGGGTTGAGGGGCAGCGCGGGAAGGAGGACGAAGGCGGAGGGCACCATGTACTCGGGCAGCTTGTCCTTGAGGAAAGAGCGAAGGACGGAAGCGTCGAGAGAGGAGCCGGGGCGAGGAGAGAGGTAGGCGACGAGGCGCTTGTCACCGGGGATGTCCTCACGAGCGAGGAGGATGGCCTGGTGGACGGAAGGGTGCTGGTGGAGGAGGGCTTCGATTTCGCCGAGCTCGATGCGGAAGCCGCGCAGCTTCACCTGGAAGTCGATGCGGCCGAGGTACTCGAGCTGGCCGTCGGGGAGCCAGCGGACGCGGTCGCCGGTGCGGTACATGCGAGCGCCGGGAATGCCGAAAGGATTGGGGATGAAGCGCTCGGCGGTGAGGTCTGGGCGAGAGAGGTAGCCGCGAGCGAGGCCCGCTCCGGCGAGGAAGAGTTCGCCTGGGACACCGATGGGAAGAGGCTGGAGAGAGGAGTCGAGGATGAAGGCCTGAGAGCCGGCGAGAGGCTTGCCGATGGTGGGCTCAGACGTTGAGTCCGGGGAGACGAGGGAGAAGGTGGAGTAGGTGGTGTCTTCGGTGGGCCCGTAGAGGTTGAAGAGGTTGAGTCCGGGCGAGTGGTGGAAGAGGGCGCGAGAGAGTGCGCCGGGGAGGGGCTCGCCCGCGAGGTTGATGGTCGAGACGGAGGAGGGAATCCCCCCGGAGCGAACGAGCTCGGCGGCAGCGGAGGGGACGGTGTTGAGGAGAGTGACTTCGTCGTGAGCGGGGAGAGAGGGCAGCGCGAGAGCGTTGTCCGCGAGGAAGACAGTGCCGCCACAGGAGAGAGGGGCGAAGAGCTCGAAGACGGAGAGGTCGAAGGTGAAGGAGGTGGCGGCGAGGGTGCCGGCGAGCTGCCGGGGAGAGAAGACGCTCAGAGCCCAGCGGAGGAAGGAGACGGAGTTACGGTGCTCGAGAGAGACACCCTTGGGCCTGCCAGTGGAGCCGGAGGTGTAGAGGACGTAGGCGAGATTGGAGGGGAGGGCGGTCGAAGAAGGAGGCTCTCCGGTGGGCAGTGAGGCGAAGAGGCGCGCCTCGGAGTCCACACAAAAGGCAGAGACGGAAGAAGAGAACTCGTGCCGGAGGGACTCTTGGGTGAGGAGGAGGTGAGCCTTGGAATCGGCGAGGACGAAGGAGCGCCTGTCGGAGGGGTGGTTGGGGTCGAGAGGGACGTAGGCGCCGTCGGCCTTGAGGATGGAGAGGAGAGAGACGACGAGGTCCACGGTGCGGTGGAGGCAGACCGCGACGCGAACATCGGGCCCGACGCCACGAGCACGGAGCGCATGGGCGAGCTGGTTGGAGCGGGCATCGAGCTGCCGGTAGGAGAGGCGCGTCGTGCCGACGACGAGGGCGGTGGCGTCGGGAGTCCGAGCCACCTGCGCCTGGAAGAGGTGATGGATGCAGGCATCGTCGGGGAATGCCGTGGAGGCGTTCCAGTCGACCAGCACCTGTCGCCGTTCCGCTTCAGGCAGGAGCTGGGTGTCCAGGTAGCGGCCGCGCGGGTTGGAGGTCAGGGCCTCGAGGGCGCGCAGGTAGTACTGCCCGACCTTCCCGGTCTGCTCCGCCTCCTCCTCCGTCACCGTGCTGTCGAGCTGGAGGTGCAGCTCCGACGTATCGGGGTCGACGGAGAACGCCGTGCCCAGCGGCAGCTCCATCCACGCGGTGAACCGCATGTCCTCCAGGAGGCGCACACCCTCCAGCCGGGACACGCTGCCCGCGACGTGGAAGTGGGTGTAGTTGAAGAGTGTGCGGAACAGCCGCTGGCCGCCGAAGTGCTGCTTCAGCTGGCCCATGGAGTAGCGGCGGTGCGGCAGCATCTCCTTCTCCTGCTTGCCCACCTCTTGAATCAGCTCCAGCCAGGTCCCTCCGGCCAACGTCATCGGGAAGGGCATGCTGTTGACGAACAGGCCGAGCACGCGCTCGCCGTCCTGGACCTCGGGACGGCCGTTGGTCACGACGCCCGTCACCACGGAGGCGCTTCCCTCGAGGAGGGCACACACGCGCAGATGCGCGGCGAGCAGGACGGTCTTGAGCTGGACTCCCGTGTCGCTGGCCACCTTCCGCAGCGCCTGGTGGAGCGGCTCCGGCACGAGCAGCTTGTGCTGACGGAACACCGGCACTTCACCCTGAGGCCTTGGCGCCCTGGGCGCGGTGAGCTCCACTCCCGCAAGCCGGTCCTTCCAGTAGCGCTCGCTGCCCTCGGAGGTGAGGCTCTCCCGCTCCAGCGCGACGAAGTGCCGGTAGGCCACCGACAGCGGCTCGGCGGGGCGCGACGCACCACCCTTCAAGAGCGCCGCGTAGCGCTGGAACATCTCCGCGAACAGCGTCGAGAGGCTCCACCCGTCGAAGATGGCGTGGTGGAAGACGAGCGTGAGCTGCAGCGTCGTGTCCGTGCGCCGGTGAAGCGTGATGTGCAGCAGCGGCGCGCGGTCCCAGTCGAAGGGCCTCCTCCTCGCGCGCTCCTCCTGCTCTCGCAAGAGCGCATCCTGCTCGGCGGCGGACAGGTGCCGCACATCCTCGATGGCGAGCGGAATCTCCACCTCGCGGTGGACGAGCTGGAGCGGCTCGCCGTAACGGCCCAGGTCGAATGAAGTCCTCAGGATGGCGTGACGCGCGGCCAGCTCACGCAGCACCTGCCGCAGCTTCGGCTCGTCCAGCGGCACCTCCAGGTGCAGGCTGAACATGTCCTGGTACACACCCGCGCCCGTCTCGAGCGCGCTCTCGAAGAGCATGCCCGTCTGCATCGCGGCGAGCGGGTAGGCGTCCTCCACGTCCTCGGGGAGTCGCTCGCGGTCGCTCTGGGAGATGAGGCTGAAGGGCGCGACGTCCAGGGACGGCGGCGGCGTGCTCTCCGCGGGGCCCTGGACCCGCTCGCTCAGCTCGCGGATGGTGGGGTGTTGCAGCAAGTCCCCCATGGGCAGATTCACGCCGCGCTCGCGCAGCTTCGCGACCACCTGAATCCCACGGATGGAGTCTCCACCCAGGTCGAAGAAGCTGTCGTCGATGCCGACGGTCCCCACGCCCAGCACCTCGCCCCAGACGTCGGCCAGGGCCTGCTCGGTGGGACTGCGCGGGGCCTCGAAGTGTGTGCCCGTCTCCGGGCGCTCGTTGCCGGGCGGAGGCAGCGCCTTGCGGTCCACCTTCCCGTTGGCCGTCAGCGGGAAGGACTCCAGCATGACGAACGCCGACGGCATCATGTACTCGGGCAGCTTCTGTTGCAGCCACGCGCGGACCGCCTGCGACTCCAGGTCGTGGCCCGGCGACGGGACGAGGTAGGCCACCAGGCGCTTGTCACCGGGCGAGTCCTCACGCGCGAGCACCACGGTCTCCTGGATGCCAGGGCCTTGCTGGAGCACGGCTTCAATCTCGCCCAGCTCGATGCGGAAGCCGCGCACCTTCACCTGGAAGTCCCGGCGCCCCATGAACTCGATGGTGCCGTCCTCACGCCAGCGCACCCGGTCGCCCGTGCGGTAGAGGCGCCCTCCCTGCGTCATGCTGAAGGGGTGCGGGATGAAGCGCTCCGCGGTGAGCTCGGGGCGGTGCAGGTAGCCGTGGGCCAGGCCATCGCCGCCGATGAACAGCTCACCGGGGACACCGACGGGCACGGGCTGGAGCCGCTCATCCAGCACGAACACCTGCGTGTTGGCGATGGGGCGGCCAATGGGCACGGAGGTCCCCAGCTCGGTGCCAGGGGTGACGGGGTGGCAGCAGGTGAAGGTGGTGCTCTCGGTGGGGCCGTAGCCGTTGACCAGGCTGGCGCCGCGCGACAGGTGTTCCCGGACGCGCACCAGGGGCAGCACATCACCGCCCGCGAGGAGCTGCGACACCCGCGCGATGGCGTGCGGCTGGTGCAGCGCCATCTGCTCGAACAGCGCCGCCGTCAGCCAGAGCGTGGTGATGCCATCGCGCACCAGCGCATCACCCAGCTCCTGGAGGGAAGGGCTCCCCGGCGGGAAGATGACGAGGCGGGCTCCGTGCAACAGCGCGCCCCACAGCTCCAGCGTGGAGGCGTCGAACGAGATGGGCGCCAGTTGCAGGAAGACCTGCTCCGCGCCGAAGCGGATGAAGGTGCTGCCGAGCACCAGGCGGCTGATGCCCCGGTGGGGAATGGAGACCCCCTTGGGCCGGCCCGTGGAGCCGGAGGTGAACATGATGTAGGCCAGCGAGTCGCCACCCGCGTCCGACTCCACGGCGGTGGTGGGCCGCGAGGCAATCTGTGTCCAGTCCGAGTCGAGGCAGAGCAGGAAGGTGCCTTGGACCGGGAGCTCGTCGGCCAGCTTCTCCTGGGTGAGGAGGATGGAGACCGAGGCCTCCTCGAGGATGAGGTGGATGCGCTCCGGCGGATAGGCGCTGTCCACCGGGACATAGGTGCCGCCGGCCTTGAGGATGCCGAGGATGCCGACGACCAGCTCCAGCGAGCGCTCCAGGCTCAAGCCCACGCGCGCGCCGTGGCGGACGCCGAGCGAACGCAGGTGCCACGCGAGCTGATTGGAGCGCTCATCCAGTTGCCGGTAGGTGAGGTGCTCGCCCTGGAACTGGAGGGCCACGGCGTCCGGCGTGCGCGCGGCCTGGGCCTCGAAGAGCTGGGAGACGGTGGCGTCGCGCGGATAGTCCACGCGCGTGTCGTTCCACGTCTCCAGGACCTGGTGACGCTCCTCCGCGCTCAACAACGACACGTCCTCGAGGTGCTGCTCGAGGTCGGAGGAGAACGCGCGCAAGATGTTGCTCAGGTGACCGAGGATGCGGTCGATGGTGGAGGAGGCGAAGCGGCTGACCGAGTAGTTGACCAGCAGCTCCAGCTCCGTGTCCGGATAGACGAGGAGGCTCAGCGGCAGTCCCGTGGGCTCGTTCGTTCGCGCGAAGTCCTCCACACGCAGGCGGGGACCCCGGGCGGACGCCATGCCTCGCCGGGGGAGGTTCTGCAGCACGACGATGCTCTGGAGCAGTGGCTGGCCGCGAGGAATCTCACTCCAGCCCTGCACATCCACCAGGGAGATGTGCTCGAAGCGGCGCGCCTCCAACTGTTCCGCCTGGAGCTGTTTGAGCCACGGCAACAGTCGCTCCCCCGATGGCAGCTTCACGCGCGCCACCAGGGTGTTGATGAACGTGCCCATCATCGTGTCGACGCCGGGCAGGTTGGGCGGACGGCCTGACACCACCGTGCCGAAGGCCACGTCCCGCTGGCCGCTGTAGCGGCTCAGGAGCAGCGCCCACGCACCCTGGATGAGCGTGCTGAGCGTGAGCTGGTGCTGACGCGTGTAGGACGCGAGCTTCTCCGTCACGGAGGACGGCAGCCGCAGCGTCCTCGTTTCGTAGACCTCTTCACCGCCCGAGGTGCGGCTCAGCGCACGCTCCACGCCGAGCTGCGTGGGTGTGTCGAAGCCTCGGAGCGCCTCGCGCCATAGCGCTTCCGCCTCCGACTTGTCCTGCTTGCCCAGCCACGCGACGTACTCGCGATAGGGGCGCGCGGGCTCCAGCTCCGCCTGCTCTCCGCGCGTGAGGGCGTCGTAGCAGAGGAAGATCTCCCGGAGGCAGACGGGCAGGGACCAGCCATCCAGGACCAGGTGGTGGTACGTGACGATGCAGCGGTGCTGCTCCGGGGCGACCCGCACCATCGTCAGGCGCATGAGCGGCGCCGCCGACAGCGTGAAGCCGCGGCGCCGGTCCGTTTCCAAGAGCTCGTTGAAGCGCTTCGGCTGCTCCTCGGCGGGAGTGTCCCGCCAGTCCTGGTGCTCCAGCGCGACGGTGACCTTGCGCCGCACTGCCTGGAGCGGCTCGGGCAGCTTCTCCCAGAAGAACGCCGTCCTCAGGGAGCTGTGCCGCTCCACCACCTGGCCCCAGGCCTTCTGAAGCGCATCCATGTCGATGACGCCGTGCCAGGTCCAATAGACCTGCTCGACATAGGCCCCGGTTCCGGCCGCCTCCAGCGTGTGGAAGAGAATCCCCTGCTGCATGGGGGACAGCCGGTAGACATCGTCGACGTTCTTCATGGCGCTCGTTCAGAAGAGGGCGTGGGTGGTGGAGCAAGGTCAGCCGCGAGTCCTCGGCGTCAGGACTCGTCGGCCTCGTCGATGAGGGCCGCCAGGGCGCCGAGCTGCGAGTCGTCGAGACCCGCGAGCGGGAAGTCCACGGAGGAGAGCGTGGCCTTGCTGCCCTGGCCTTCGGTGCTCAGCTCGCGCAGCGCCGCGAGGAGCCCCTCGGTGACCTTCCCGAGGATGGCCTCGGAGATGGCGCCACTGTCGTGGCTCAAGCGGACCTGGAGCTGACCGCCCGCGACGAAGCTCTCCACCTCGAGCAGGTGGCCCGAGGCACGGCGCTCGGAGACCGCCCGTCCCGTGGCGGTGAAGGGCGCCGCCTCGGCGGGGAGCTCCGTGCCCAGGTGCCGGAAGGACACCTCGGCGCGCGGCTGTGCGCGGAGCTTCTCCGCGAGGTCCGCGTGTTTGCCCTCGCGCAGCAACCCGTGGCCGATGCCCTTGCGGGGAAGCTGGCGGACACGCTCCTTGACGCCCTTGAGCGTCTCGGCCGCGTCGCCGGAGGCAGGCACTCCCAGCAGCAGCGGCGCGGTCGCGTCGAAGCAGCCCACCGTGCGCGACAGGTCCAGCCCTTCAATCGCCGCGCGCGCGTCCTGGGTGAAGTCGATGAGCATCGTCTGCCCACCGGTCCACTTCGACAGCGAGCGGGCCAGGGCGGCCAGCAGCGCCTCCGCGAGGTCGGCGCGGTAGGTGCCCGCCACCCGCTCGCCCAGGGTCCGGGTCTCCTCGGCGTTCAACGTCGTCACGTGGGTGCGAATCGATCCGCTGGCGCGCTCCGAGGGCAGCTTCGTGACGCTGGCCCGGGGACCGCCCAGCCACGCCGCCTCCTCCTTGCGGAGGGACTCGGCCGAGGCCTCTTCCGACAGACGCTCCGACCACTGCTTGAACGACGTGGTCTTCAGCCGCAGGCCCTCGTTGGCGCCCGACTGCTTGCGGGTAGCCGTGGCGAGGTCCTCGACGAGGATGCGCCACGACGACACATCCGCCGCCAGCTCATGCCCCGCGAGGAGCAGCTTGCTGCCCTGACCCGCGCCGAGGTGGAGGAGCGTCGCCGCGAACAGGGGACCGGTGCCCGCGTCGAGCGACGCGCGCAGCTTCTCCTCCGCGGCGTACAGCGCGGGAGGCAGCTCGGACGCGGGGAGCGCGCGCAGGTCCGTCTCCGTGAACGGCACCTCGCCGCCCGGAGGTGTGCCCGCCTGCTGCCAGCCCGCGATTCCCTGCGTGAAGCGCAGGCGCAGCGCGTCGTGGTGGGTGAGGATATCCGCGAGCGCCTTGGACAGCGTCGCGGCCTGCGCACCCTCTCGAACGTCGAGGAGCACCGTCCGCGCGGCGCGTGACGCCCCCCGCTCCATCAGCTGGCGCTGTTGCGGCGTCAGAGGGACGGCGCCGACGACAGGGCCCTGCTCGGCCTGCTTCGCCAGGACGCCGGAAATCATCTCCGACAGCTCGGCGATGGTGGAGTACTGGAAGAACTGCTGCGGGCTGAGCTGGAGACCCATCTGCGTGCCCTTGGCGATGATTTGAATCGCCTGCACGGAGTCACCGCCGAGCTCGAAGAAGTTGTCGTGGATGCCCACCTTGTCGATGCCCAGCACCTGCTGCCACGCGCTGGAGATGCGCGTCTCGATTTCGTTGCGCGGGGCCATGTAGGCCACCTTGAGGTTCGGCCGGGGCTTGAGCTCGCCCGAGGTCCTCGTCTCGCCCACCGCCTCGAGGATGCGCTCGCGCACCACCTCGTCGGTGTGGTCGATGGTGGCCTGGAGGTCTCGCACGGAGACGACCACCTGCGGCGTGACTTGCGTGCCGAGGATGCGCTGGAGCGCCGCCACCCCTTCGGCGGAGTGAATCTCCTGCCGCTCGTCGGTGGGCACCGCCCGGGCCAGCGCGGCCTCCTTCGCCGCGGCGGCCAGCGCGCGGAGCTCCGCGGCCGGGTCATTCACGCGCTTCTGCGTCAGCCGCTCCACCTCCGCGAGCACCCGGCCCTGCGCGTCCATCATCACCGCGTCGAAGGACAACGTCTCCTTGTCGTCGCTCTCCTCGCGCAGCTTCGCGTAGCTGTAGACGCGCGCGGGCAGCTCGCCGTGGATGCGCAGCACCTTGTAGCCCAGCGGCAGGTAGTAGCCGTGCTCCGCCAGGAAGCTCTTGGCGATGCCCGACGTGCGGTCGATGAGCGAGGGGTGGAAGCGCAGCTTCTCGAAGTCCGGGGCGAACTCCGCCTGCATCTCCAACACCATGAGCAGCTCGCCCTTGCCGGGGTAGATGCTCTGCACGCTCTTCCAGCGAGGGCCCAGCTCCAGCTCGTACTCCGCCTCCAGCGAGCTCGGCTGTGGCAGGTCGCACCGGCGGCGCAGCTCCTCCAGGTCCATGAACTTCGGCGTGCGAGGCCCGAGGATGCGCACGCGGCCGGCCGAGTGGTCCACGCCCTTGGCGGAGCCCTCCGCGGGAAGGGTGCGCACCACCCAGCGGTAGCCGTCGCCATCCTCCTCGACGATGAGCCGCACCTCGCGCGTCTCCTTCCCCGGGACACGCAGCGGCGCGAGGAAGAAGGCGTCGTGGATTTCGATGATGCGTCCCTGCGCGCGCTCGGCGACGGCGGCGCGGACCATCTCGAAGTACGTCACGCCGGGGACGGTGGGGTTGTTGAGGATGCGGTGCTCGTCGGTGACCCACTCCGACTCGGGCGTGCCGAAGACGGTGGCGAACACCATCCGCTTGGGCGTGTCCACCAGGCAGCGCTGGAGGAACGGGTGGCCCATGGGCCGGCCCTGGTCCGCCTGCTGCGACGGACGCGCCGCCATGCCCACCTCATCCCATGCGCCCCAGTTGATGGTGACGGCGTGGGTGCCGGTGCGGGCCTGGTACGCACGCACGAAGGCATCCATGAACGCGTTGGCGGAGGTGTAGTCCACCTGACCGAAGCGGCCCACGACACACGTGAGCGACGAGCAGGCGACGAGGAAGTCCAGCTTCACACCCTCCAACACGGCGCCGAGCACCTGCGTGCCGAGCACCTTGGGTGCGAGGACCTTCGCGGCCACGTCCTTCGTCTTGAGCTGAATCAGGCCGCCCCCCGCGACACCCGCCGCGTGGATGACGCCGTGGAGGGCGCCGAAGCGGCGCTGCGCCTCGGCCACCACCGCGCGCATGCGCTCCAGGTCCGTGACGTCGGCGGCCTGCACGAGCACCTCCGCGCCGCGCGCCTCGAGCTTCTGGACCGCGGCAATCTTCCGGCTCGTGGCGTCGTCCGGGCTGTGCTGCTCCATCCACCGAGACCACTCGGCGCGGGGCGGCAGCTCCGTGCGGTTGAGCAGCACCAGCTTCGCCTTCGCCTCGGAGGCCAGCGCCTCGGCGAACGCCAGGCCCATGCCACCCAGGCCACCCGTGATGAGGTACACGCCGCCCTGACGCAGGGACACCGCGTTCGTGGGGCCGTCCTCGAGCCGGACGTCCTCGAAGCCCTGCACCCAGCGGCGGCCGTTGCGGTAGGCCACGGCCACGTCGTTGGACTCCGCGAAGAACTCCCCGGCGAGCAGCGTCACCAGGCGCTCACGCTGCGCGCTGCCTGAGGGAGGCAGGATGACGTCCACGCTGCGCATCCGCACGTTCGGGTACTCGCGCGGGATGACCCGCGTGGGCCCGAGCACGGTGGCCTGCTCCGGCGAGGTGAGGTCTCCGCCGATGACCTCCTGCATGCCGTTGGTCAGCGAGAACAGGCGCGGGGGCTTGTCGAACTTCTGGCCACCCAGGGCCTGCGCGAGGAAGAGCAGGCTGTAGAAGGAGCGCCCGACGATGTCGTCGGAGGCGGTGCCCGGCTCGGTGGTGATGGGGAACAGGTGGGCGATGCGCTCGGGCAGCCGCTTGTCGGCGGACAGCTCCGCGAGGAGCGAGTCGTAGTCCTCGCGGCGCGTGGGGTTCAGCTCGTAGGTGTTGGCGCTGGTCCGGCGGAACGCCTTCGCCTGGAGCACCTCCACCACGTCACCGCCCAGCGCGCGAAGCTTCTCGGCGAGCCGCGTGCCCAGCCCGGCGCGGTCCGAGAAGACGAGCCATGGCAGGCCCTTCCTCGCGTCCGCCGCGGCGGACAAGAGCGGCGCGGACTCCTTCCACACCGGCAGGTAGAACCAGGAGGCGAGGTCCGAGCGCTTCTCCAGGGAGCCGCGCTGCGCGCGCTTGCCCTGGCTGGGGGCGCGCATGTCCACCCAGTAGCGCTGACGCTCGAAGGGGTAGGTGGGGAGCTGCTCGCGGCGGCGCGTCTCGCCGGCGAAGTAGTCGGGCGTGGTGACCCCGAGCAGCCACAGGTTGCCCAGCGTGCGGAGCAGGAACTCCTGGCCCGGCGTCGCGTCTCCCGGCGCGGGCATGGTGGTCTGCATGGACTGGCCCGGCTGCTTTCGCGGGTGCCAGCGCGCGAGCGACTGGAGCGCCTTGCCCGGACCGACCTCGAGCAGCACCGCCTCCGGCTCCTTGAGCAACTCCTCCACCCCGTCGGCGAAGCGGACGGCGCGGCGCAGGTGTTGGGCCCAATAGTCCGGGTCCGCGGCCTGGGCCGGGGTGAGCCAGGTGCCCGTGAGGTTGGAGATGATTTTCAGCGTCGGCGCGGAGCGGCGCACCTTCGCCACGGCGTCGCGGAACGGCGCGAGGATGGGCTCCATCATCGCGGAGTGGAACGCGTGGGAGGTGCGCAGCCGGCGGCACAGCACGTCCTTGGCGGCGAGCTGCTTCTCCAACGCGGCGATGTCCGCTTCCGAGCCGGACACCACACACGAGGCGGTGGAGTTGGCCGCGGCGAGCTCGAGTCCCTTGCCCAGCAGCGGCAGCAGGTCTCGCTCGGCCATCTGCACCGAGAGCATGGCGCCCGTGGGCAGGCCCTGCATGAGGCGGCCGCGCAGGGCAATCAGGTCCAGCGCGTCGTCCAGCGAGAACACGCCGGCCAGACACGCGGCCACGTACTCGCCCACGCTGTGGCCAATCAGCGACGCGGGCTGGAGGCCCCAGGACATGAGCAGCTTCGCCATCGCGTACTCGACGGCGAAGAGCGCCGGCTGGGTGAGGGCCGTCTGCTCCAGCTTCTTCGCGGCCTGCGCGTCGTCGGGGCTCGCGTCGATGAGCAGCGGGCGCAGGTCCAGGTCATGGCGCTTCTTGAGTGCCTCGAGGCACAGGTCCAGCTCCCGCCGGAACACGGCCTCGGCCTTGTAGAGCGCGGACGCCATGCCCGGGTGCTGCGAGCCCTGACCGGGGAACATGAAGACGACAGGCCGGTTCACCGGCTCCTGGACGCGGGTGATGACGCGGTCCGGGGACAGCGTGGCGAGCGCGCTGGCCGCGTCCTGCGTGTCGCGGCACACCAGGTAGCGCCGGTGGTCGAACACCTTGCGGCCGGAGTGGAGCGTGTAGGCCACGTCCGCCAGGTCGAGCGTGGGGTTCTTCTGGAGGTGCTCGGCCAACTGCGAGGTCATCACCTCGAGCGCCGCGTCGGTGCGGGCTGACAGCACCAGGAGCTGCAAGTCACGCGACCGCGTGGAGGCCCGCCGCTCCGGCGCCTCCTCGAGCACGACGTGGGCGTTGGTGCCACCCAGGCCGAAGGAGCTCACGCCCGCGCGGCGGGGGGCGGGCGCGTTCCAGTCGCTCAGCCGGGCGTTGACGTAGAAGGGGCTGCTCGCGAAGTCGATTTCGGGGTTGGGCTTCTCGAAGTGCAGGCTGGGCGGCAGCTGCTTGTGCTCCAGCGAGAGCACCGTCTTGATGAGGCCGGCGACTCCCGCGGCCGTGTCCAGGTGGCCTACGTTGCCCTTCACCGCGCCGACGGCACAGAAGCCCTTCTTGTCGGTGTCCCTGCGGAAGGCCTGGGTGAGCGCGCGGATTTCAATCGGGTCGCCCATGGGCGTGCCCGTGCCGTGCGCCTCGAGGTAGGAGATGGAATCGGCGCTGACCCCGGCGACGGCCTGGGCCATGGAGATGACCTCCGCCTGTCCCTCCACGCTGGGCGCGGTGTAGCCGACCTTGTCGGAGCCGTCGTTGTTGAGCGCGCCGCCGCGAATCACCGCGTGGATGCGGTCACCATCCGCCACCGCGTCCGCCAGACGCTTGAGCACCACCACCCCCGCGCCGCTGCCGCCCACGGTGCCCTGGGCCTTGGCGTCGAAGGGCCGGCAGTGGCCGTCCGGAGAGCCGATGCCACGCTCGTTGTAGAGGAAGCCCGTCTTCTGCGGCACGGTGATGGTGACGCCGCCAGCCAGGGCCATGTCGCACTGGTGGCTGAGCAGGCTCTGACACGCGTGAATCACCGCGACCAGCGACGTGGAGCACGCCGTCTGGACCGTCACCGCGGGACCCTTGAGGTTCAGCTTGTAGGCCACCCGCGTGGCCAGGTGGTCGTTCTTGTTGTGGATGACGGCCTGGAACGCGCTCACCGTCCCCGTCAGGTGACCCGCGGAGGACAGGTTGTTGAGCAGGTATCCATTGGCGCCCGCGCCCGCGTACACGCCGATGGGACCCTCGTACCGGGACGGGTCATAACCGGACCGCTCCAACGCCTCCCACGCGGCTTCCATGAAGATGCGCTGCTGCGGGTCGGTGATTTCCGCCTCGCGCGGAGAGAAGTCGAAGAAGCGCGCGTCGAAGAGCTCGATGCCCTCGAGGACGCCTCGGGCCTTGACGTACTTCGGGTCTTTGAGCTCCTCGGGGTCGATGACGGCCCGGTCAAGCTCCTCGTCCGAGAAGAACTTGATGGACTCGACGCCTCCGCGGAGGTTCTGCCAGAACTCATCGAGGGTGGTGGCCCCCGGAAACCGGCACGCCATGCCAATGATTGCAATCCCCTCGAGCTGCGTGGACTCCTGCTCAACGCTCATCGCTTCACCCGTCCTGCCTTGATGGCCTGTGCCTGTTGCTGCATCGCCTGACGCTGCTTGCGGGCCCGCTCGTCCTGGACTTCACGCGAGCGTCCATCCGCTTCCGGCTGCTGTGTCTGCTGGAGGTATTTCGAGAGCGACGCGACGGTGGGGTGCTGGAAGAGCTCCACCATGGAGAGCCTCCGTCCGAACGCCGCCGAGAGCTTCTCGTGGACCTGGACCATGAGGAGCGAGTGCCCCCCGAGGTCGAAGAAGTTGCTGTGCAGTCCGACGCGGTCGACCTTGAGCGCCTCGCGCCAGATGTCCGCGATGGTCGTCTCCACGCCGCTGTCGGGGGCGACGTAGGGCGCCGCGTCCGCGAGGACCACCTTCGGGTCCGGCAGGGCCGCGCGGTCCAGCTTGCCGTTGCGCGTGAGCGGCATCCGGTCCAGCGGCACGAGCGCGGAGGGCACCATGTACTCGGGAAGCATCTCGCGCAGGAAGCCCCGGAGCTGGGTGGCCAGCTCCCGGCCCGCGTTCTGCGCGCCTGGGGGCAGTCCGCGCCGAGGTACGAAGTAACCGGCCAGATGGGCGTCGCCGGCCGCCGTCTCGCGCACCACCACCACGCCCTCACCGACCTCGGGGTGGACCCGCATGAGCGATTCAATCTCGCCCAGCTCGATGCGGAAGCCGCGCAGCTTCACCTGATGGTCGGCGCGGCCCAGGAAGTCGACGCGGCCGTCCTCGCGGAAGCGGCCCAGGTCTCCCGTGCGGTAGAGCCGCGCGCCTGGAGCTCCGAAGGGGTCCGGCACGAAGCGCTCCGCCGTCAGCTCCGGCGCGCTCGCATAGCCACGGCCCACGCCCGCTCCTCCGATGAAGAGCTCTCCCACCGCGCCCACGGGCACCGGCCGCTGGTGCCGGTCCAACAGGTGCACCCGCATGTTTCCCAGCGGGCCGCCGATGGTGGGCTCCAGCGACTCGTGGGCCGCGCAGGCCGTCGCGTCCACCGTGCATTCGGTGGGGCCGTACACGTTGACGAAGCGCGTGCGCTCGCGCCGCGCCAGCTCCGTCCAGGTGCGCGCGTCGATGGCCTCGCCCCCCACCAGCACCAGTGAGGGTGAGCTCTCCGGGTCGCTGCCCAGGCCCTTCGCCACGAGGGGGACGAGGAGCGAGGGCGTGCAGTCCAGCACGTCCAGGCGGTGCGTGCGGACGTACTCGCACAGCCGTCCCGCGTCGGGGCGCACCTCCTCCGGGATGATGTGGAGCGTGTGGCCGTGGAGGAGTTGAATCCACTGCTTCACCGAGGCGTCGAACACGAGCGGCGCGTTGACGCTCACGCGGAGGCCAGGGGCTCGGTTCCCGTAGACCGCCTCCTGGAGGGCCGCGGCCAGGTTCACCACCGAGCGGTGCTGAATCATCACGCCCTTGGGGCGGCCCGTGGAGCCGGAGGTGAAGAGGACGTAGGCCAGGTGGTCCGGACCCACGAGCGGCTCCGGCGCCGTGTCCGGCTCACGCGCGATGGCGTCGGCGTCGGCGTCGAGCCGGACCAACCGGGTGAGCCCCTCCGGCAGCAGCGCGCCGAGCGGGGTGCGCGTCACCAGGAAGGGGGCATCGGATTGCTTGAGGATGGAGGCGAGGCGCTCGCGCGGATACATCGCGTCCATGGGCACGTAGGCGGCGCCGGCCTTGAGGATGCCGAAGAGGCCCACCATCGCGTCCACGGAGCGCTCGAGCAGCAGCCCCACGCGGGTCTCCGGCCCCACTCCGACGCGGCGCAGGTGCCGGGCGAGTTGGTTGGCCCTCGCGCACAGCTCGGCGAACGTGAGGCGCTGGTCCTCGAAGATGACTGCCACCGCGTCGGGAGTCCGCTGCGCCTGTTCATCCAGCAGCTCGTGGATGCACCGGGCGGGAGGACGCGGGCGCTCCGTGTGATTGAAGCCCTCGAGCTGCCGCAGCTCGCGCTCACCGAGGAGGGGCAGCGCGTCCAACGTGTCCTCCACGGCGGAGGCGGAGGATGCGGCGCCCAGGAGCGTCTCCAACCGCTCCAGGAGCCTGGTGGCCT
Source organism: Myxococcus stipitatus (assembly GCF_037414475.1). The sequence continues at coordinate 1,887,648 of NZ_CP147913.1, read as the reverse complement.
CCGCGTCCGTGTACGCGCTCGCGTCGTGGTGGATCTGAAGTTCGAGGTGCTCGCCGCGCTCAACGGCGGCCAGCTTCAGTTCGAAGCGCTCCGTGCGGGACTCCATCGCGCGGACGCGGATGGTGAGCCCACCCTCGTGAATCTCCGTCGGCCACGCGAGGTGCTCGAAGGCGAAGGGGAAGTGACGGAGCTTGCCGTCCTGCCCCTGCAGTGCCTGCGAGGCGTCGAAGTACTCCTGCCACTCGACGCCTTCCTGGAGGGAGAGGGAGACGCTCCGCGCGAAGTCTCCGAAGCGTGAGCGCTCCGTGAAATCGACCGGGAGAGGAACGAAGCGTTCGAACTGTCCCGCCGCATCGGCGAGTCCTTCGTATGTGCGGCCCTCGTACCGGACCGCCACCGTCCACTCCGAGCGGCCGGAGAGGCGGCCCAGCAGCGTCTGCCAGGCGGCGAGGAGGAAGGCCGGGACGGACACGTCGAGGCGCGCCGCCGCGGCCTCCACGGCGCTCCGCGTGGAGGCGGAGAGGGTGACGTGTGAGCGCCGGGGCTGGAAGGGGGGCGCGCCGGGCGTGGACTGACGCGTGGGCAACGCCGCGGAGAGTGGGGCCGAGAGGTCCCGCTCCTGCCAGTGCCGCCGTCCCGCCGCGGTGTCCTCGGACTCGAGGACCTCGTTGAAGACCTCGGAGACGTCCGCGTACTGCACGTCGGCCGGGGGCAGCGCGCCGCCCTGGGCACGGGTGGCGACGGCCTGGGCCAGCTCCCGCGCCACGAGCCCCAAGGTGCTCGAGTCCGCGGAGAGCGAGGGAAGGTCCAGCACGAGCAGGTGCTGGCGAGGCGCGACGGTGGCGAGGTGGAGCGCCGCGGCCCGCGCGAACACGGAGAGGTCCCCGTCCACGGGCGCGAGGAGCGCGTCGAGCTTCGCGGTCCGCTCCGCTTCGGAGAGTCCGCTCCAGTCATGCCGGGTGAGGACGGACGCGGGGACCTCTCCCGGTGCCTGGACGGCGGTGCTCGTTCCCGCCAGCGCGTGGTACGTGGTCCTCAGGATTTCATGGCGGCCCAGGAGGTCTCGCACGGAGTGCTCGAGGCTCGCCGCGTCGAACGCACCCTCGAGCTCGAGGACGCAGCGGGCGCGGTAGGCCCAGGCGGGTCCTTCCTTCTGGAGAGACCACAGACGGAGTTGTTGCGGCGAGAGCCGGAAGCCGGAAGGCGATGACACGGACGACTCCTTGGGGGTGTGGAAGGGCGGGGGTGGTGACGTGGGGCTAGGCGGCGTCCGGAGCCGGCGTCACACCGGGCATGGCGTCCCACGCGAAGAGCGCGGCCATCCCCGCGAGAATCAGCCGGGGGCCCACGAACGAGGAGCGCGCGTGCGCGGCCAGCGTGTTCTCGACGAGGAGCGCGTCGCCGCGTTCCCAGGAGAAGCTCACCTGCTCCGCCTCGTAGGCGGCGCGCAGCGTCTCCATCACCTCCGGCTCGATGGGGGAGCCGTCGCCGTAGTACGTGTTGTTGGGCAGGTTCTCCTCGCCGAACTCCGCGAGCAGCGCCGCGCCGACCTCACGCGGCAGCGTCGAGAGGTGGAAGAACGTGGCGTGGTTGAACCACGTGGCCTCGCCGGTGACGGGGTGCCGCGCGGCCACGCGCCGTACCTGCCGCGTGCGGAGCCGATTTCCGTCGCGCCACTCGAACTCGATGCCGTGGCGGCGACAGTACGCTTCCACGGTGGCGGGGTCGTCCGTCTGGAACGCCGTCTGCCACGAGAGGCCGAAGTTGCTCCCGAAGTTGCGGACGTACGTGTAGCCCTTCTCCAGGAACCTCTCGCGAACCGGCGCGGGGATGCGCTCGAACACGCGGCGCGTGTCGGCCAGCGGTGTCTCGCCTCCCTCCAACGACGGCGTCACGCAGCAGAAGTAGAGGTGCCTGGGGAAGGCGAGATTGTAGGACTGCTCGCTGTGCAGGAAGATGCGCTCGCTGGGCGGATGGTCCGTGGACGTGTAGATGTTCCCGCTCACCTGCGAGCGCGGAGAGGAGCGCTCCTCGTAGGGCAGCGCCGACTCGGAGATGCCCAGGATGAGGCGGTTCATCGCCTCCGGGGAGTGGATGCCGAAGCCTCGGAACAAGATGGCGCCGGCCTGGTTCAGCTGCGCCTCGATGACGGGGCGATGGGCGCGAGCCCACTCGGCCAGGTCGATGCCCGGCAGCGTGGGCCGGGCGAGCCGGGGCAGGCTGACGCCGGGCGCCAGCTCCTCGAAGCTCACCCACGGCTCGGAAGACGTGTCGACTTGCCGCCTCTTTCCGAGGGGCAGCTCCTTCTTCTTGAACGCGCTGGTCATGTCAGTTCTCGGACTTTCGGCGGGTGTTGCGGAACTTCTCCTGGCGGACCGCCTTCAGCGCCTCGGCCTGGGTCGCCTGCCGCCGCCGCTCCACCTCGGAGATGACGCCGCGAAGCTCCGCGAGGGTGAGGTGGGGCCGCTCCGTCACCGCCGACAGCACGGCCCCGTAGGACTCCGCCAGGCGGGCCATGGTGACGGCGTCGAACAGGGCGGTGCTGTAGCGCAGCACCCCGCCGAGCGCTCCCGCGCTCTCGGAGAGGAGGACGGACAGGTCGAAGGGCGAGCCCCCGTCGTCGACCTCCAGGATGCGCAGCGAGAGCCCGGGGAGCACCAGCTTGGGCAGCGGCGCGTTCTCCAGGACGAACATCACCTGGAACAGCGGGTTGTAGCGAGGGTCTCTCGGAGGCCGCAGTGCCTCCACCAGCTTGTCGAAGGGCAGGTGCGGATGCGCGTAGGCCCCGAGCGCCAGCTCGCGCACGCGCCCCAGCAGCTGCTGGAACGTGGGGTTGCCGGAGAGGTCCGCGCGCAGCACCAGTTGGTTGACGAAGAGTCCGATGAGCCCCTGGGCCTTCGCGTGCTCGCGGTTGGCCACGTCCGTGCCCACGACGATGTCCTCGCGGCCCGTGCGCTCATGGAGCGTGACGAGGAACCCCGCGAGCAGCGTCATGTAGAGCGTGGCGCCCTCCGCCTGCCCCAGCGCCTTGAGCGCGGCGGTGAGCGTGGGCGGGAACGCCAGGTGATGCCGCGCGCCGAGGAAGCTCTGGTTCGCGGGCCGCGGGCGGTCCGTGGGCAGCTCCATCAACGGCGGTGCCCCCGTGAGCCGGGACTTCCACCAGGAGGCCTCGGACTCCAGCCCGCCCGCCTCCAACCAGCGCCGCTGCCACACGGCGTAATCCGCGTACTGGAGCTGCAAGGGGGGAAGGGGAGAGGGCTTGCCCTCCACGAACGCGGCGTAGAGCGCGCCCAGCTCCCGGACGAGCACACCCATGGACCACCCGTCCGAGACGATGTGGTGGATGTTGAGCAGCAGGTGGTGCCTCTCCGCGCCCAGCCGCAGCAGCCGTACGCGCACCAGCGGGCCCGCGGTCAGGTCGAACGTGCGCCGCGCCTCCTCGGCGGTGAGCCTGTCGACGGCCGCATCGCGCTTCCCTTCAGGCAGGGCCGACAGGTCGACGACCGCGTCCGGCGCGGAGAAGGGGTCGACGGAGTCCGGTGGCGCAATCACCTGCACCCGGCGGCCCTCGACCCATGGGTAGCGGGCGCGGAGTGCTTCGTGTCGCGCCAGGATGGTGGAGAGGCTGTGCCTGAGCGCCGCGAGGTCCAGGCGCCCTTCCAGCAGCACCGAGACGGGGATGTTGTACGCGGAGTTCCCCGAGGAGAGCTGGTCCAGGAAGAGCAGCCGCTCCTGCGCGAACGAGAGCGCGACGTCGGTGCCTCGGGCCACGGGCTCCAGCGGAGGCAGCGTGGTGGTGGGCGCGTCGAGCTCCTCCAGCACCTTCAGGGTGAGCTGGCGCAAGCCCGCGCCATCGAGCAGGACGGCGACGGGCAGGCTGACTCCGAGCCCATCTTCCAGGGCGCTCTTGAGCTCGATGGAGTGCATCGAGTCCAGGCCGAACGCGGCGAGCGGCCGGTCCGCGTCGAGCGCGGTGGGCGAAACGTTGAGCGCGCGGGAGACGAGCTGACGGAGGTGCTCGGAGAGCAGCCGGGGACGCTCCTCGCGTGGGGCGGCGAGCAGCGCTTCGCGGCTCAGGAGGGGCTGGTCGGCGGTGGGCTCCGAGGAGGCCACGTGCTCCGTGGCGTCGCTCTGGGTGACGACCTCCAGCTCACCGGCCAGATACATGGCGCGGCACGCGCGGCGCTGAATCTTCCCGCTCGATGTCTTGGGGATGCTGCCGGGCGCGATGAGGACGACGCCATGCAGATGCACCTCGTGCTTCAGCGCGAGGACTTGCCGCAGCGCATCGACCAGCGCCGCGGGCTCGGACAGCTTGCCCGGGTCCACTTCATGGACGAGCACGAGTCGCTCCTCGCCGCCCGTGTCCACAGAGAACGCCGCGCAACAGCCGGGGCGAAGCGCGGGGTGGAGCCCCTCGATGCTCCGCTCGAGGTCCTGCGGATAAAGGTTGCGGCCCCGCAGGATGATGAGGTCCTTGATGCGGCCGGTGACGAACAGCTCTCCGCCGAGCAGGAACCCCAAATCCCCGGTGCGCAGCCAGGCGCCCGTGCCGGTGTCGCCGCGGCGGGCTCGGAAGGTGCGCTCGCTCAGCTCCGGCTGCTGCCAGTAGCCCTGCGCCACGCTCTGCCCGGTGACCCAGATTTCACCCACGCGGCCCGGCGGCAGGGGTACCCCGGAGTCGGGGTCGGCGATGAGCAGCTCCTGGTCCAGCACGCTCACGCCGCAGCCCACGTGGGGATGGGCCTCGTCGCTCGGCGGGGCTTCGCTCGAGACCTCCACCGCCTCGCCCTTGAGCAGCGCGGCCTGCTCGAAGGTGCGGATGATGGGCGGGACGGACTTGCGGCCGCCGGAGGCAATGAGCGTCCCCTCGGCCAGCCCGTAGCAGGGGTAGAACGCCTCCTTGCGGAAGCCGCTCGGGCCGAACAGCTCGGCGAAGCGGTGGATCGTGTCGGCGCGCACGGGCTCGGCGCCGTTGAAGGCCACGTCCCAGCAGCTCAAGTCCAACGCGGCGCGCTGCTCGGGCGTCGTCTTGCGCAGGCAGAGGTCGAAGGCGAAGTTCGGCCCGCCACTCGTGGTGCCCCGGTGACGGGAGATGGCTTGGAGCCAGCGCAGGGGCTTGCGCAGGAAGTCCAGGGGCGACATGAGCACGACGGGGAAGCCGCCCGCGAGCGGCTGGAGCACGCCGCCGATGAGCCCCATATCGTGGTAGGGCGGCAGCCAGATGACGCCCTTGCTCTCGGTGGAGTGCTCGAAGCAGCGGTGAATCGCCGCCGAGTTGTGGAGCAGGTTGCGGTGCGACAGCATCACCCCACGCGGCGTCCCCGTGGAGCCGGACGTGTACTGGATGAACGCCGGTGAGTCTGGAGACAGGGTGGGCGCCTTCCAGGCGGAGGCCGCGCTGTCATCCAACGTGTCCGTGGCGACCCACGCGAGCGCGGCCAGCCGGGGTGACTGCTCACCCAGCGCGCCGGACATGCCTTGGATGAACTCGGTGGTCAGCGCGAAGCGCGCCTCGGCATCCGCGATGAGCGCCTCCAGCCGGGGCAACGTGCGCGACAGCCGCATCGGGTCCGGCGGATAGGCGGGTACGGCAATCGCGCCCGCGTAGAGGCAACCGACGAAGGCCGCGACGTAGTCGAGCCCCGGGGGATAGAGCAGCAGGACACGCTCACCTTGTGCGCCCTGGCTCTGGAGGAAGCCGGCGATGGTGCGCGCCCGCTGGTCCAGCTCCGCGTAGGTGAAGTGGAGCTCCTCTTCTTCTCCATCCACGAGGAACGTATAGGCGCGAAGCTCCGGGTGCTCCGCGGCCCGGCGGAGCGCCAGCTCGGTCATGCTCGAAGATGAGAACAGCGGATTGGTGTCGCTCATGTTCGCCTGTGTCTCTTCAGTGGAGGAGCCACGCGGTCCGCAGAGGGGTTACTCCTGGGGTGGGCCCAGTGCGCGTAACCCCTTTGGGGCAGCGAAGGTCAGGAGGGTAACGGGGTCTTCTGACACGCACGGTCAGCGCTCATCACGGGCGGGCCTCTGGCTTCACCACGCCGGCGCTGGAGTGCGTTTTCAGTCGGGAAGATGGGTGTGAGGGATTCATTCGCCCCGGTCTCGAATGCGCCTGGCTCTCTTCACGCTTCAGGAAGAGACATCGAGGCGAGCTTGTCTCGTTACGAAACATAAGCATTTTTCGGTTTTTTCACCATCAATGCGCGTTTTCCGGGACGAACTGAGTCCGCATCTATTTCGTGAATGAGTGAAGTCTGCGTGCCGGAGGGGTGACTATCTGCAATTCGAGAATAAATTGAATATCATCGATTATTGAAAATCTGGTTTGTTGAGGTCGCAAAGGATTTGTGACCAACCCGATTCCTGGAGTGAGGAAATGAGAAGAACCCTGTTCGTTGGTTTCGCGCTCATCTGTCTGGCCACCGTGGCCGGTGCGCAGCAGCCCTCGGTGTCCGTCGCGGAGAGCGAGGCCATCACGCGGACGGCGTTGAACTACGCGGAGGGTTGGTACGAGGGGGACGGTGCGAAGATGGCCAGCTCGCTCCATCCGGAGCTGGCCAAGCGCATCGTGCAGAAGGACGCGGAGGGGCGCGCGGAGCTGGGGCAGATGAGCGCGCTGGCGCTGCGCGACGCGACGGCGGCGGGCTCCGGGACGGGCACACCTCCGGAGCGGCGGTTCAAGGACGTGCGGATTCTCGACGTGTCCGAGAACGTGGCCCAGGTCCGCGTGGAGATGAGCGACTGGATTGACTACATGCAGATGGCCCGGTGGAACGGGCAATGGAAGATTCTCAATGTGCTCTGGGAGCTGAAGCCCAAGCCGGGGCAGTCGGTGGTGGCGGACGCGGCGGTCATCAAACGGCCGGCCCTGGACTACGTGGAGGCCATGGCCTCGGGCGACGAGTGGCGCATGGAGCGGGCGCTGCACCCGGACCTGGTCCGGCGCACGGTGGTGGTCCAGGCCAACGGCCGGAGCAAGCTGCTGTCCCAGTCAGCGATGACGCTGTGGCTGCTCACGCGGGATGGCGCGTGTGGCGCGGCCGGGCACTCGCGGCGGCCGAACCGCGAGGTGGTCATCCTGGACCAGTTCGAGAACATCGCGTTCCTGAAGGTCCAGACGGCGGACACCGTGGAGTATCTGCACGTGGCCCACTGGAGCGGGCAGTGGAAGGTCGTGAACGTGCTGTGGGCGCCGCGGGCGGAGTAGCTCAGCGCTGATTCGGCGAGGGCGCGCGGGGCGGCTGTGTCGCCCGTGTCTCCTGGACCCAGGCGCGCCAGCTCGCGAGGTCCTCGCCGAAGTCCTTCCCCGACAAGGTCCGAAGGATGTCGAGCGCGGGTTTGCGTTCGATGACCTGCTTCGCCGTGGCCATCTCCAGCAGCACCTCTCCCGTCTCATGGAGGATGAGGCCGCGCTGTGAGGTGTCCTTGGAGACGAGGGCCGCCAGGAGGCCCGCGGCCTTGTTCCGGTCGCTGATGAGCGGACCGTGGATGGCGCGCAGCACCTTCTCGAGCGGGACGAGCGGCCGGTCCGCCTTCTCCTGCACGCTCCAGAGGACCCGCATCGCGGCGTTGCGTGGTGCCTCGTTCGAATCACTCATCAAGGGCACCAGCGCGCGAGCGACCTCTTCCCGCGAGGGGCCATAGGCGAGCAGATACGCGGCCTGCTCCCGCTTCTTCGGGTCCTGGTCGGTGTGGGCCATCCGCACGAGGGTCTCGAAGTGCGTGGGCACTCCGGCCAGGAGGGGGGCCTCGAGCTGCATCAGCTCCGGGTGACCCGGGCCATAGAAACAGTGGAAGGCGCGGCAGGGCTCCGTGTCCTCGGTCGAGATGACGCCGGTGTTCACGAGCTTCCACATCCGCGTGAGATAGGTGCTCCACGCGGCGAGCAGTCCATCGGGTTCGGGAACCGAGCCCGTGGGCGCGGGGGCATACTCGAGGCGCCACTCGTCGCCGAGGTCGACCACGTCCACCGTGACCCTCAACGTCATGTCCTTGGCGTAGGCGGTGACGGAGTTGCGAATCAGCGCGAAGCCGTGGCGCGACTGAATCGTTTCCTTGCCCTTCGCCAAGGCCTGGATGAAGGCCGTGCCGTCCTTCTCCATGTCCAGCAGGGTCCCCGCGGTGGGCAGCTCCGCCAGATAGGGGGCCAGGAGCTCCTCGCGGGTGTACTTGCGGGTGCCGAAGAGCTCGATGCCCTCGAACCGGTACACCATCGTGGCTTTGGCCGCTGGAGCCTTCGCGGGAGGGGGTGGCTGCGCGTGGGGTGCCTCCACCTGGTGATGAGCGCATCCCCCCAGGAGCATCAGGGGCACGAGCCAACGCAATCGTCTCGCCATGTCGCCACGAAACCATCCGCGACGGGCTCGCGCAATCGTGGACGGGATGGCGAAGGTCAGAGGGCGGGGCGTCGAAGGGGTTCTCGGAGGCGGAGCGCCACCTCGAGGCCCGATACCAGGTTCAACGCGGCGACGGCGAGGGTCGCGGCCACGAGTCCAAACGAGTCCGCGATGACGCCCGCCAGGATGGCGCCGAGCGCGTAACCGCTGTCGCGCCAGAGCCGGTACACGCCGACGGCGGAGGCTCGCCAGGAGGGGTGGGCCACGTCGCCGACGGCCGCGAGCAGCGTCGGGTAGACCATGGCGGTGCCCAGTCCAATCATCGCGGCGCCGGACGCGAACCCGCCGAACGTGCCGCCCAAGGCGATGACGCCAATGCCGAGCGCCTGGGACACCTTCCCGGCGACAATCAGACCCTTGCGTCCCACCCGGTCCGACCAGGCCCCGGTGACGAGCTGTCCCAGCCCCCACACGGCGGGGTAGATGGCCGCGAGGATGCCTATCTCGGCGAGGCTCATGCCCGCGGCGGCATAGACCCACGGGAAGAGTCCCCAGGCCATGCCGTCATTGAGATTGTTGACGAGCCCCGCCTGGCAGACCGAGGCGAGGTCCCGGTCCTTGAAGCTGGTGCGAACGAAGACCTCGCGCGAGCTGAGTGGCTTCTCGGGTGCGGCCTGTGAGAGTGCGCTCTCGCGCGCGGCGTGGTGCTTCGTCTCGCGCACGGCGAACACCGAGAGCAGGAGTCCGAGCGCGACGAAGACCACCCCCATGTAGAAGGGCTCCGGGCGCAGGCCATGGCGCGCGGCCACGAAGCCCGTCGCGAGGGCGCTCCCCGCGACGGCGAAGTACCCGGCGAACTCGTTGAGCCCCATGGCGAGGCCGCGCTTCTGGGGGCCCGCGAGGTCTATCTTCATGATGACGGTCGTCGACCAGGTGAGGCCCTGGCTCACCCCGAGCAGCACGTTCGCGAAGAGAATCCATGACCACGTCGGCGCCCACATGAGGAGGAACGGAACGGGCGTCGCGACGAGCCACCCCGCGACGAGGACCTGCTTGCGTCCGAAGCGGTCCGAGAGCCGTCCGGCCAGGTAGTTCGTCAGCGCCTTCGTCAGGCCGAAGACGAGGATGAACGACAGCACGGCCGACTTCTCGGCCAGACGGAACTCCTGCTCCGCGATGGAGGGCAGGAGGGTGCGCTCCATCCCAATCATCGCCCCCACGAAGGCGTTGACGAGGACGAGCAGGGAGAACTGGCCCAGATTCTCGCGGAGGCCCAGGCGCACGTGACTCATGGCTGCTCGCGCTCGTGTCCCCGGTTGACGCGGAGGTTGCGCTCCAAGCGAGGGGGGCCGTGCATCATGGGGACACTTCTTCGCTCTCGACGCGCCAGCCACGGGCCCGCCAGTCGTTGACACCTTGCTCCATGCGGTGGGCCTTGAAGCCCTTCTTGCGGAGGAACGCGACGGCCTCGAGCGCCATCACGCAGTAGGGGCCACGGCAGTACGCGACGACCTCCCGGGCCTTGGGCAGCTCCTTGAGGCGGGCCTTGAGCTCGCCGAGGGGAATGGAGAGGGCCCCGGGGATGTGGCCCGCGCGGTACTCCTCGGGTGGGCGCACGTCGAGCACCGTGAGCTCGCCCGCCCGCACGCGCCGCAGGAGGTCGTCTCCTCCGACGGCCTCCATGGCCCCTCGCTCCTCGAAGTATTCGCGGGTGACCTGGTTGATTTCCGCCAGGCGGGCCTTGGCGAGCCCTCTCAGCGAGAGGAAGAACCGGCCGACCTCCGCGTCGGCGAGGCGGTACTCGACGAAGAGGCCCTTCTTGTCGGCCTCCACGAGCCGGGCCGCGCGCAGCACCTGCAAGTGCTGCGACGCGTTCGCCACCGAGATGGCGGCCTGCTCCGCGAGCGCCTCGACCGTGCGGGGGCTCTGGCTGAGCAGGTCCAACAGCTCGAGCCGCTTCGGCGCCGACACGGCCTTCCCGACCCGCGCGAACTGTTCGTAGATGGCGTCCTTGAAGTGCCGGTGAGGCGTCGTCATGTTTTCAAGTGTTCAAGTCATCACTTGAATAGTCAAGTCCATGGGGTTTGGGGTCGGCCCTTCGAAGGGGGAGGATGCGGGCGTGCGGGGGCCGGCGGGCCTGCGTGGGACATGCCTTCACCGCGAATAGGCGGTTGCCTGGAAGGCGGAGCTCTGCCGCTCCTCGGAGTCGAGCACGCGCACGTCGTTGGTGGCCAGCTTGCGGCCGCGTGAGATTTCGCGCGCGGAGGCCACGATGGGGCCTTCGTTCGCGGCGGTCAGGTCCGTGATGTGGGCTGAGTCCGCGCAACCTGCGCCGGCCCTTCCTCGAGGCTACCGTCCACACCGTGGTGGCGTACCTGTCGGAGGTTCGCCTGGCACGGGCCCGCGAGCTGTTGCGCTCCAGCACCGAAGCGCTGTCCCAGATTTCGCGCAGGGGAGACTGAGGACTCGAGCACCATGGGGCGGCGGCGAGGGGAGCCGAGCAAGGCGGTCCCCTCCTGGGCAGATGCCGCGCCCATGAGATCCGGTCAGAGGGTCAGCTCGTCCTTGCTCTTGGTTTTGACGGGACGCTCTTGTTGGGCTTCGACTTCGCGCCAGACCATGAACTGAATCACGCCCATGCCCTGGCCGTTGACGGTGTAGCCAGGATTGGTTGCGGCGTTCATCGTGACGATGGTGCCGCCAATCTCGCAGACCTTGGGCCAGAGCTTCTCTTTGGTTTCGCCCTCCCAGGACTGGGGTTGGGTCGTGGCGCCAGAGAGGGTGACCAGTCCCACCTGTTCGAACCGCGCGAAGGCTTCGAGGTATGAGAGGTTTTCGAACCGCACCGGGCACCCCCCGGCGAGGTTGGGAAAAATCTTCCCGGTTCGTTGGGACATGGCCATCAGGTTGCTGCTGGCGCAACCGGTGGTGAGGGTGGCGCCGAGAATGACGAGACAGCTGAGGGACTTCATCGGGAGTCCTCCGTGCAGGAATGGCGGTGGGGGGCGGGCCTTCGAGTCGCCGGACTCCCTCGAATGTTACCGTGCCGTGACGACGTTCGTGCCTCGATGCTGTTTGCCTGGGAGAGTCCATTTGGACCTGGAATGCGATAGCATTCCGGATGAATGAGCACTCCAAGGGCAACTGTGATGAATGGGCGGAATCCCTCGGCCCGCTGGCTCAGACTGGGGGGCGCGGTGCTCTCGGTTGTGGCCTGCACCGTGTTGCTCTTCGCGCCGCTGATGGGATTCCCGGGCGAGGACAGTGGGAGGCCCGTTGTGGTGCTGTGGGGCTCGTTGTTCGCCCTGTCTCTCTTTGCGTTTCCCCTGGTGTATGGACTGAGCCCCTTCTTCGCGTATCGATGGACAGCCTCCGAGGGGGGCCTCGCGTACAGCCACCTGGCGCCGAAGCGGGGGAGCGTCTCCCGCCGGTTGGAGAACGCGGGCTTCACGAGTCTGCGCCGGACGTGGTGGTGCACCGTGGTGTCCCGTTCGGGCCGCGGTGACGTGAGGCTGCCGCGGTACCTGGAGGACGAACGCGGTCGCGGCCGGCTGGAGTTCGTCCTGGACGGCGACAGGCTGGTCCTCGCGAAGGTCCGCGCCCAGGTGTGAGCCCGGGCGAAGCGTGTCGTGAGGGCTCAGGCGGGACGCGTCTGTGCTTCCAACTCGTCGAACTGCCGCAGCAGGTCCTTCACGGCGTCGTCTCCCAGCACCACGCCGCTCTCATGGGAGAGCCCATGGTGGGCCATGGAGAGCTGGTTGGGCCAGAGATAGGCAGTGCCCACGTAGGCCTGCGACTCGTCCGCGATGAGGGCGTTGAAGTGCGGGTAGGGCTTCCAGTCGTCGACCTTCTCCAGCTTCAGGTTGGGGAGCTCCCGCATGGCCACCTTCAGCAAGGCCTCCGAACGCGGGTCGATCTCCCGGTACTGGATGAGCACCTGGACCCCAGCCTTCGCCTGTTCGATGAACTTGTGGGTGGTGTCCAGGTCCTTCAGCTCGCTGCCGGTGAAGCGCAGGCTGCGCGTGGCTCCGGTGATGAGTCCGTCCATGGCTCGCGCCGCGTATGGGCGTTTCGTCATGGGGTCGTTGGCCACAACGCCGTGCTTCGCGAGGTCCGCGACGATTGACTCGAGCTTCGACTTGTCCTCCGCGGAGAAGTCCCCGGTCTTGAAGGTGAGGTTGAGGTACTCGCGGTAGAGGCCGGCGGCCTTGGGGGGCAGCTCGGTGGTGACGTCCGACTTGGTCGTGGTCTTGGGGACGACCGCTGCGGTGGTGAGCACCACGCGGTCTCCGACGCAGGCGCCCTTGGAGTGGTTGATGCGGGGCTTGGCCGTGGTGCGCGGAAAGACGATGTCGATGCCTGCATCCTGGAGGCGGGTCGTCAGCTCCTTGTTCATCTCGCGGTTGTTCCACATCCGCTCGTCGGCGATGACCTGCATGGGCGCGTCGGGGTTGCGGCTCCGGTAGGCGACCAGTGCGTCCAGGACAGCCTGGGCCTTCTGGTTGCCTTCCTCCGTCGCGCCTTTTCCGCCGATGCCGAGGTCGACGTTGAAGAGTGTCACCGGGCCGTGGGCGGCCGGGTCCTCCAGCAGTTTCTGGATGTGTTGGAGCGAGGCGGTGCCTTGGTCGACCTGCGCGCGGACCGTCGAGGGCAGCGTGCCGATGAGCGGGTCGGAGATGGGGTGCGAGCCCTCCGTGGGCTTCTTGACCGCGGTGGCGCGGGCCACTGCCTCGTGGAAGTGGAAGGCATCCAGCGCGACTTCGCCTCCGAAGTCGGGGGCGGGGACCAGGACGTAGCGGCCCGCGACGTCGGAGGGCTGGATGGCGCGCGTGCCGGTGTGTCCATTCTGGTCCATGCCGGTGGCTTGCAGTCCGCCCTTCTCGGTGGCCTCGAGGGTGAAGACGCCTTCCAGCTCACGTCCGTGGAGTCGTGCCTCGACCTTGCCGAGGGACTGCAGCGGGACGTCCATCGTCCTCGCGGGTTGCGTCGGAGTCAGGAGGAACGAGTCGTAGCGCATGGCCCCCAGTGAGTACGTGTGCCGGCCGCTCGGGGCATGGGTGCCCGTGTTGAAGGTGAAGGTGATGTTGTCGGCCTTGCTCATGGGCACCAGGAGCTCGTGGTCCTGGGGCACGCTCAGCTGGGGGGCCGCGCTGAGCGGACGGCTCCGGATGGGGTAGCCACGGGGCGGCTGTTCTGTTCGCAAGGGGACGGGCTCCTGGGTGAGCTCGAGCTTGTGCAGGACCAGGTATTCCTGCGACTTGCCGGTGGCGTCCTTCTTCGTGCGTGTCCCCATGAGCCTGAACTGCTCTGGG